>JBAWAV010000001.1:0-17679 GCA_049589475.1 Mycobacterium sp.
GTGCCGGGGCGGGGGTCGGCACGGGCGTCGGGCCCGGAGGTGCCGCCATGGCGAGCGGCATCGGGAGCGGGGGAACGGGGATCGGCGGTATGGCGGCCAATCCCGCCAACCCCGCCAGGCCCGCGAAGCCCGCCAACGGGGCAGCCGCCAACGGAACCAGCGGGACGGTCAACAGCGGCAGAACCGTGGGGATCAGCACCACCACCGATTCGAGCAGAGTCTTCATCAACGCGATGGTGTCGGTGATGACCGTGCCGATCGCTTCGACGGTGTCGAGCACCAGGGTCAGGCCGATGGCGTACGGGTTACCCGTAGCGAACGCCGCGGTGATGTCGGCCCCGATATAGGCGAAGGTTTCGGACAGGTAGGCGACGTAGGAACCGATATCCAACGGGTAGCCAAGTGCGAACGCGATGTTGTACGGGCTGAGGAAGGACAGCGGATTGCCCAGTTCGAGCAGGTAAGGATCGATTTGGGTGAAAAGTGCTATCAGGAAGGGGTTGTTGTCGAGTTGGTCGATCAGCGGCTGTAGGACGTTGTTGTAGAAATCGGTGTATCCGATCTTCTGCAGCCAGGCCAGCCATTGGTCTTCGGTGTCGGGGGGCGACGACGAGGTCGAGGCGGCGGGAGACGCTGTCGCAGTGGCCTTTACGATCTGCGGCGCCGCGGTGGTCTGCGGTGACGCTGCCACTGCCGCGCCGGTGATGGTCTGATAGGTGCCCATCACGGTGGCGGCCTGGATCCACATCCGCGCGTAGTCCGTTTCGTTCACCGCGATCGGAATCGTGTTGATGCCAAGGAAATTTGTCGCCTGCAGCACCGCGTGGGTGGCGTGGTTGGCGGCCAGCTCGCCTAATGTCGGCATGGTGGCCAGAGCGGTTGTGTAGGCCGTGGCCGCGACTTCCTGCTGTGCGGCCGTTGCGGCCGCGTCGGCGCCGGCCTGGGTCAGCCACGCCAGATACGGCGCGTGGGCGGCGACGTACTCCGCCGCGCTCGGGCCGGCCCACGTCCCCGCCTGCACACCGTTGAGCACCGCGGTCAGCTCGTTGACGGTCTCGGTGTAGTTGACGCTCAACGCTTTCCACGCTTCGGCCGCCGCCAGCAGCGAACCCGGTCCGGGTCCACTACTCAGCAACGCAGAATGCACTTCGGGGGGCGCGGCCATCCAGATCGGGGCGGTCATGACGCGTCCTTTCTGCCACGAGTGCCGGGGATGTGCGTGAAAACGCAGTCGCCGCAAACCCCGCCATTGGGTACGCGGTAGTAGAGGCAGCAGCTGGAGCGGCGATAGCCGGTATCACCGAAAATCACCGCTCCGGCGAGGCGTTGGTCGTTGCACAAGCTTCGGGCCAGTCGACGCGCCGGACCGGCTGAGTCCGCAGCGCGGTGGCGCTCGTATTGGTGCGCGGCACCGAGTAGTGCGGATGCGGCGTTGCCGCGCAACAACTCCTGCGAAACCTGCCGCAGTGCGGCGCCCAGCGGTGTCAGGTGCCCGTCGAGCACGGTGTCGGCCAGCATCGGCGCCAGGTCGTCGCCTCGCCGGCCCACCGGACGAGCGATGTGCAACGTGATCTGGCCGCCGGTTTCGCGGAACAACAGGCGATCGGCCGCAAGGTCGGGCAGCAGACCGTGGCCGACGACAGCGCCGATGCCGACCGACCACAGTCGCGCGGCCAAGCCGAGGAAGAAGATGGACACCGCGACCCGCCGCTCCGGTGCGCCGATGCGGGTCTGCACTCGACCGACGATGCCGTCGAGCAGTGCGTGATCGGTGTAGAGCTGCTCCAACGATCGCCAGCCGCGGTCTATCGGCCCGGTGCCGACGGCGAAGTAGTCGTTGATCTGTGAGATCTCGGCAAGGACGCCCGCGGTGCTTAGCTCCGAGACCTCGCACACCGGCTCAGGACGGGTGAAGAAGGCGCGTGACATCGACGCTCGCCAGCTCTCTCGGGGTCGACCGCCCCGGGTTGCAGGATGCGACGACGCGAGTGTCCTGGCTCTCGGATCGCTGCTTACCTCGCCTTCCAGCTCGCGGCCGTGGCTAGTGAGGTTCGCTCCCCGATAACAGTGGCGGGACCGCGCCGGATTCACACCGGCTTCCTGCATCGTCATCGCCTAACCCGGGCATTATCGCACCCCTGTGCTCGGGCCGGTGCTAATTCACCCTGCGCCGGCGCTCAACGCGTCGATCGCCGCATCGATGTTCGGGATGACGGCCGAACCGTGGCGGGCGACAATCTGCCCGAGCGAGCGGGCCAGGTGCGGCCCCACCGCGTCGGCCAGCAGCACCTCCTCGGCGATCACGATGCCGCTGACCACGTGTGCGGCGCTCAGCCGGTTGTCGGAAGTGACCTCGTAGCGCCAGTCGCCGATCTGCAGCCGCGCGGGCTGTGACCGGAACATCCCCCGACGGGCCGCGGTGTGGGTGACTCCGGGTAGCCCGGCGAAGACGTTGATCACCAACGCGATTCCGCCGGGCCCGGCCAGCGCGCCGGTGACGGTGCGGCTCACTCGCTCGGCGTCGAAGGCCGTCATCAGTCGTTCATGGCGAGCACGAACGACGGTGCGATGGTTTCGGGTGTGCCGCTGCGGCGCACAGCCGTTCCGGCAGCGTAGAACTCCACCGTGTGGTAGCCCCACGCATAGTTCTGGATGGCGAAGTGCACCCCGACGACTCCGGATGCGCCGTCGCGTTCGGCTTCGCTCTGCATCCGCGACATGGCCAACTCGCGCGCTTCGTAGTTGCCCGTGGTCCACTGTGGCATTTCCAAGTTGCGGCCCATCTGTCGCAGCGTCTGCATAAAGCCCTGCGCGGCAATGTGAAACACACAGTTGCCCATCACGAACGCCACCGGTGCGTAGCCCGATCGAAGCAGGGTCGCCATGTCCTGTCCTGACAGGTGGCTGGAGAACGCCTGTCCGTTGCCGCGTTTGAACGCCCCCGGTTTCGGGGTGTATCGGACCGCGGTGCCGACCGCGATGAACTCCAGGTGCTCGGATTCGGCGCCGTGCTGGCGCCATTCCAGGCGCACACCGACGACGCCGTCGGCCCCCAGCGAGTCGGCTTCGGCCTGCATGCGGGCCATCGCGTTCCAGCGCGCCCGGTAGGTCGCCTCGGTCAGCACCGGCAGCTCGGATTGCTGCCGGATCCCGGCGAATTGGTAACCGACGTGGTAGACCGAGACACCCATCACCAGATCGAGCGGCTCGAAACCGGCGCCGTGCAGAAGTGCGAATTCGTTGATGGACAGATCCGACGTGAAGACCTTGTCGGCGTGCGAGAGCCGTTCGCTGGCAATGGGGTCGAGGGGGGTCGATGACACGTGTGCATCCTTTCGCCCGGTCGAGCCTTTCGCCGGTTGCGCACATCGTACGAGGCCGACCTCGAACGGGCGGTCAGTTCAGCCGGTACCGAATCAGCCGTGAACTGTTGGCGACGACGGCAACCGACGACGCGTTGTGCAGGATCGCCGCGAGCACCGGTGACAGGGCGCCGCCGGCGCCGATGAGCAGCCCGGCGGCGTTGACGGCGATCGACATGCCGTAGTTCTGCCGGATGACGTCGACAGCCCGGGCGCCCAGGTCGCCGACATCGAGCAGGCGTCGCAGATCATCGTTGGCCAGCGCGACGTCAGCGGTCTCGACCGCGACGTCGGTACCGGCCAGGCCCATCGCGATGCCGATGTTGGCGGCTGCCAGCGCCGGTGCGTCGTTGATGCCGTCACCGACCATTCCGACGATGTAGCCCTCGTCTTGGAGGTTGCGGACCACCGCAAGCTTGTCCTCGGGCAGCACCTCGGCGCGCCATTCGTCGATACCGAGTTCGTCCGCAACGACGCTCGCGATATCGGGGTGGTCGCCGGTTAGCATCACAATGCGGCGAATGCCGTTGCCGCGCAGACTTTTCAGCACGTCGGGTGCTTCGGTGCGGATTTCGTCGCGCAGGCTGATCAGCCCGACGAGCGTGCCGTCGACGGCGAGCAGCAGCGGCGTTTCCGCCTGGCGGCGCAGCTTGTCGACCCAGTCGGCCGCCTTCTTCGAAACCTTGACCTTTTCCGAGCGCAGCAGCGACGGGCTGCCCAGCAGCAATGTCCGACCGTCCGCCCAGGTCCGCATGCCCAGGCCGACCAGTACCTCGCACTCCTCGTGCGGCGGGATGGTGATGCGGCGTTCCTCGGTGGACCGGATCACGGCTTCGGCCAACGGGTGCCGAGAGTGTAGCTCTGAGCTCGCGGCGTAGGCGAGTACTTGCTCGGGTTGCCAATCATTATGTAACGCAATGATGTTCGTCACTACCGGTCGCCCGACAGTGAGCGTGCCGGTCTTGTCGAACACGATCGCGTCCACCCGGCCGGCTTGCTCCAGGTGCGAGCCGCCCTTGATCAGGATGCCGCGCCGCGCGCCGTTGCCGATCGCCGCACTGATCGCCGTCGGTGTCGACAAGCCCACCGCGCACGGGCAGGCTATCAGCAGCATGGTCATGGCTCGCCGGACGTCTCCGGTGAGGGCGAGGGTGACCGCGGAGACGATGAACGAGATGGGCACGAAGCGGCGGGAGAAGTTCTCGCCGACGGTCTGGATGGGCGCCCGATCGTGATGTGCCTCTTCGACGCGGGAGATGATGCGTCCGATCGTGGTCTCGTTGCCGACCGCGCGAGCGCGCACCACCAGACGGCCGCGCAGCACCACCGAACCCGCGTGCACCACTGCCCCCGCGACGACGCTCGCGGGCAGGGTCTCGCCGGTGATCGCGGACTGGTCGACAATCGCCTCGCCGTCGACAACGTCACCGTCGACCGGTATCGCGACGTGATCGTGGATCACGACGTCGTCGCCGATCTGCACGCTGTCGATCGGCACCTGTACCTCGTTACCGTCGTCCAGGCGGATCCACGCCGTGTCGGCGGTGCCCCGCAGCAGATCGGAGATGGCGCGCCGGGTCCGGCGCAGCGTCAAATCCTGAAGGTATTCACCGATATTCAGCAGCCACAGCACGGTGAGCGCGACCACGTTCTCGCGCAGCACCAGGCTGGCGACGGTCGCCGCGGTCACCAGTGCGTCAGTGCCTGCGCGCCCGGACCGCAGCGAGCGCAGCGCGCCGCGCAGAAACGGATAGCCCATGAACACCGTGGCGCCGGTGGCGACCAGCTGGCCGGACGGGCCCAGCAGCGGCGGCCGGTTGAACCCGTAGCGGCGAATCCCGAGCAGTGCCAGCGCCGCCCCGCCGATCACCATCCGCAGCACCTCGGTGTTGCGGATGTCTGACGACCGCGGGGTTCGCGCCGGAATCAGTTCGGCGGCAACGTGTTCGGCTGACGCGATAGCCGCCAATACTTCGGAGCGATCGCAGCGCTTCGGCGAATACCACACCACGACCGAACCGGTGTGGGGATAGGCGTGGACGGCGCGCACTCCCTGCTGGGAGTCCACCGACTCTTCGACCGCGACCGCGCGTCGAGAGTTTGCGCGAACCCATGGCACCCGCACCCGCATGCGCCCGGCCGCGTCGGAGATGACCTCCAAATCCGGGCTAGCCGTCATGCCTCAGTGCTCGTGGTCGTGCTCGCCGATGGCCGGAGGCTGTGCTTCCTCGCCGATGCGCTCGCGGGCTTCGGCGACGACGTCGGACACCTTCAACCGGGCGGATTCCGCTGCTTCCTCGGCCCGCCGGGTCCCGCGCAGTCCCCACTCGGTCGCGGTGACGGCGGCATCATGCAGAGGGGCTTTGGCCAGGGCCTTCCGCAGCAGCTCGTAGGCGCTCACGCCGACAACGCCGGTTACTACCGTCCCGGCTGCCTTACCCAAGAATCCCTGCACAACCATCGCGAAACATCCTCCCGTCACGGCCGACTTAATGACTTTCGACGACGATAACATCCACATATTGCGATATCAATATGGATTGTGCGTGGGACTCTGGCAAGACTTCGGGGCACCCGTCGTGCCCGTCTTCGAGCGACAAATTGGCAGGGCCAAGCCTGTTGTCGCTCGAAGGCGGGCAGACAGCTCACCGCCACCTCGGCGAGGCTGCTGTGACGGGAGCGGCTAGATGGTGCGAGTGACCTTTTCGGTCTCCATCCGGCGCGCCAGCACGGCCGGATCGGGGTTGGCGACCTGAACCAGTGATCCGCCGACCGCGAGCACGCTCAGCAGGCCATCGATCACGTCATCGGGAGTATCCCACGATGCGGTCGAGAGAACCCGGTCACCGGCCGTCAAACCCGTTGCCGCCGCGGCGTTTTGGCAGGCCGTCAGCACCTGCTCGACGGACCTGCCGGACAGCGCCGGGCCGGGACGGGGTTCGGCGACAATCTGATCGCCGTGCACCCGCACCGCCGTGGCGTAGTCGGTGACACCGATGGGCAGGTCGGCTGCCGGTCGGCCGAATGCGTCCAGCGACAGCACCGCCACTTCGCCGGCGCCGGTCGCGTCCGCCTCGTCGAGGCGCTCGGCCGTGCACAATGCGACGTCTGCCGCCGAGGCGTCGAGCAGAACTTCCGCGCCGATCCACCACACCCCGAACAGCACCGCCGCGGTCTGCCAATGGGCCGGCAGCAGCACCGCAACCCGGCTGGCCGGTCCCGCGCCCAACTCCTCGCGCAACAGATTGCCGGTTTTGGCCGCCCAGTTGGCCAGCGTGACTGCGGACAGTTCGATGCGTTCGCCGGTGGCGTCGTCGTAGTAGGTGATGCGCGGCCCAACTGGGTCGGCGCGCAGCAGCGGATCCAGAATCGCGCCGCTGACGGTCATGGTCAGTTGACGCACTCGGGGTGGTCGGAACCCGCGGTCAGGATCGGCGACGGCGGGGGAGCAGCAGAGGGTGCCGACCCGCCGGAGTTCGCCGAGGCCGCCATCGTCGCCCGGCCGTCGCCGAGGCCCGAACCCGGGCCGGTGTAGTCGTTGCTCAGCACCACCCGGACCGAGCCCGGCGGTATCGACTGATTGGCGACGACGGGAAGCCCGCCCAGCTCTTTGGCGACCGCCTGCGCACCCACGTCGTCGGCCTTGGCGGCCTGCACCTGGCTGCTGGTCACGTGCGCGGCGTCGTTGTTGCCGACCGCACCCGTGCTGAACCCCTTCAAGGTCAGCACCTGTGACACCGATGCGGCGAGCCCGTTGATGTCGGTGTCGTTGACGACGCTGGCGCTGGTCTTGTCCGGGCTGTAGGTCAGCTCGTCGGTCTTGCCCTTCGCCTGACCCTGCAGTAGCCCGCTGACCCAGTCCTGCACCTGATGCGGGTCGACCCGCACCACGCTATGCATGCCGTCGTCGCTCCAGCCGGACTCGTCGAGAACCGGGATGGTGGCGAACGCGATTCGACCACCGGCCAGCTTCTGCAACTGGTTCACGAAATCCATGATGTCCCAACCGGAAGACAGCACAACCGAGCGCTGGATGGCCTGCTGCAGACGGTTCATCGTCTTCGGACTGGTCAGCGTCTTACCCGAGATCACCTGATGGGCCAGCGACGACATCACCACCTGCTGTCGCACCACCCGGTCCAGGTCGCCGCGGGGGAGTTCGTGACGTTGCCGGACGAAGCTCAGCGCTTGCGGGCCGTTGAGCTTCTGCGGGCCGGCGGGAAAATCGGCACCCGAAAGAGGTTCGAAGACAGGCTCTTTGAGGCAGACGTTTACTCCGCCGAGCGCGTCGGTGATCAACGAGAAGCCCAGCAATCCGATCTCCGCGTAGTGGTCGACGGTGACGCCGGTCAGGTCGGCGACCGTCTTGATCAGCGCCTCGCGACCGGCCTCGGTTCCTTGCGTTTCGGCTTCTGCCGCGGCGACGCCCGACTCGACCAGGCTGACGCGCTTTTCTTCCTTGGTCTGGCCGTATACGCCGTTGATCTTGGTCTTGCCCAAACCGGGCGCCGTGACGTAGGTGTCGCGAGGAATCGAGATCGCGGTCGCCGACTTCCCGCTGTTGGGGATACGCACCAGGATGATCGTGTCGGTGTTGCTCGCCACCTCGTCGCCGGCGCGCAGCGACGCCAACTCTTCCTGGCTCAGCGCGTTGCCGTGCGCATCGGTGCGGCTGTCCATGCCCACCAGCAGAATGTCGATCGCGCCGTCGTCACCGCCGCTGCCCAACGAGGGTGCGAAGACGTGGTAGATCCCGTCCTCGAATGAGCGGACCTTCGTCCACGCCACCCCGGTGACCAGAACGACCGCCACGGCCGCCACGGTCGCAATCACACGCGCCACGCGTTGCTCAGGCATCACAACAGACTACTTTCGTAACAACGGTATCGGGGGTAGCGCCGCGTCCGGCGTGCCAGACTCGTGACTCATGGCCGCCAGCGACGATGCAGAGCGAGCCGATGAGGAGGAGCGGCGCAAATGGCAAGCAGACTTGTGATCTCCGGCGCCGGCGGACAGGTCGGCAGCTTCCTGACGGCGGAGGCGACTCGACAGGGCCGCGACGTGCTGGCGCTGACGTCGTCGCAATGGGACATCGCCGACCCGCAGCTGGCGGGCCAGATCGTGCAGGCCGGCGACGTGGTGGTCAACTGCGCGGCCTACACCAACGTCGACGGCGCCGAGACCGACCAGGCCAGGGCGCACGCGGTCAACGCGGCCGGCCCGCAGTACATCGCGCAGGCCTGCGCGCGGGCGGGCGCGCGACTGGTGCACATCTCCACTGACTATGTATTCGACGGCGAGTTCGGTGATGCCGCGCCGCACCCCTATGAGTTGGACGACCAGACCCGGCCGCTGAGTGTCTACGGGCAGACCAAACTGTCCGGGGAAGAAGCGGTCCTGGCGGCGCTGCCGGAGGCCGTCGTGGTCCGCACCGCCTGGGTCTACACCGGCGGGGACGGCAAAGACTTCGTCGCCACGATGCGCAAGCTGGCCGCCGGTGACCGGGTCCTGGAGGTGGTCGACGATCAGATCGGCTCGCCGACCTATACCGGCGACCTGGTGGGCGCCTTGTTCGAGGTCATCGACGGTCGCGTGCACGCGCCGCACGGCATCGTGCACGCCGCCAACGGGGGCGAGGTCAGCCGCTTCGGGCAAGCCCGCGCGGTGTTCGAGGGCGTCGGCGCCGACCCTGAGCGGGTGCAACCGGTGAGCAGCGACCACAACCCGAGGCCCGCGGCCAGGCCGCCGTATTCGGCACTGTCCGGTCAGGAGTCGGCACGGGCCGGGCTGACGCCGCTGCGGCCGTGGCGGGACGCGCTGGCTCATGCTCTCCAGGCGGCTGCGCGTCCCTGACCGTTACTCTCAACCCGTGAGTGACGTCCTGCCGGTGGTCACGGTGACCTATTCACCGGGCAAGCATCTGGACCGGTTCCTGGCATCGCTCTCTCATGCGACCGAACGGCCGGTCAGCGTGCTCATGGCCGACAACGGCTCGACCGACGGCGCACCGCAGGCCGCGGTGCAGCGCTACCCGGATGTGCGACTGTTCTTCACCGGGTCCAACCTCGGCTACGGCAGCGCGGTGAACCGCGCGATCGAAGAGGTGGGGGATGCCGATGAGTGGATCATCGTGGCCAACCCCGACGTGCAGTGGGGCCCCGGCAGCATCGACGCGCTGCTGGACGCAGCCGCCCGGTGGCCGCGGGCGGGTGCCCTCGGTCCGTTGATCCACGACCCGGACGGGTCGGTGTACCCGTCGGCGCGCCATCTCCCGAGCCTGGTCCGCGGCGGCTTGCACGCGGTCGTCGGACCGTTCTGGAAAGGCAATCCGTGGTCGACTACCTACCGTCAGGAGCGCCTGGAACCCACTGAGCGACCGGTGGGCTGGTTGTCCGGGTCGTGTCTGCTGGTCCGCCGCACGGCATTTGAGCAGATCGGCGGCTTCGACGAGCGCTACTTCATGTACATGGAAGACGTCGACCTGGGTGATCGGCTGGCCAAGGCGGGCTGGCTCAACGTCTATGTGCCGTCCGCCGAAGTGTTGCACCACAAGGGGCACGCCACCGCGCGGGCGTCGGCGCACAACTTGGCGGCACATCACAAAAGCACGTACATCTATCTCGCCGACCGGCATTCTGGACCGTGGCGCGCGCCGCTGCGCTGGGCCTTCCGGGCCGGGCTGGCGACGCGCGTGCGACTGATGGTGCTCGACCAACGTCGCAAATCGGCGAAAGGGCAGTGATGACGAAAGCGGATGCGGTCGTCCTGGTCGGCGGCAAGGGAACTCGGCTCCGGCCGTTGACGCTCTCGGCGCCGAAGCCGATGCTGCCCACCGCCGGGCTGCCTTTCCTCACCCATCTGCTGTCGCGGATCGCCGCCGCCGGGATCGAGCACGTGATTCTGAGCACGTCATACAAGCCAACGGTTTTCGAGGCGGAATTCGGCGACGGGTCGAAGCTGGGCCTGCAGATCGAATACGTGACCGAGCAGGATCCACTGGGCACCGGCGGTGGCATCGCCAACGTCGCCGACCATCTGCGCCACGACACCGTGATGGTGTTCAACGGCGACGTGTTGTCCGGATGCGATCTCGGCCAGCTGCTGGCATACCACCATGAGCAGCAGGCGGATCTCACGTTGCACCTGGTGCGGGTCGGCGACCCGCGGGCGTATGGCTGTGTGCCGACTGAAAACGGGCGTGTGACAGCGTTTTTGGAGAAGACCCAGGATCCGCCGACCGACCAGATCAACGCCGGCTGTTATGTGTTCACCCGCGAGATCATCGATCGCATCCCGCGGGGCCGCGAGGTGTCGGTCGAGCGTGAGGTGTTTCCGGCGTTGCTGTCCGACGGCGTCAAGGTGTGCGGCTACGTCGACAGCAGCTACTGGCGCGATATGGGCACCCCGGAGGACTTCGTCCGCGGGTCGGCCGACCTGGTGCGCGGCATCGCGCCCTCGCCGGCGCTGGGTGGCCATCGCGGCGAGCAGTTGGTGCACGACAGTGCGGCGGTGTCACCGGGCGCGCTGCTCATCGGCGGCACCGTCGTCGGACGCGGCGCCGAGATCGGCCCCGGTGCCCGGCTGGACGGCGCGGTCATCTTCGACGGCGTGCGGATCGAGGCCGGCAGCGTCATCGAGCGGTCGATTATCGGGTTCGGCGCGCGGATTGGTCCGCGGGCGCTCATTCGTGACGGCGTGATCGGCGACGGCGCCGACATCGGTGCCCGCTGCGAGCTGTTGCGCGGAGCGCGGGTCTGGCCCGGCGTGCACATTCCCGACGGCGGTATCCGCTACTCCAGCGACGTGTAGGCGCGCTCGACGAGGTAACCCAGCGCATCGTCAGAACCGGGGGGCAACGCGTCGATCGGCCACCACCGCAGGTCCACTGACTCGTCGCTGAGCCATATCTGTGCCCCGGCCGGCGCGTGCGCCAGGAACTGCATGTCGAGATGGCGGGTCGGCACGCCCAGCGAGCAGGTCAGCGCGTGGACGTGGACCGCGGCCAGATCCGGCGAGATCCGCAGGCCCTCGACGCCGGACTCCTCGGTGGCCTCCCGCAGCGCCGCCGCGAGGATGTCGGCGTCGGACTCCTCACAGTGCCCGCCCAGTTGCACCCAACGTCCCAGCCGCGGATGCAGCGTGAGCAGAACCTGGGTGCCGGTGTGGTCGAGCACCAACGCAGAGGCGGTGATGTGTCCCGGTGCGCATTCGCGACGGCAGGCGTCTTCGCGCGCATCCAAAAACGCCAGCACCGCGTGCCGCAGCGAATCCTGAAACCGGTCTGGTGGCTGCCAGTCGGACAGCACCGTGATCGCCGAGGACCGGACGCTCACTTGCGCACCAGCAGATCGCTGACCGGCACCGGATCGCGGGGTTCGGTGACGGGCTGCTCGGGATAGCCAATGGCGATGGCGCCCAGCGGTTCCCAGTCCTCGGGTAGGCCAAGCTCGTCGCGGACCAGGTCGGCGGCGAAGATCGTCGAGCCGATCCAGCAGCTGCCGACCCCGCGGACCGCCAGTGCCACCAGCAGGGCTTGCACGGCAGCACCGACCGCGACGGTGAACATGGTGTGCTCGGCGTCGGTACGGGCGGCGTCGGGATAGCTGTGCGCCCCGTCGGGCACCATGAACGGAATCACGACTTCCGGTGCGTCATAGAGGATTTGACCGCGCGCCACCCGTCGTTCGACAGCGTCGGCGGGCCTGCCGTCGCCGGATAAGTCCGAACGCCACTTGTCGCGCATCCGCTCGAGGAGCCGGGTTCGCGTCGCGGGGGTCTGCAGCCAGACAAACCGCACCGGCCGGGTGTGGTGCGGTGCGGGCGCGGTGAGCGCCTCGGCGACGGCATCCTCGATGAGGTCCGGTGGCACCGGTTCGCTGTTGAACTGGCGCACCGAGCGGCGCAGCAGCTGGGCCTGCCGGCGGCCCGACTCCAGGGCCTCCGCGGTGCCCAGCCAGAACAGGTCGTCGATGCCGGGGCGCACGAGCTGGCGGGCGGTGGCATCGGTGTCGGCCACGACGCCGGCGGGCAGCCCACGCACCACGGCCACCGGTATCGCGGTCAGTTTGCCCTTGACGAGATCGGCCGCCGCGGCGACTTCGTCGGCGACCGCGACCTCGGTGACCAACAACTCGTTGCCGTGCCGGTCGACCGCGCCCGCGTAGCCGTGCAGTACCTGGACGCCGGCCGCGCCGACGGCGGCGTCGGTCTGGCCGTTGCGCCACGCGCGGCCCATCGTGTCGGTGATGACGACGCCGACGGTGACACCGAGGCTGCTGCGTAGCCCGGCCCGCAGTGCCGCCGCGCTGCCATCTGGATCGACGGGCAGCAGCGCCAATTCGTCCGCGCCGATGTTGGATCCGTCGACACCGGACGCGGCCTGGACGATGCCCAGTTTGTTCTCGGTGATCAGCGTGCGGCCTTTGCGGGCCAGTATGCGGACGGCCTCATCGTCGACAAGCTTGCGGCGCAACGCATCCCGCTCTTCGGGATCTTGCGGCGCGGGCACCAGGCGGCCTTCACACTTGGACAGCACCTTGCTGGTGACCACGACTACGTCGCCATCGCGCAGCCAGGACACGGCGGTGGCCAGCGCCTCGCCGAGGTCGTCGCCGGGACGGAACTCGGGAAGTCCAGTGACGGGCAGGATCTCGATCGGCGACGCGGTGCCGTGCTCACCACCGGTCGTCACGCGGCCACGCCCGCAAGCTCCAAGCCGGCGCTCACCATCTCGGCGGTGGCTTTCGGGTCGGTCATCAGCAGCGGCACCGAGCGCACCGCGATTCCGTCGATGTCGGCGTGGTCGCCTTCGTGGACCAGCCAGCAGTCCAGGATGCCGGTGCCTGCCCGTGCACCGTAGTACCGCCCCACCGCGTCGGCGGTCGATTCCACGCCGATCACGCTCAGACACTCGTCGGCCATACCGCGCAACGGTTTTCCGCCGATGATCGGCGAATACCCGACCACGGGTGCGCCGGTGGACCGCAGTGCCGCACGGATACCGGGGATGGCCAGGATCGCACCGACGCTCACCACGGGATTGGACGGCGCTACCAGGATGACGTCGGCATCGGCGATGGCATCCGTGACTTCCGTTGTGGCAGTGGCCGTTTCGGATCCGACGAAGGCGAAGCTGTGCGTCGGCAGCTGCGCGCGATAGCGCACCCACCATTCCTGGAAGTGGATCGCGCGTCGGCTGTCGTCGGCGGGATCGGTGATGACGACGTGCGTTTCGCATCGGTCGTCACTGGCGGGAAGCAGTCGCGCGCCCGGCTGCCAGCGATCGCACAGTGCAGCGGTCACCTCGGACAGGGGATAGCCGGCCCGCAGCATCTGGCTGCGCACCAGGTGGGTCGCCAGGTCGCGGTCGCCCAGTTGGAACCAGTCGGGTTGCACGCCGTAGCGGACGAGTTCTTCTTTCGCATGCCAGGTTTCGTCACGATGACCCCAGCCGCGCTCGGGATCTACACCTCCACCTAAGGTGTACATGCAGGTGTCCAAGTCGGGGCAGATGCGCACGCCGTGCATCCAGGCGTCGTCGCCGATGTTGACGATCGCGGTCAGCTCGTGATCGCTCGCCGGCGCTGACGCGGAAGCGAATTGGCCCAGGCCGAGCAGCTGTTGGACCCCGAGCAGGAAGCGGGCGCCGCCAACCCCGCCGACCAGAACCGTGACCTTCACACCGCACGACAGTACGCGCGAGCACGACTGTCGACGTGCCCAGCGGCGGCTGTGACGGGTGTGACCGACACGCCACAGCCACAACGGCATCAGTGGCGCAAAGAAACGGTCACGAGATGATATGGAAATCTTCCGAATCGCTTGCAAAGCAGTCATTACCCGTGTGTAATCACAGCAGTGTCATTTCGGAAAGCCAACCGGATTCGGTGTCGCAGACCGAGATTCGATCATTTGTTCGAATCGAGATGACCGAACATCAAAACAGTGGTGTTATTCGCGATCAACGAAACCAAAGTGAGGAGGCGGAGCATGTCCTATGAGCACCTTCGGGGCCTAGTAGGAGGCACCCCGCACACCACTCTCGGCTGGCCGACAATGGGGGAAACCTCAAGGCCCCGTTTGAGTTTGGTCCCCGATGCGGTCGTCGACGAATTCGAGACAACAGAGGTCGAGGCCGATAGCTGGCAAGACCAGGCGCTGTGTGCTCAGACAGATCCCGAGGCGTTCTTCCCCGAGAAGGGCGGCTCCACCCGCGAGGCCAAGAAGATCTGCCTTGGCTGCGAGGTGCGGAGCGAATGCCTCGAGTATGCCTTGGCCCACGATGAGCGGTTCGGCATCTGGGGCGGGCTTTCCGAACGGGAACGCCGTCGCCTCAAGCGCGGAATCATCTGACCCGACCGCCCCGGACGCCGGCGGGCGACCCGCCGCGATCGCGGCTGCGATCACCGGCTATTCGTCGTCGATCGTCGGGTCGATGACCGAGGGTTCGACGTCCAAATAGGTGGCCACCTGGGCCACCAGAATCTCGTGCAGCAATTCAGCCAGTTCGACGGTGTCTTTAGCCCGTCGCTCGATCGGCTTGCGAAACAACACAACTCGTGCGCGCGTCGCGCTGCCGCGAACGTCGACGCCGGCGCCGATCAACCGGGCCAACGCAATCGGCCCGTCGGCCACCACCTCCGGCGGCCACTGCACGCTGTCAGGGTCCTTCGCCGAGATCCGGGGGATCTCGTCGACCGCCACGTCGAGCCCGGACAGCCGCTCCTGCCATCGCCGTTCGATGGGTTCATACGCCTCGAGCACAGCCATGTCGAAACGTTCGGAACGGCTGCGCCATCCGGGCACCGTCGGCGGGAGCAGCGGCCCGCGCATGTCCCGGCCGCGGCGCGAGACTCTTCTGCCCAGCGGGCGGCTGCCGCGCGGGACGTCGCGCGAATGGCTCACCCGGCGATGGTAACGGTTGGGCATCCCGTGCCGACCGAATGCGCGTGTCCGACGCCGCGGAGGCGTTTTTGCGCGATAACCTCTCGATCGTGAACGTACCGCGTCGCTGTTGCCGACCCGGGTGTCCGCATTACGCGGTGGCGACGCTGACCTTCGTGTACTCGGATTCGACGGCGGTTGTCGGTCCGCTTGCGACCGCCCACGAGCCGCACTCCTGGGACCTGTGTGTCAGCCATGCCGGCCGCATCACTGCGCCCCGCGGCTGGGAACTCGTCCGGCACTCCGGCCCGCTGGCGACCAACCCCGACGAGGACGATCTGATCGCGTTGGCCGAAGCGGTCCGCGAAGGCCGCGAAGTGGTCGGCGGCGCTGCGCCGGTGAACGGATTTCACGATCCGGGTGTGCAGTACAGCGCCGCACCGGTTGAGGCGTCGTCTGCCGGTGTGCTGATGTCGCCCGCCCAGCGCCCGGCGGGCACCGGACGCCGCCGCGGTCACCTTCGGGTGCTGCCCGACCCCGCCGACTAGCAACCCCGCCTCGGGGCGTCCAACCTGCGGGGTCACCCCGCTAAGCTGACGACCAAGTGTCCCCGTCGTCAGGAGCCCCCTGGATGTCTCGGCCCGCTGCGGCTGTCCACCGCGTGATCAAGGCATATGACGTACGCGGTCTGGTCGGTGAGGAAATCGACGAGTCGTTCGTCGCCGAGGTCGGTGCGGCGTTCGCCAGGCTGATGCGCGACGAGGGCGCCCGTCAGGTCGCCATCGGCTTCGACATGCGAGACAGTTCGCCGTCGCTCGCGGCGGCCTTCGCGACCGGGATCACCGCCCAGGGTCTCGACGTGGTCCGGATCGGCCTGGCGTCGACCGACCAGCTCTACTTCGCTTCCGGGCTGCTCGACTGCCCGGGCGCGATGTTCACCGCGAGCCACAACCCGGCCGCCTACAACGGCATCAAGCTCTGCCGGGCCGGCGCCAAACCGGTCGGCGTGGACACCGGACTGACCGCCATCAGCGAGGACATCATCGCCGGGATTCCCGCCTACGACGGAGTCAACGGCACTATCGCCGACCAGGATGTGCTGACCGAATACGGCGAGTTCCTGCGTTCGCTGGTCGACACCTCCGAGTTGCGCTCGCTGCGGGTCGCCGTGGACGCCGGCAACGGGATGGCCGGCCACACCGCACCCGCGGTCCTCGAAGCGATCGAATCGATCACGCTGCTGCCGTTGTACTTCGAACTCGACGGCTCGTTCCCCAATCACGAGGCCAACCCGCTGGACCCGGCCAACCTCGCCGACCTGCAGAAGTACGTCGTCACCGTCGGAGCCGACATCGGGCTGGCGTTCGACGGCGACGCCGACCGGTGTTTCGTCATCGACGAACGCGGCCTGCCGGTGTCGCCGTCGACGGTCACCTCCCTCGTCGCCGCCCGCGAATTGCACCGCGAGATCGGCGCGACGGTCATCCACAACCTGATCACGTCACGGGCGGTGCCCGAGTTGGTGGTCGAGCGCGGCGGCACGCCGGTGCGCTCCCGGGTCGGGCACTCCTACATCAAGGCCCTGATGGCCGACACCGGCGCGATCTTCGGCGGCGAGCACTCGGCGCACTACTACTTCCGCGACTTCTGGGGAGCCGACTCCGGGATGCTGGCCGCGCTGCACGTGCTGGCCGCGCTGGGCGAGCAGGAGCGGCCGCTGTCCGAGCTGACCGCCGACTACCAGCGCTACGAGGCATCCGGCGAGATCAACTTCACCGTGGCCGACGCCGAGTCGTGTGTCGAGGCGGTGTTGAAGTCCTTCGGCACCGGCATCCAATCCATCGATCACTTGGACGGTGTGACCGTCGACCTCGGCGAAGGCAGCTGGTTCAACCTGCGCAGCTCCAACACCGAGCCGCTGCTGCGCCTGAATGTGGAAGGCCGCTGCGTCGAAGACGTGGATGCCGTCGTCGAGCACGTCGCCGATGAAATCCGCCGGCAGGTTCAGCCCGAGGCCGTGACGTGAACGCGGCCCAGGCCACGATCGATCTCGACGACGCCGAGGGCCTGCTGTCCGCCGATCGTGACGGACTGTTGCGCGCGGCGTCGATGGGCGGTGCGCAGGTGCGCGCGGCCGCCGCCGCCGTCGACGAAGGCGCCTTGGACTCCGTACGCGGTGACGATCGTCCGCGCACCATCATCTGGGTGGCCGGGCGGGGGACGGCCGAGACCGCGGGCACCCTGTTGGCCGCGACGTCCGGAGGGTCGGCGGCGGCGCCGATCGTGATCGCGGCCGAGGCGCCACCATGGATCGGCGCGCTGGACGTGCTGGTCGTCGCGGGCGACGATCCCGGCGATCCGGCGTTGGTCGGGGCCGCTGCGAGCGGAGTGCGCCGCGGCGCGCGAGTCGTGGTTGCCGCACCCTACGAGGGCC
>JBAWAV010000002.1:0-26302 GCA_049589475.1 Mycobacterium sp.
CTCGTCGGTGGCCACCGAGGACACCGAGTAGTAGACGTCGTCCTGGTATTCGGGGAACACCGGGTACTCGGCGGTTTCCTTGCCAGCAGCATCAGCCAGCTCCTGCTGCGCGGCACACAACGCGGCGATGAACGGCTTAGCGGCCTCAAGGCCCTCGGCCACAACGCTTTCGGTCGGTGCACCGGCGCCACCGGCGATCAGATCGATGACATTGTCGGTGGCTTCGGCCTCGACCATCATGATCGCGACATCATCGCCTGCCCTGCGGCCGGCCACGACCATGTCGAACACCGCGTCCTCGAGCTGCTCAACGGTCGGGAACGCAACCCACTGACCTTTGATCAGCGCGACACGCACGCCGCCGACGGGACCGGAGAAGGGCAGACCGGAAATCTGGGTCGACGCCGATGCGGCGTTGATGGCCAGCACGTCGTACAGATCTTTGGGATCCAGGCTCAGGATCGTGACCACGACCTGAATCTCGTTACGCAAGCCCGAGACGAACGTCGGGCGCAGCGGCCGGTCGATCAGCCGGCAGGTCAGGATCGCGTCGGTGGACGGCCTGCCCTCGCGCCGGAAGAACGACCCGGGGATACGACCGGCGGCGTACATCCGCTCCTCGACGTCGATCGTCAAGGGGAAGAAGTCGAAGTGCTCTTTGGGGTTCTTGCTGGCGGTGGTCGCGCTCAGCAGCATGGTCTCGTCGTCAAGGTAGGCGACGACGGAACCGGCGGCTTGCTTTGCCAGCCGGCCGGTCTCGAAACGGATGGTGCGGGTGCCGAAGCTCCCGTTGTCGATGACGGCGGTCGATTCGAACACGCCCTCGTCAATTTCTGCTACAGACATATGCGTCCGTGCGGCCTCTCTGAATTTATTCAGCTATTTCGCGTAGGCACGGGTCAACCCGGAGGGCTGCAGGAGTCTGAATGCGGCGACGGCCGTCGATCGAAGCGGCCGAGCTGCCCCCGAATTGGGGAGCACGGCAGCCACTACCGAAGACCGCGCGATACAGACTTATCTTCCTTCGAAGTCCTGTTGTGCCTCGCTGGAACGGTGCGCGCGGATTACGCGCCCCGCACCGTGTCGGGCCGAGTGGCCCAAAACATCCTTGATTCTACATGCCGACCTGGCAGTTCTTCGCCCGGCGGTCATGCAGGCAGTGCTGGGTCAGCGGCGCAGACCCAGTCGCTCGATCAGCGAGCGGTAGCGCGCGACGTCGATCTGGGCGACGTACTTGAGCAGACGACGGCGGCGTCCGACCAACAGCAGCAACCCGCGTCGGGAGTGGTGGTCGTGCTTGTGGGTCTTCAGGTGCTCGGTCAGGTCGGCGATCCGCCTGGTCAGCAGGGCGACCTGCGCCTCAGGGGACCCGGTGTCCGTCTCATGCAGGCCGTAAGAGCCCAGGATTTCTTTTTTCTGCTCGGCGGTAAGCGCCACGAATAATCTCCATCAATCGGTCCGCGATCAGTGCTTCAGGCTGCGGCCGCCGCGAACTGCAGCACGCGCTGTGTCGCCGGGAAGCATAGCAGCGAGACACCGTCGAGCCTGAATCTGCAGGTCAGCGACAATGCGGGCGCCAACACCGCCCGCTGAGGAGCTGGCCAATCGAGCCAGGTCAGCGACAATGCGGGCGGCAACACCGCCCGCTGAGGAGCTGGCCAATTAAACGAGTCAGCCGGCAGAAAGCAGCTTGCGCGCTTTCGTGGTGTCGGTGTTCATCGCATCGACCAGATCGCCGACCGATCCGAACTTCTCCTGCCCCCGGATGCGCGCGACGAAGTCCAGGGCGACGTGCTGCCCGTAGAGGTCGGCGGCGGTGTCGAGCACGAACGCCTCGACGGTGCGGGTGCGCCCGGAGAAGGTCGGGTTGGTGCCTACCGAAACGGCGGCCTGGTAACGCTCGCCCGGCACCACGGTCCCGGTCACCGGGCCGTGGCCCAAGACGGTGAACCAGGCGGCGTAGACGCCGTCGGCCGGGATGGCCGAGTGCATCGGCGGCGCCACGTTCGCAGTCGGGAAACCCATCTCGGTCCCCCGCCCGTCGCCGCGGACCACCACACCCTCGACCCGGTGCGGACGGCCCAGCGCCTCGGCAGCCGCGACCACGTCTCCGGCGTCGACGCAGGACCGGATATAGGTCGACGAGAACGTCACGGTCTCGGTGTTGTGATGTTCGGAGACCAGCGACATCGCTTCCACGGCAAATCCGAACCGCTCACCGGCGCGGCGCAGGGTGTCTACGGTGCCGGCGGCTTTCTTGCCGAAGGTGAAGTTCTCCCCCACCACCACCTCGACCACATGCAGGTTCTCCACCAGCAACTCGTGGACGTATCGCTCGGGCGTGAGCTTCATGAAGTTCGTGGTGAACGGCATCACCAGAAAGACGTCGATGCCGAACTCCTCGGCCAGCTCGGCCCGCCGCGTCAAAGTCGTCAGCTGAGCGGGATGGCTGCCGGGATGCACGACCTCCATAGGGTGCGGGTCGAACGTCATCAACACCGTCGGCACGCCGCGGGCGCGGCCCGACTTCACCGCATGCTCGATCAGCTCGGCATGTCCGCGGTGCAGACCGTCGAACACGCCGATGGTGAGCACGCACCTACCCCAGTCTGTGGGGATCTCGCTCTGCCCCCGCCACCGCTGCACGACATTCAGCCTACGGCGCTAGGTAGCGCGCGGTCGTGCGACAGCCGCAGATCAGGTGAGGATTGCTTAAACTTCCGTTGTGCGCGCTGATCCCCCTAACGACGAGCCCCATGGGCTGAGCGCGGTCGCCCAGGACTACGTGAAGGTCATCTGGAACGCCCAGGAGTGGTCGTTGGACAAGGTCAGCACCAAGATGCTGGCCGAGAAGCTCGGGGTGTCGGCCAGCACGGCGTCGGAATCGATCCGCAAACTCGCCGAGCAGGGCCTGGTGAACCATGAGAAATACGGTGCTGTCACGTTGACCGAGTCAGGGCGGCGGGCGGCGCTGGCAATGGTGCGACGCCACCGGCTGCTGGAAGCCTTCCTGGTGACCGAGCTCGGTTACGGCTGGGACGAGGTGCACGACGAGGCCGAGGTGCTCGAGCATGCGGTGTCTGACCGGTTGGTGGCGCGGATCGACGCCAAGCTGGGCTTCCCCCAGCGTGATCCGCATGGCGACCCGATCCCGGGTTCGGACGGGCAGGTGCCGACCCCACCGGCTCGCCAGCTCTGGTCGTGCGCCGACGGTGACGCCGGCACGGTGGCGCGGATATCCGACAAAGACCCCGAGATGCTGCGCTACTTCGACAGCATCGGCATCAGCCTTGACTCGCGGCTGCGGGTGCTCACCCGCCGCGAGTTCGCCGGGATGATCTCGGTCGCGGTCGAGTCAGCAGACGGTGCGCCGGCCACGGTCGAATTGGGAAGCCCTGCTGCTCAAGCAATTTGGATGGTCTAGCGACCGCCGCGCTGTTCCCCGGGGCGGCCCTCGCTGCTTCCGCTCGCGGTGGCCCGGGCGTGATAAGCATCCCGGGTTGCTTGGTCCATTGCGAGAAACGCCTGCTCGGCACGGGTGACTCTGGCCAGGAACCGGCGCGGGCGTTCGGGCATCGACGACGCCGTCCGAAACACCAGTCGAAGTTTGCGCGGCACATAAGACATGGCGCGGTGGGTCCGGGCGGCCCCGACCACAGCCGCAGCAATGTCTTCGGGCTCGGCCGAAACGAAGTTCGCCACCGCTTTGGAAAGCTGGAGGTCGGCAGACAATTCGGTATGTACGACGCCGGGAAGGATCGCGCAGACGTGGATGTTGTGCGGGCGCAGTTCCTCCCGCAGCGCGTATGTCAGACCGACAACACCGAACTTGGTGGCACAGTAAGTCGCAACGCCGGGAAAGCCGCCGACGCCCCCCATCGACGCGATGTTGATAATGCTCCCACCGTGGCGTTGTTTGAACCGCTCCGCCGCCAATTTGCAACCCAGAATCACGCCACGCAGGTTGATGTCGACCATCTTGTCCTCAGCGGCCCGCGATTCGGTGAGGAACTCGCCGGTGAGCATCACACCCGCGTTGTTCACCAAGATGTCGAGTGGCCCGAGAGCCCGCTCCGCGTCGTCGAGGAAAGTGCCGAAGGATTGCGGCGAGGTCACATCGAGCGGCAACGCGACCATCTCGCCTGAAATGCCGGCCGCGACGTGTTTGGCAAGATCGGCGTCGAGGTCTCCGATCGCTACCTTGGCTCCGACGGCAATGAACGCCTTTGCGCTGGCCAGCCCGATCCCTCGCGCGCCACCGGTGATTGCAACGACCCGACCATTCAGCGCTGTCTTCATGCTGACCTCCAAACGGGCTCGCCCGCTAGTGTTCGATGAGCTTCTTTCGCAGCACCTTGCCGGTTTCGTTGCGCGGTAACTGGTCGATGAACACGACGTCGCGCGGAATCTTGTGCCGTGCCAGGTGGGCTCGCACATAAGAATTGAGCTCGTCGGCGTCCGGACCGGACTCTGTCCGGCTGACTACGAACGCGGCCAATCGCTTTCCGAATTCAGCGTCGTCGACGCCGACTACCGCCGCCTCGATGACCCCGGGATGGTCGGCGAGCAGGTTCTCGACTTCCAGCGGGAAGACGTTCTCGCCGCCGGAGACGATCATGTCATCGTCGCGACCATCGACGAACCACAGGCCGGTCTCGTCGAAATGCCCAGTGTCACCGGTGGATAGCAGGCCGTCGACGATTTCTTTGTGCCCGCCGTCGGTGTATCCGGAAAAGCTCAAACCACTGGACACGAACAAAGTGCCGACGCGGCCGGGCTCCGTGATGCGATGACGCTGTTCGTCGTAGGCGGCGAGGGTGCAACCGAGCGGCGGCCGGCCGACAGTGCCCGGCGCGTGCCGCAGCTCCTGTGGTGTCGCGACCGCGGCCACCGCCACCTCGGTGGACCCGTACAGGTTGTACAGCACCGGGCCGAACGCGTCGTCGGTGCGACGGCACAGGTCCGGTGAAAGCGAGGATCCCGCGGCGAAAATGACTTTCAGCGACGAGGTGTCGTATTTCGCCAAGACGTCGGGCCCTAAGTCGAGGATGCGCTGCAGCATGGTGGGCACCAGGATCAGCGTCGACGCTCGATGCTCGGCGATCGACTTCAACGTCGACTCCGGGTCGAAGCGGCGCGCCATCACGACGCGGTTGCCCAGGGCCAAGGCAAGGGCGCAGGTCGCCAGACCCGTCGCATGGAACAGCGGTGCGGCGACGCAGTAAATGCCGTTGCCGGGCCAGGGAATCCGGTCGAGTACCTGGGCCGACTGCAGTGGATCGATCTTGTTGCGGGGCGCGCCCTTTGGTGTTCCGGTGGTACCGCTGGTCAGCAGGACCAGCCCGCCCGGCTGCGACGGGGCAGGCAGCAAGCAGGTCGACCGGCCCGCGATCAATTCGTCGTGCTCGTCGCCGACGATCCGCACGGTGTCCGACGGCAAGACATCGAGCAGTTCGCGGAATTCCTCGTCGGCAAGAACGCAGCTGACCTGTTCTCGTGCAGCGACGTCCGCCAGTTGCGGCCCGGCGAAGCCGCTGTTCATCAGCACCAGCCGGACGCCGAGCTTGTTCGCCGCCCCTACCGTTGTCATGAGGTAGCGGCCGTTGCGATGCAGTGCGGCCACCACGGCGCCGGCCCGAATTCCCTTGGCCGCCAGCGCACGGGCCAACGCATTGGAATACTGGTCGAGTTCGCGGAAACTCAGCGTGCCGCGTTCGTCGGTGAGCGCCGGCGCGTCGCGGTAACGGGCGGCGGCGTTCGCGAGGAGTCCACCGAACGCGCCGTAGCGGCGCAAGGCGATGAACGCCTGCACCGCCTGGTCGGGCCGCAGCAGGTCGACCATGCCGCGCCGCTGCAGCACCCGGGCCGCGGCCAATCGGTGGTGCAACTGGCTCAAGGCAGAGACGTTCATGCTGTGTTGGCTTCGGCGATCGTCGTACGGAGGAAGTGCCCAGCGATCTGCAGGCTGGTCAGCCCGCTGTCGCGTGGCCACAGCCAGTAGCCGTGCATCAGACCCGGCCACATCTGCTCGTCGCAGCGACCGCCAGATTCGACCACCTGCCTGGCGAATGCCTCGGCGTCAGCCCGCATGACTTCTCTTGAGCCGTAGTGAATTTGGATCGGCGGCAGATTGGACAGCTCGGCGTTCAACAAACACAGCCGGGGATCCTCGGCGTCGTGATCGCCGACATACAGCGCGATCGCCCGCGCGGCGGCGCGCGGATCCAGCGGCTGACGCCGGGTACGCGCGTCGGCAATGCAGGCCCGGTACAACGGATCGATCAGCGGGCCGAACAGCGCGAGGGCCGCCGGAGCCGGCAGCCCTTCGCTGCGCAGCCGCAGCGCGAGAGCGACCGCGAGATGCCCACCGGCAGAATCTCCGGCGACGACGATCTTCGACGGATCGTGCCCCTGTGCGAGCAGCCAACGGTACGCGGCGAACGCATCGTCTTCGGCCGCCGGGAATGGGTGTTCGGGCGCCAACCGGTAGTCGATGGCGAACGTCGGCATGCCGGAGTACTCGGACAGGTGCGAGGCGAAACCGCGGTGGGTGCGCGCAGAGCAGACCAGATAGCCGCTGCCGTGCAGTACCAGGACCACACCCGCGGCGGCCGCGGGGCCCTGAGCCTCAGGGGCCCAGACCCACTCACCTCGCACCCGTCCTGAGACCCGATTGACCCGAACGCCGGGAACCACCGGGGCGGTCCGGGCGATCAGATAATCGGCGGTCGGCCGCAGCGCGGCGAGCAGCCATTGTTGTGACACAAGCACGTTGAGCATGAGGTTGAAGGTCAATCGTGAGACCGGAACGTAGCTCAACTGGTCGACCACGGCCAGCGATCTGCGCCGTAGCACCTTTGCCGTAGTCCGGGGGCTCATCCGGCGAGCAACCCCTTGGCGATGTGGGTAACCTGCACCTCGTTGCTACCGGCGTAGATCATCAGCGATTTCGCGTCGCGTGCCAATTGTTCGACTCGGTATTCGGACATATAGCCATTGCCACCGAAGAGCTGCACCGCGTCCATCGCCACGTCGGTGGCGGCTTCCGAGGAATATAGCTTGATCGCCGACGCTTCTGCCAGCGACGGAACCTTTCCGGCCTGAGCCTTCTCGAGCGTCTGAAACACCATGTTCTGCACGTTAATACGGGCGACCTCCATCTTGGCCAGCTTGAGCTGGATCAGTTGGAACTGGCCGATGTTCTTGCCCCACAGCGTGCGGGTCTTCGCGTAGTCGATGCAGAGCCGGTGGCACTCGTTGATGATCCCCAAAGACATCAGCGCGACCCCGAGCCGTTCGGCGGCGAAGTTCGCCCGCGCGCTGTCCCGGCCGTCCCCGCTGGTGTGCTGCTCGGTCTCGCCGAGCAGCCGGTCGGGCGTCAGCCGGACATTGTCGAAAAACAACTCGCCGGTCGGCGACGACATCATGCCCATCTTCTTGAACGGCTTGCCCTGGACGAGCCCGGGCATGCCGGCATCGAGAACAAAAGGCAGCACTGGTCGGCGACGCCGATCATCCGAGCCGTCATCGAGCTTTGCGTAGACAATCAGCACATCCGCGTAGGGACCGTTGGTGATGAACGTCTTCTGGCCGTTGAGGAGGAAATCTTCACCGTCCCGCTTGACGGTGGTCTTCATGCCGCCGAAGGCGTCCGAGCCGGAGTCGGGTTCGGTGATCGCCCACGCCGCGATCTTCTCGAGCGTCATCAACTCCGGTAGCCAGCGGTCCTTTTGGGCCAGGGTGCCGCGGCTCATGATCGTCGCCGCGCCGAGCCCGAGACTGACACCAACCGTGCTGAGCAATCCCAGGCTGACCCCGGCGATCTCGGAGACCAGCACGGCGGCCATCGATGCCTGCGGGCCCAAGCCACCCAGACCCGCCGAAGACTTTTTCTCGGCTGCGGGCTCGGCTGCGGACTGCCGGGCCCGCTCCGTGTCCAGCATCGTCTTGACCGCTTCTGCGGCGAGCACGTCCAGGCCGAACTCACTGAACAGCTTGCGCGCGATCGGATAAGGCGACAGCTCGCCGGTTTCGAGCGCGTCGAGGTGCGGGCGGATCTCCTTGTCGATGAACCCTCGCACGGTGTCCCGCATGATCAGGTCGGTGTCGGACCATTCGATCATGGCAACCTCGCGGCGATGTCGTCGATCAGCCACGGACCGTCGGTCTCGATGGTATCGGTGTCGTGCCAACCGGACAGCGCCGAAATTGCGCCGCCCTGAACGGCATACACCTTGCCGGTGATCGGACACTTCTCGGTTGCCAGGTAGGCCACCAGCGGCGAGATGTTCGCCGGGCTGAAGAGATCGAGTTCGCCCTCTTCTGGTTCGCTCATCAGCGACCCCATGCCGGGAGTGGCCAGCGTGAGTCTGGTGCGGGCGATCGGCGCGATCGCATTCACCCGCACGCCGTAACGCTCCAGCTCTTCGGCGGCGATCAGCGTCATGGCCGCGATGCCCGCTTTGGCCGAGCCGTAGTTGACCTGGCCGGGATTCGGCAGTGTCACCCCGGAACCTGACGCGGTGTTGATCACCGCGGCGAGGGGCTGCTCACCGGCCTTCGACTGCGCCTTCCAGTAGGCGGCGGCGTGGTGCAGCATCGCGAAGTGCCCCTTCAGGTGCACGGCGATCACCGAGTCCCACTGAGCTTCCTCCATGCCGGCGATGAACGCGTCCCGCAGGATGCCCGCGTTGTTGACCAACACGTCGAGCCGGCCGAACTCGTCAATCGCCTGCTGCACAGCACTTTCCGCGCCGCTCCAGGTGGCGACGTTCTCGGCGTTGGCCACCGCGGTGCCGCCGGCGGCCACGATTTCGTCGACGACCTCCTGAGCCGGGCCGCTGTCGGCGCCTTCACCGGCGTTACTGCCGCCGAGATCGTTGACGACGATCTTGGCCCCTTCTTTGGCGAACAACAGTGCGTGTTCGCGCCCGATACCGCGGCCGGCGCCCGTGATCACGGCAACGCGGCCTTCTAATGCACCCACGTGAGTCTCCTATCTATCGCTGATCTCGGCCAAGCCGTCGGTGATGACGAAATCCTCGCCGCGCGCTGTCTCGAACGCATACGTTGTGCTGCCATTCCCGTGGCTCTTCGTCCAGATCCTGGTCTCCAAGTCGTCACCGGGTAGCACCGTCTTCGAGAACCGCACCGCAAATCGCTTGAGCCGGCTGACATCCGAGTCGGCGAGCTCGGTGAGCACCGCCCACGAGGTGAACGCCATGGTGCACAGGCCGTGCGCGATGATGCCGGGCAGGCCGGCGTCTCGGGCTATTTCCTCATCCAGATGAATCGGCATCGGATCGCCCGCCGCCGGCGAGTAACGAAACGTCTGGTCGTTGTCGATGTGCTGCACGACCTTGGCCGCCGGTGCGCTGTCGCGCAACGCCTGGTCGAACTTGTGGTCGGGGCTGAGCTCGCCGACGGTCTTGCCGACGGACATGCCCCGCACGAACGTCGTGACGTATTGCTCGTTGACCAGTTCGCCGTCCTCGGTGCGGCATTCGAGCACGATGGCGGCGCGGGTGCCTTTCTCCAGACCCTGGTATCCGATCATCTTGCCCCGCGAGACCAGCTTGTCTCCGGGTCGGATCGGACGGTGGAAGTGAAAGTCCTGCTCGCCATGGACGATTCGCGGAATCGCCTCGACCGGCATCACGTCGACGGCCGGGGTGAGGAGGGCTTCGAAGACAGGGACGATCGCAAACACCGGCGGCGCAACGTCCCCTCTGCGGTGCGCCTCGATCGGGTCGTTGGTGGCCGCCGCGTACTCCGCGAGGCGCTCCCTGGTGACCTCGAACCGCTCGTCGTCGGTCCAGCGGTCCAGGCCGGTGTCGTCGAACTCCAGCGTTTCGGTCATGCGAACTCAGGCCTCAGCTGACGCGAGAGCATCGAGCTGGTCCAGCGTCTTGTCCAGTTGCTTGACGCCGTCCTTCTCCACCGCCTTGCCCAGCGCGCCCTTGATCAGTGCACCTTCGAAATCACCGAACACCGCGAACAGCGAGCCGCCTTCGGCCGGATCGATGGTGAAGGTGAATTGCGCCTTGACGCCGGCCATGCCGGTGCCCGACAGCACCAGCTTGCGCGGCGCGTCGACCGAGTTGATCGTCCACTCGATTTTGTTGGCCATACCGAGCATGACGATTTTTGCGGTCAACTTGGCACCCTCGGTCAGCGTGGCCGGCGGGTCTTCCAGCCACTTCTCGTGAACTGTGAACCACTTGTCCCAGTTGGCGAGGTCGGTGACGGTGCCCCACAACGCTTCCGGCGTGGCGGACAGTTCCCGGTTGGCCTCGATGTGTCCCATGATTGGCCCTCTTCCTTTGGTTATTGGTGTGGTTTAGCGTTCGGCCCGCTGATACGCGGTGACGACGGCCGCTCCGCCGAGCCCGATGTTGTGTTGAAGCGCCGCGGTCACGTTGTCCACCTGACGCTTGTCCGCCGCGCCACGCAGCTGCCAGGTCAGCTCGGCGCACTGCGCCAAACCGGTGGCTCCCAACGGATGTCCCTTGGAGATCAGGCCGCCGGACGGATTGACCACCCAACGTCCTCCGTAGGTGACGTCGCCGTTGTCGATCAGCTTGGGCGCCTCTCCCTCGGCGCACAGGCCCAACGCCTCATAGAGCAGCAATTCGTTGGCGGAGAAGCAGTCATGCAGCTCGATCACTTGGAAGTCCGACGGCCCCAGTCCGGACTGCTCGTAGACACGTTGCGCAGCTTGGACATTCATGTGGTAGCCGATGAGTCCCTTGCACGTGCCATCGAAGCTGTTCGCGAAGTCGGTGGTCATGGCCTGCCCGACGATCTCCACCGCTCGATCGGCAAGGCCGTGCTTGTCGACGAAGGCCTCGGAGGCCAGGATCGCCGCACCGGAACCGTCCGACGTCGGCGAGCACTGCAGTTTGGTCAGCGGGTCGTAGATCATCCGCGAGCCCAAGATGTCCTCCAGCGAATACGACTCCTGGAATTGGGCGTACGGGTTGTTGACCGAGTGCTTGTGGTTCTTGTAGCCGATCTTGGCGAAATGCTCTGCGGTGCTGCCGTGTTCCTTCATGTGCTCGCGGCCCGCGGCCCCGAACATCCACGGCGCCGGCGGGAACAGCACTTCGGAGATCTCGGCGAGCGCCAAGATGTGCTTGTCCATCGGGTTGGTGCGGTCGTCGTAGGTCGACTCCAGCGATCCGGGCTTCATCTTCTCGAAACCGAGCGCGATCGTGCAGTCGGCGAGCCCACCGCGAATCGCCTGGGCCGCAAGGTACAACGCGGTCGACCCGGTCGAGCAGTTATTGTTGACGTTGACGATCGGGATCCCGGTGAGGCCCAACTCGTACAGCGCCCGTTGGCCGGACGTCGATTCCCCGTAGACGTAGCCGACGTAACCCTGCTCGACCGCGGGGTAGTCGATGCCGGCATCCTCGAGCGCCTTGGTACCGGATTCGCGTGCCATGTCCGGGTAGTCCCAGTTCTCGCGGCGGCCGGGCTTTTCGAATTTCGTCATCCCCACGCCGATGACATAGACCTTGTTTGACATCCCACTCCTAGAGCTAGCTTCATCTCGCTCGTCAGAAAGATACACACCTGATTGTATCTTTGCAATGGCCTTGGGAGTAGCGCGGTGCGACGCCGGCGACGAGACGAGTCAGTCCAAGGAATCGGCCGTCAGCAGGCCGGCGACGATCATCCGCAGTTGCTCGCAGGCACGGCCCCACCGTTTGCGCGCGCGAGCGGAATCGCGGTCGACGAAGCTCGCAAGCAGGATCCCCCGCAGTGCGTCCATTGCGGTGTAGACAAAGTTGCGCAGTTCTTTTTGCATGGCGTGGTCGGGCACCAGCTGGGCGATCGCCGAGATGAGGGTGCTGTTGACCAACGGCTCCACCCGCTCGATATGAGCCCCCAATACGGAGTCGGTGCGGGCTGCGACCCAAAGTTCCACGGTGGCAACGAACATCGGCCCCTGGTGGGCCTCCCAGAGGAAATCCAGCACCGTCGAAACCGGATCACTACTGGCATTCATGCGTCCGAACTCGCGCATGGCGGCTTGGACACGCTGTTGAGCGAGATGCTCGATCGCCGCGACCACCAGATCTTCTTTGGAGCGGAAGTGGTGAATCTGCGCCCCACGGGTGACGCCGGCACGTTCGGCGACGCGCGGCGTGGTCGTTCCGGCATAGCCGTAGGACACCAGGCACTCGATGGTGGCGTCGAGCAGACGGGTGCGCATGGCGGCACTGCGTTCCGCTTGCGTGCGCCGCACCTGCCGGCCAGTCACCTCCGCCGCCATGTCGAGCCCATACCTTTCGGTCAGATACATTCGTCGCTGAATGTTACATGAACCGCGGCCGACAGCGCAGGCCAGTTGGCGGGTGGTCGTGGTCTGGGCGCGCGCTCACCAACTTCCGCTGACGAAGTTGCCCGAATTGGGACCCCAGTCTGCCCCGGCGCCCGACCCTGCGCCGGTATAGCGAAACCACCGCAGCTGTCCGGCATGGTCGACGCCGACGAGCGTCGGGTGGAGTTGTCGAGAAGGGTCGTCGAGGCCTCCGACGACCAGCTGACGTAACGAATCCCAGCCGGTGCCGATCTGGTTCCCCGAGTTCGCCGCCATCGTCCAGACCGGCGGGGATCCCGTCCACTGCGGCTGATACCAGTAGAGGTTTCCGTCATCCTGCACACCGAAGATGGTGGACGTGGTGGCGATCAGCCGGCTGAAGCCGCTCCAGTCGCCGGGTAATTCGGTGGCGAACTCCGGTTGCCAGCCCTGGCCGTGAATGTAGAAGTGCGACAGCATCTTCCCGCTGGCATCGACGGTGAGCATGATGACTTCGTCGCCGTCGTTGTAAAACATCATGACGTGTTGGTAGTCACCCCAACCGTCGTCGATTTTGGTGCCCGCCAGCGGATCCCATCCATAGCCACCACTCGGATTCGCCCGGCCGTCACCGGTGTAGCGATACCAGTACAGGCCACCGTCGTCGTGGATCGCCATCAAGGTGCCGGCAGTGCCCAGCTGGAACCAGGTGATGGCTTGCCATCCGTTTCCGATCGGGTTGCCGGAGTGCGCATCCCAACCGCTCAACCCAGGGGTGGGGTTGGATTCACCGTCCCCGAGGTACTGATACCAGCGTAGGTATTGAATGCTGTCGATCCCATAGATCGTGTTGCCTGCGGGTGTTCCCGCGTCGGCCGGCGAGGTGCCGAGGGTGATGAGTCGCATGGCCATGGTGCTTCACCAACTCCCGCTGACGATGTTGCCGGAGTTTGGCGTGACCCAGCCCGTCGTACCGCTGGGATCGTCGACCCCGTGCCCGGTGTAGCCGTACCAGTGCAGGTTGTGATTCCCGTCCACGGCATAGATCGGGATGTAGTTGTGGGTACCTTCCAATTCGTGCTCGAATCCGGCAGTGGCACTGGAGAATTTGTTCCACCCCGAGCCGATGGCGTTGCCGTTCTCGGGACCCAGCTTGGTGGTTACGGTTCCGTCTTCGTTGTAGACCACCCAGACCTCCAGCCAGTAGAGCACCCCCGACGGGCTGACGGCCAGGACTCGGCCCAGGTTGGGGCTGAAAAGGTATTCGTAATCTGTCCATCCCTGCGCAACTCGCACAGGGGTGTTCGGCCGGGCCACTCCGTTGTGGAAGCCGTAGACCCATACGTCACCGGACTGATCGACCGCCAGAATCTGCAGATCGTCGGTGCCCGCGGTGTAGTCACCTTCGTTCATGATCAACGCAAGGTGCTTCCAGGCTTCGAAGCCGGTTGCAAGGACCGAACCCGACTGCGTGTCCCAGTTCTGGTCGCCGTTGTAGTCGCTTTCCCCGCTGCCGGTGTAGTAATAGCGCCGCAGGTCGCCCTGGCCGTCGACCCCGAGCAGGGTGCCCTGAATGCCGGCGCCAAGCCAGCTGAAGTCGCCCCACCCATTGCCAATCGGGTTGCCGGAGTTGGGATCCCAGCCCAGCCATGGCGCAGTGCTCGCTGCCGGATCCGCTTGGGCGCCCCCGACATAGCGGAACCACCGAAGTGTTCCGTCAGGATCCACGCCGAACAGCGTGTTATCCGGATCGCTACCCACGGTCAGCAGACGAATCGGCACTTGCTGCTCCCTTCCGTCGTGATGCGAGGAGCGTATTTCAGCCGACGGCCTCGTACTGGCCTAATCCGCGTCTTTTACAGGGTCGCCGGTCGGATGACGACGACCGACTTCGTTCTCGAGCCGTCGTCGCGCAGCAGCGCGATCACCCGGCCGTCGCCGGTATGCGCGGCGTAGACGCCGTCGATGCCCGCGTGAGTCAGCGCGCGGCCGTTGGCCGCGGCGTCTGCCTGTTCGTCGTCGAGCTGCCGGTGCGGAAACAGCAGCAGGCACGCGTCGTCGAGAGTCAGGCTCAGCGCGGGTCGCTCGGCCAGGTCATCGAGTGAACGCGCGTGGTCCAATCCGAACCGGCCGACCCGGGTGCGCCGCAGCGCGGTCAAGTGGCCGCCCACTCCCAACGCTGCGCCGAGATCGCGGGCCAGCGCGCGAATGTAGGTTCCCGACGAGCAGTCCACCTCGACGTCGACGTCGACCAACTGGTCGTGGCGACGGACGGCCAGCATTGCGAACCGGTCGATGCGCACCTGCCGGGCGGCCAGCTCGACAGGGCGACCCTCGCGGACCAAGCGATAGGCCCGCTGGCCGTCGACCTTGATCGCACTGACCGCCGACGGGACCTGAGCGATGTCACCACGCAATGCGGCAATCGCCGATTCGATCGCCTGATCGGTCACGCTCTGCGCCGAAACCTGCTCAGTGACAACACCTTCTGCATCTTCGGTGGACGTGGACTGGCCCAGCCGGATGGTGGCCGCATAGGACTTCGACGTCTCGGTCACCAGGCCCAGAATTTTCGTGGCACGCTCGATGCCGATCACCAGTACACCGGTGGCCATCGGGTCCAGCGTCCCGGCATGCCCCACCCGGCGGGTGCCGAAAATGCGTCGGCAACGCCCGACCACATCATGGCTCGTCATGCCGGCCGGCTTGTCGACGACGACAAGACCCGCGTTCATAGCGTGATCGCCGTGAGCACCAAATCCCGGTCCACCGACCATCGTCCGGCCAGCGAGCTCAGCGGCGGACCGGACAGCGTGGCGCCGTCGATCAATATCGTCGATTCAAAGGATCCCGCCGACCCGGACTCGTCGACGCCGAAGGTGATGTGCGCGTCTTCGAACCCCAGCCACCGCTTGGTCAGCGGGAACCACGCTTTGTAGGTTGCTTCTTTGGCGCAGAACAGGATTCGATCCCAGTGCAAGGCTGTGGGCAGGGCAGCCAGCTCGGTACGCTCGGCCGGCAGGCTGATCGCGTCAAGCACACCGTCGGGCAATACGTCGTGCGGTTCGGCGTCGACACCCACCGAGCGCACCGCGCCGGCCCGCCCCACCACCGCACCGCGAAAACCCGCACAATGGGTCAGGCTACCCACCACGCCGTCGGGCCAGCAGGGTTCGCCCTTCTCCCCCTTGAGAATCGGCACCGGCGGAAAGCCTAGTTCGCTCAACGCAATACGCGCGCAGTACCGCACGGTGATGAATTCGTTGCGCCGCTTGGCCACCGATCGCGCGATCAGCGGCTCTTCTTCGGCCAATGGCGCCAAACCGGGCGGATCGGAATACAACTCGGCACAGGCCAGGTCCCCGATGCCGGGCAGCACCGCAGACATCAACGTCGTCAGCGTCATGGCGGCTACCGCTGCCGCAGGCGCTCGCGGAACTGCTGTGCCTGCGCTGTCATTTCCGGCGTGACGACGAAATGTCCGCCGAAGTCGTTGAGATACCCCGGCGCGTACTGCGGGTCGGGCAGCACCTGGCGCAACCAGCTATACGGTTTGCGGCGGCGCCACTCTCGTGGGTAACCCACCGACACCTCCTCGAAGCGGACCTCGTCATACCACGTCGTGCGCGGAATGTGCAGGTGCCCATACACCGAACACACCGCGTTGTAGCGGGTGTGCCAGTCGGCGGTCTCGGTGGTCCCACACCACAACGAGAATTCCGGCAGGAACAGCGCGTCGCACGGCTGGCGAACCATCGGGAAATGGTTGACCAGCACCGTCGGCGTCATCCAGTCCAGCTCGTCGAGCCGCTTGCGGGTGGCGGCCACCCGATCGTGACACCACGCCTCGCGAGTGGGGTACGGCTGCGGGGAGAGCAGGAACTCGTCGGTGCACACGACGTTGCGTTCCCGCGCGATCGCCAGCCCCTCCGCTTTGGTGGTCGCACCGCGCGGCAGGAACGAGTAGTCGTAAAGCAGGAACAGCGGCACGATGGTCGCCGGGCCACCCCGCTCGGTCCACACCGGGAACGGGTGCTCGGGGGTCACGACGCCGAGTTCGTCGCAGATGTTGACCAGATAGTCGTAGCGATCCCGGCCGAATACCTGCACCGGGTCCTTGTTGGTGGTCCACAGCTCGTGATTGCCAGGCACCCAGATCACCTTGGCGAACCGTCGCCGCAGCAGGTCCAGAGCCCAGCGAATCTCGTCGGTGCGTTCGGCGACGTCGCCGCAGACGATCAGCCAGTCGTCCGGCGTCGACGGGTAGAGCGACTCGGTGACGGGCTTGTTGCCGACGTGGCCGGTGTGCAGATCCGACACCGCCCACAGCGTCGGCTGCCGCGCCGTCGGGCGCTCCTGCCGATCTTCTTGCCAAGCCACGACTAACCAGCCTAGCCAGTCCGGCGCCGATGCTCGTCGTGACCGGACTAGAACAGGTTCTCGTTTGGGCTGTGGCGGTGCGGCCCCGACTTGTAAGCTTCCGCAAGAGTCGACGGCTCAGAGCCAGCCGAGGGGGTGTCATGGTCGCCAAGCTGCGGCTACTCGCGGCGTTCGGCGCCGTGGTCACGGCGGTGACGATGGTGTGGCAGAGCGCCCCGCGCGCCGCCGATGCCGGCGCCCCGACGGTGCAGCTGCGCTCCACCTTCGCGCCGCTGGATCCGCCGACGACGATGAAAAGCCCGATCGTGGCGACCACCGATCCCAGCCCCTTCGACCCGTGCAGGGACATCCCGTTCGACGCGCTTCAGCGGTTGGGTCTTGCCTTCACCCCACCTGAGCCCGAGGAAGGCCTGCGCTGCCACTACGACGCGGGCAACTACCAGCTGGCGGTCGAGCCTATCGTCTGGCGCACCTACGATCAGTCGCTGCCGGCCGACGCCGTCGAAACCACGATCAACGGCCACCGCGCCGCGCAGTGGTGGAACCTCAAGCCCACCTACCACAACAGCTACTGGTATTTCTCCTGCATGGTCGCGTTCAAAACCAGCTACGGGGTCATCCAGCAGTCGCTGTTCTACTCGACGGTCTACTCCAGCCCCGAGGTCGACTGCCCGGCCACCAACCTGCAGCGCGCCAACGAGCTGTCGCCGTACTACAAGTTTTGAGTCTGCGCGGCCGGGTCGCGGCATAACCTGATGCCGTGACGACCACTTCCGACCGGCCTGCAGGGTCGACGCTGCGGGCTCTCCGCCGACGCCTCGCCGGCAGCGCCCTGGCCCGAGCGCTGCGACTACCGGCGCCGACCCATCACTACACGGTCAGCAGCGTCAACATCCCGATGCGCGACGGCGTTGACCTGGTGGCCGACCATTACGAGCCGGTCGGCGAGGTGGTCGGCACCCTGCTGGCCCGCGGACCCTATGGCCGGGCGTTCCCGTTCTCGCTGATATTCGCCTACCTGCACGCAGCCCGCGGCTACCGAGTGATTCTGCAGAGTGTGCGCGGCACGTTCGGATCGGGCGGCACTTTCAATCCGATGGTCAACGAGGTTGCCGACGGCGCCGACACGGTCGCCTGGCTGCGCCGGCAACCGTGGTTCACCGGTCGCTTCGCCACCATCGGCGTCTCCTATCTGGGCTTCACCCAGTGGGCGATGCTGGAGGATCCACCGCCGGAACTGGCAGCGGCTGTCATCACCGCGGGTCCGCACGATTTGAGCGCCTCGGCGTGGGGCACCGGCTCGTTCACCGTCAACGACTTCCTGGGCTGGAGCAACTTGGTGGCCCACCAGGAAGACCCCGGCCGAATTCGCGAGGGCATTCGCCAACTGCGGGCACAGAAAAGCATCGTCCGCACCGCCGGCGAAGTGCCGTTGGGCGCGGCCGGGCGCGCGCTACTCGGCGAGGCGGCGACGTGGTGGGAGTCGTGGCTGACACCACCGCAGACGGAGGACCCGTTCTGGGGCTCGTTGCGGGTCCCCGGGGCGCTGGACCGCGTCGACGTGCCGGTGCTGCTGCTCAGTGGCTGGCAAGACCTGTTCCTGCCGCAGACGTTGCAGCAGTATCGCCAGCTTCGCGATCGCGGAGTGGACGTCGCGATGAGCATGGGGCCGTGGAGCCACACCCAGCTGCTGGTCGCGGGCCTGCCCACCATTGCCAAGGAGACCGGGGAATGGCTGGATACACACCTCGCCGGTCGCCCCGCCGAGGCGCGTGCCAGCCGAGTCCGGTTCTTCGTGACCAACGAGGGCTGGCGCGAGGCGCCTGATTGGCCGCCCGCGACCACCGACCACGTGCTGTATCTGCAACCCGGTGGCGGTCTGGCCGAGACGTCGCCGGCAGAAGGATTCTCGGCAAGCTTCCGCTACGACCCGGCCGAGCCGACGCCGACGCTCGGAGGCCGGCTGCTCTCCCCCGACGGCGGCTACTGCGACGACAGCGCCCTGGCCGCTCGCCGCGACGTGCTCAGCTTCACCAGCGATGAGCTCACCGCAGATCTGCGCGTCTTCGGCAACCCGATCGCGGAGTTGGTGCACAGCTCCGACAACGCTTTCGTCGATGTGTTCGTCCGGATCAGCGAAGTCGACGCCAAGGGTCGCTCGCGAAACGTCAGCGACGCCTACCGCCGACTGGACGGCAGGACCGGCGGCGGCACCGTCCGCCTCGAACTCGACGCGACCGCGCACCGGTTCCGCGCCGGAACGCGCATCCGCGTGCTGATCGCGGGCGGCAGCCACCCCCGCTTCGCCCGCAACCTCGGTACCGGCGAGGCAACCGCGACGGGCAGCGAACTCAGACCATCCGTGCACGAGGTGTACTTCGGCACGTCCCGGATCGTGCTTCCGGTGGGCTCCTGATGAATGCCTTCGCCGAATGGCGAAGCGGCGGAACAGAAATCCAGTGGCGGTCGACAACCGCCGACAACGACGGAGCGAAGGTCAGTGTCTTCAGCCGTCGGTGTGGCACACCTGGTGCACCGGCGTTGGTGTGTGTGCACGGCTTTCCCACCGCGAGCATCGACTACCTCGCACTGACCCGCGAGCTCGGCGCGGAATTCGACATCTTCCTGCTCGACTTCCCGGGTTATGGGCTCTCCGACAAGCCGGTTGCGCCATACGTGTATTCGCTGTACGACGATGCGCGCCTACTGGTCCACGCGATTACCAAGGTTTGGCAGCTTCAGGACTACACCATGCTGACCCACGACCGTGGCACCAGCGTCGGCATGATCGCCCTGTCCATGTTGGATACCCAGGACGACGCGAACCTGCCGACCGATGTCATCCTCACGAACGCCAACATCTATCTCCCGCTTGCCAATCTGACCGGATTCCAGAAGGCGTTGCTCGATCCCACCGTGGCCCGCAGCACCGCCCGCGCGACCACTCCGGAGATGCTGGCCGCAGGTATGGGCGCGACGACCTTCATGCCGCGACGCGACCTCGACAATCCCGAGATCGCAGCCCTGAGAGAATGCTTCGCTTACAACGACGGGATCACGGTGTTGCCGGACACCATTCAATACCTCAATGAGCGTGCTGCCGACGAAACCAATTGGCTGCAAGCACTTTCCGCCAGCGACGTCAACACCAGCCTAGTGTGGGGTCTGCACGACAATGTCGCCCCCGTGCGGGTCGCGAACTATGTTTGGCAGGAGTTTCTGCGTAACAAGCCCGGACGAAATCGCTACTGGATACTGCCGACCGCCGATCATTATCTGCAGTGCGACGCCCCAGCGCAGTTGGCAGGGGTGGTGCGACTCACCGCGGCCGCCGAGCCGACGTCGCTGCGCACTCTCGACGAAAAGCCCGACGGCGCGGTTCTCGTCGACCAAACTCCCTGAAAGGGATTGCGGGCCTGCGCTATTCGACCACGTCGCGTACGCGATCGACCACCTCGAGCAACGACCCTTGGTCGTGCACCGGCTCGCCCAGCGACGCAGCCATGGGCAGCTGCACCCAGCTCGTGCAGCCGGCATAGTCGGGTGTGCGGGGCAGCGCCACCGGCTCGCTCAGTGGTATGGCCTGCACGACCAACACGACCAGCCGATGCTTCGGACGGAAGTCCAGCCGGTCCCGGCGCACCGATTCGGCTGTCCAGATGTGCAGGTCTTCGATGGCCTCGATGTTGTCCGGCCGGTTGACCGAAAGCGCTGCAACGACTTTCGCCGCTGCCCGTACTACCAGACGGTCCTCGGCACTGTCGGCGGCCGCAGCGTCGAGCAGGTCGCGAAATTCGGGTCGCACCCGCTCGGCGTGACTGTGCGCGACCGTGGGGAACAGCACAAAATCGCGGGCCGCGGTCGGGTCGAAGCGCTTCTCGCCGATCCCGCCTTTGCGCAGCAGCACCCGTTGGCGGCCGCTCAGCAACGCGTGCACCACCGCGCTCCACTCCTTGAGCGCGGGCGTCGTCGCAGTCTGGGGCATAACTGTCACTGGGCTGCGGCCAGCCGACGCAGCGGCGGTGAGGTTTTCGGGGGCTGACGGCGCGGCGGCAAGTCGTTCAGCAGCCGTGTCGTCGCCACCGCTACCTCGGCCACCGCCCGCTCGAAAGCCTCGATGTTGGCCGGCGACGGGCGGGTGACGCCGCTGACCTTGCGGACGTACTGGCGCGCTGCCGCGGTGATCTCCTCGGCGGTCGCCGGTGGTTCGAGTCCACGCAACTCGGTGATGTTTCGGCACATCCCTCAACGATAAGGCGGTCGAGCCGCGGCAGACCGCGCTGACTACGGTTGCCCTCATGGCTGACGACATCTTGCTGATCGAGACCGACGAGCGGGTGCGGACCCTCTCCTTGAATCGACCGAAATCCCGTAACGCGCTGTCCTCGGCGCTGCGCGATCAATTCTTCGGGGCCCTGGCAGACGCCGAGGTCGACGAAGGCGTTGACGTCGTGATTCTCACCGGCAGCGATCCGGTGTTCTGCGCGGGCCTCGACCTCAAAGAGTTAGGCGGGCAGTCGGCACTTCCCGATATCTCGCCGCGTTGGCCGGCGATGAGCAAGCCGGTGATCGGCGCCATCAACGGCGCCGCGGTGACCGGCGGCCTCGAGCTGGCGCTGTACTGCGACATCTTGATCGCATCGGAGCAGGCGCGGTTCGCCGACACACATGCGCGGGTGGGGCTGTTGCCGACGTGGGGGCTCAGTGTGCGGCTACCGCAGAAAGTCGGCATCGGCCTGGCCCGTCGGATGAGCTTGACCGGTGACTATCTGTCCGCTCACGACGCCCTGCGGGCCGGGCTGGTCACCGAAGTGGTGCCGCACGATCAGTTGCTGTCCGCGGCGCGCGGGGTTGCGTCGGCCATCGTCGGCAACAACCAGGACGCGGTGCGGGCACTGCTGAGTTCGTACCACCGCATCGACTCGTCGCACACCGACGCGGGCCTTTGGCTGGAAGCGGCCGCGGCGCGGGCATTCCGGACCAGCGGCGACGACATTGCCGCTAACCGTGAGGCGGTGCTGCAGCGCGGACGAGCTCAGGTGCGCTAACGCAATCTGCCCCGTTTCCAGGGGAAACGGGGCAGATTGTGAAGCCTGATCGGAGATCAGGGAGCCATGGCGCGCAGGGGGTGCGTCACGGCCCAGCCGGGGTGAAGCACGTCCGCGGCGTAGTGGCGAACGGGGTGCAGCGGGCCGGTCCACGGAACCCACGGGTCGGCGGACGCGATAGCTGGCGCAACGAGGGAGAGACCGACAGCTGCCAGCATGGTGGCAGCCCCGACACGCACCTTCGAAGTCTTGGTGCTCTTCATGATGGTGATTCCTTACCTGGCAGTGGTCCCAGGTCCGGAGGTGAATCCATCGCTGGGGTCGGTTTCTGTTTTTCCGACATCACCAGTGTGCAACCGACGCCTTGGTGCGTTCTGTACGGATTCTTGCGAAACTCTTGCGTCGCAGCTCAGCGGGTAAAAATAGGCTCACGAACCGACGATTTCGAAGGTGAATTCGTGCCCGCCGATGCGAATGTGGTCGCCATCGGCAAGGGTGGCGCTCCCCCGGATCCGACGGCCGTCCACCAAAACGCCGTTCGTCGATCGTAGGTCGCTGATCACGAAACTGCCACCGGTGTCGATGACGACCGCGTGGTACCGACTGACGTTGTCATCGTCGACGACGATGTCGTTGTCGGGTAGGCGCCCGATACGTGTCGACGTATCCAGCCGAAAGAGCTGACCGTCCTGTCCCCGAAGCGCAGCGACGGGCATTCGGTTCACCAGTGTGCTGGTCGCCGGGCTGAGATCGATGACGGTGCGCTGGGCGACGGTCTGCGCGGGACGCTTGGTCTCGAGAGGTTCCTGACGCAGGATTCGCTCGTGCAGGGCGCTGACGGTGGGGCCCGGGTCGATACCGAGATTGTCGGCCAGGTTGGTCTTGAGTCGCCGGAAGGCGTCGAGGGCGTCGGATTGACGCTCGGCGACGTAGTAGGCGGTGATCAGCTGGGCCCACAGGCGTTCCCGGAACGGATGTTGGGCGCTCAGCATCTCCAGGCGGGGGATCAAGGCGTCCGCGCGCCCACACGCGATCTCGGCTTCGGCGAGGGCGGTGTGAGCCACCACCTTGACCTCTTCCAACGCCGTGGCAAAGGTGCCCACGAAGGCGAATTCGCGAAGGTCGTCGAGGACCGGCCCGCGCCATTCGGCCAGCGCCGCAGTCAGACGCTTGCTGGCCTCTTCGAAGCGCCCCGCGACCGAGGCGTGCACGCCCGCGTTCTTCTCGACGATGAACCGCCCCAGATCGCAGTCGGAATCGTCCACGCTCAGTTGATAACCCGGCGCGGCGCTGGCCAGCACCTGGTTGGCGTCCACGCCGGCAGATCCAATCAGGCCGCGCAGTCGGGACACATAGGAATGGATGCTCGTTCGCGCCGCCGGGACGGGTTCAGATTCCCACACCGCGTCGATCAAGACATCGACCGAGACCGGCCGGTTGCGGTTGAGCACCAGCATGGCCAACACTGCGCGCTGTTTCGGCGCACCCAGCGGCACCGGGCGCCCGTCGGCGAGCATCTGCAGCGGCCCCAGCACACCGAAGTCGAGACCTGCGTTCCGCATCGCGCCGTCAGCCTTTCAGGCGATCGTTGGTATTGACTTCCCATTGTGACGGCATCGAGCCCAATTGCCGTGTAACGCTAAGCGCCAGTCACCGCCCAACGACCCGATACCGCACGCCAACCCACCAAGATCATGCGCAGCACGATGAACATGCTCAGCCCCGACCATATGCCGGCCAGTCCCCAGTCGCACACCAGTGACAGCCAGACCAGCGGCAGAAATCCTGCCAGTGCCCCGATCACCGTCGCGGTGCGCATGAATGCGGCGTCACCCGCACCGAGCAGGACACCGTCGAGCGCGAAAACGACTCCTGCAAAAGGCAATTGGGCGACCAGAAACCACCACGGAATTCTGATGGCAGCCAACACCGAGCTGTCGTCGGTGAACAACGCGGGCAGCACGCGGGCGCCGGCGGCGAACACCGCCGCCAGGCCGGTCGCCGCAATCACCGACGTCACCGTCACCCGCCTTGCCGTCGCCGTCGCGCGCGGAACATCGTCGGCGCCCAGTGCCGCGCCGACCAGCGCCTGCGCCGCGATGGCCAGCGAATCAAGAACCAGCGCAAGGAAACTCCACAACTGCAACACCACCTGATGGGCGGCGAGAGCCGCAGCGCCGAATCGGGCCGCCACTGCGGCGGCGGAGACGAAGCACGCCTGAAAGGCCAGGGTTCGCACCACCAAGTCGCGACCCAGCACGACTTGCGCACGCAACGCGATCCGGTCGATCCGCAACGGAACTCGCTCAACCAGCAGCGCCCACCCGAACAGCACGGCGGCCAGCCATTGACCGGCCAGATTGGCGACCGCTGACCCCGCCAATCCCAGGTGAGGCAGCCCCAGCCAGCCGTACACCAGCAACGGACACAGCAGCGCCGACAGCCCGAAGCCGGCGACCACATAGCGCAGCGGACGGACGGTGTCCTGCACGCCGCGCAACCATCCATTGCCCGCCAGCGACACCAGAATTGCGGGCGCGCCGACGATGGCGATACGCAGCCAGGACAGCGCCGTGTTCGCGATGTCGCGTGAACCGGCGATGATCGATACCAGTGGGACCGCCGCGACCTGGACCACAGCGACGATCAGCGCGCCCAGTCCCAGTGCCAGCCAGGTCGCCTGCACGCCTTCCCGTACGGCGGCCGCCCGATCCTCGGCGCCGAAGAAGCGCGCTGAGCGTGCGGTGGTGCCGTACGACAGGAAAGTCAACTGGGAACCGACCATGCCGAGGATGAGGCCCCCAATAGCCAACCCGGCCAGGCTCAGTGCACCCAGCCTGCCGATGATCGCGGTGTCGAACAACAGGTAGAGCGGCTCGGCGGCCAGCACACCCAGCGCAGGCAGAGCCAGTTGCGCGATCGATCGGGCACCCGGCTGGGGCGGCCGGTTCAATCCAGGGCGGCGCTCAGGGCCGCGACCACCTCGTCGGCCGATCCCGTGGTCGAGTAGCCCGCGGCCAATCTGTGGCCGCCTCCACCGAACGTCGACGCGACAGCGGCGAGATCGACGGCGGCCTTTGCCCGCATGGAGACCGACCAGTGTTGCGGCTCGATCTCTTTGAACACCGCGGCGACCTCGGCCTGCTGGGTGGTGCGGACGATGTCGACGATGCTTTCGACTTCCTCTGGGCGGGCGTTGACCCATTCCTGGTTTGTTACAACGGCATACACCAGACCACCACCGCTGGCAGCGTCCGGCAACAGCTGCGCCGAGCCCAGCACCCGGGACAGCAACGCCAGCCAGGCGAACGGGTGGGTGTCCATCAGGGACCGGGTGATCGCCGCGTTGTCGATGCCGATCTCGACCAGTCGCGCCGCCAAGCGGTAGGCCCGCGCGCTGGCCCACCGAAACGAACCGGTGTCGGTGGTCAGGCCCGCATACAAGCAGTACGCCACGTCCGCGTCGATCGGCTTGTCCCACGCGTCGAGCAGTTCGGCAACCATCATCGTCGTCGAGTCCGCGGACGGCTCAACGAAATTCACGGTGCCGAACAGCTGATTCGAGGCATGGTGATCGATCACCAGCACTTCTTGCCCGGCACCGGCCATCTCGCACAGGTCGCCGAGCCGATTGATGCTCGGAATGTCGACGGTCACAACCAGATCGACGTCGCGGCGCATGGCTTTCGGATCGACCAGGAGCCGGCCGCCGGGCAGCGATCGCAGCGACTCCGGAAGTGCCGCGGGGGCAGCGAAGCTGACTTCGACGGTCTTGCCGCAGCCATCCAAGACGAGGGCGAGTGCCAGACCAGCGCCGATCGTGTCGGCATCGGGATGCACGTGGCACAGCACCCCGACCGTCGCGGCGGCGTCCAATACCTTGGCCGCGCCCATCGCGTCGACACGGGTAGCGCTTGAGTCAGTCTTCGAGTTGATCGTCGTCATCGGCGCCTTCCCCGTTTGCGGTTGGTGCCCCCAAGTCAGATTGCCCAGTTCCTCCTCGGGCCGCTACCCGGCCCGCATCGTCACCGAGCATGTCAGATTGCCCGGCTATGTCTTCTTCGTCGCCGGACGTCCGGTACGGATCGGCGTCGCCGGCCGGCGTGGCCCCCGCGCGAACTCGAGCCACATCGGCGTCGGCGGCACGCGCACGCGCCAGCAATTCCTCCATTCGCCGCACGGAATCCGACACCGTGTCGCGGGTGAATGTCAGAGTCGGCGTGAAACGCACACCGGTGCCGGCCCCGACTTTGCTGCGTAGCACGCCCTTTGCGCGCTCCAACGCCGCGGCGGCCCCGGCGTAATCGGGCTCGTCGTCCAGCGTCGCGCCGAGCACCGTGTAATAGAGCGTCGCGTCATGCAGATCCCCGGTCACCTTGGCGTCGATGATGGTGACGCCAGTCAGTCCCGGGTCCTTGATCTCGTATTCGATCGCGGATGCGACGATTTCGGAGATCCGCTTGGCCAGCCGGCGCGCCCGCGCCGGATCAGCCATGCCGCAGGTTCTGCGTGTCGGCGCTCATGATCAGGAGCGTTCCTTCTCGACCAGCTCGTAGGTCTCGATGAC
>JBAWAV010000003.1:0-8484 GCA_049589475.1 Mycobacterium sp.
TCGACGGACTGCGCCCTGGCCAGCCCGAAGGCCGCCGAGATCACCCCGTCGTCGGTATTCCACACCTCTTCGTAGTACATGTGTTCATCGGAGCTGCCGGCCAGTTCGGCCGTCGCGGCCAGCGCCATCTTGGGTGCCAACTCTCCGGGGAAGGTGTCCAGGACCTCACTGAAATGCTTACTGGCCAAGGCGTAGTCGCCGGTAAGCAATTCGGCGACCGCGCGGTACCAGACCAGTCGCCAAAGCCAGCCGACCCGGTCGGCCAGGTCGTCGAGTTTGCGCGTCGCCTTGGCGACGTCGCCGAGGTCGAGCAATGCCCGCACCTCCATGAGCGGCAGCTCGATGGATTCCGACAGGTCGATATCGTCGGAATCCATTGCGCCGTGCCGAAATGCACGCAGTGAATCCAACGTCTGCACCGGCTGCGAGAGCACAGTCGCCTGCAGCAGCGGAGCCGCGACATCGGCCGGATCGACCAGCGGCACCTGCAGCGCGGTGACGATCTCCTTGGCGGTCAGCTTCTCGGCGTGCACGTGGCCGTCCAGGTACACGTCGGTGTGGGCGACCAGCAGGTCTTCGCCGAATGTCGCACGGCTGCGGGAGAATATCGTCGACAACCCCGGCCGCCGCACACCGGTGTCCTGCGCGACGACCTCGCGCAGCACACCCGACAGCTGCCCGGACATCTCCTCAGCGCTGGCGAATCGCCGCCGCGGATCCGGATCGATGGCGCGACGCAGCAACCGGCCGAACGAGTCGTATTTGGCCAGCACCGGGTCGTCTTCGGGAAGCCCGTCGACGTAGCGTCCGCCGCGGGCGCGCAGCTTCAACGTCAACGCCGCCAGTGTGCGCCCGACTGTGTAGATGTCGCTGGCCACCGTCGGGCCGGTCCGGACGATCTCGGGCGCCTGGTAACCCGGTGTGCCGTAGAGGTAGCCGAAGGAGTTGATCCGCGACACCGCGCCCAGGTCGATCAACTTGAGCTGCTCTTCAGTGAGCATGAGGTTTTCCGGCTTCAGGTCGTTGTAGACCAGGCCGATGGAATGCAGGTAGCTCAGTGCCGGAAGGATTTCCAGCACGTATGCGATCGCCTCGGCGACCGGAAGTCTGTCGCCCTTGCGGCGTTTGAGGGATTGCCCACCGACATATTCCATGACGATGTAGCCGACAGGTTCGCCATGGCTGTCGGTGTGCTCGACGAAGTTGAAGATCTGCACGATCGACGGGTGCACGACCTCGGCGAGGAACCGTCGCTCGGCCATCGCGATCGCCTGGGCTTCGGCATCACCGGAATGCACCAGACCTTTGAGCACCACTGGACGGTCGTTGACGTTGCGGTCGAGCGCCAGATACACCCAGCCCAGCCCACCGTGTGCGATGCAGCCCTTGATCACGTACTGGCCGGCGACGATGTCACCCGGATTGAGCTGCGGCAGGAAGGAATACGGGCTTCCGCAATGTGGGCACCAACCCTCTGAGAGTGCCTTGCCCTCATTGTTGGCTCGGCCCACCGGGCGCCCACAGTTCCAGCAGAACCGTTTCGATTCCGGCACAACCGGATTGGGCATCAACGCTTGGAGTGGATCGATATCGGGGACCCGGGGAATCTCGACCAGACCGCCGCCCAGTCGGCGTACCGGAGCGCGTGCTGCCGACTTCACCCGCTCCGGCGGCTTGATGTCGCCGATGTGAATCGGCAAGTCACCGTCGTCGTTATCGTCGAAATCGGGTCGGAAGATCGCCTGGGTGGCCAGCGGGCGACTCTGTGCCGACGAATCGACCATCGCATCGGCGGGCTGGGTGCCAGGAGTGAGGTCCTCGGTGTCCTGGTTCTGCGGTTCCTCGGCCATCAGTCCACATACCTTGGGCTGGGCGGGGCAGGGGCGAGCCCCAGCACCGTTAACCATTTGCGGTACAACGCATTCCATGTGCCATCGCGGCGGATGCGTTCCAGTGTGCCGTTTACGAACCGCACCAGCCCGGTGTTGTCGAGCTTGACCCCGATGCCGTAGGGCTGGGTGCCCATATTGGGTCCGACGATATGGAGATAGGGGTCCTGGGAAACCAGCCCGGCCAGGATCGAGTCATCGGTGCTGACCGCGTCGACTTCGCGCTGCTGCAACGTCACCAGACAGTCGGCCCAGTTCACCACCTCGACCACCATCGGCGGTGGTGAGATCTCGCGGATTCGCTCCAGCGACGTGGTGCCCCTCGCCACGCAGACCCGCTTGCCGGACAGGTCGGCCGGCTTGGTGATCGGGGAATCCCGCGGCGCCAGGATACGTTGGGCGGCATCGAGATAGACGGTGGAGAAGTTGACTTGCTTGCGTCGGTCGCAGGTGATGGTCATCGTCTTCACCACGACGTCGACCTCCGCCTTCTCCAGTGCGGTGATCCGCTCGGCGGACGACAAGATTCGGTACTCGACTTGCGACGGGTTGCCGAAGATGTCGCGGGCGACCTCCCCGGCGATATCGACGTCGAAGCCGACGATGTCACCGGTGATCGGATCGCGGAAGCTGAACAGGTTGCTGCCGATGTCCAGACCGACGATCAGCCGCCCGCGGGCACGGATGTTGGCCACCGCGGCGTCGGCGTCGGCCGGATTGTCGAACGGGCGCAGGCTGGCGGTGGGGTTGCAGTCGTCGGCGGTCTTGTCCGGCGCCAGTGGCGGTTGCGCTGCCATGTCCTGCATACCGGCCGGGGTGGGCGGCGGCAGCGTCGGCGCGGGCGCAACGACCATGGCCCCCGACTGGCCACACCCGGCCAGCACCGTGGCGATCGCCAGCGCGGCGAAGCCGCGCGCAGCGGGTCGACACCATGTGTCCGTGGCGATCGCCAGGGCGCACAGGATCCGGGGCGGCCGTGTCTTCATCGGTACTCGCTCAGCCGGGGCCATAGCCCGAGAGCAACCGCAAGGGCCGCGCCGAGGCTCAGCACGACGCCGCCAACCGTGGCGCCGGTGAGTCCGCGGCGCGCGTTGAGGATGTCGTCGCGCAATTCGTGGCGACTCTGTTCCATGGCCTTCCCCAGCACGCGGTCGAGCTTGTCGAACGCTGGAGTGGAGTCGTCCTCGCTGCTACCCAACGCGACCTGGATGGCGGCCCGGTAATTACCGACCGAGATGAAGGAGTTGATCCGATCGTCGGCTCGGCGCCATTGGTTCAGCAACTCGCCGGCGCTCTGCAAGTCGCTCTTGTCGACCGCGTCGCGGCGAGAGAGGTATTCGTCGAGCTGCTTGTGCATGGCGTCGATGCGTTCGTAGAAGGATTGTTTGCGGACCTCTTCGTCCCCGCGCCGAATCAATGACAGTGTCTCGTCGGCACGCGCTTGCTGCGCACTGATGGACATGTTGGTGACGGTCTTCAGTGACTCTGCGGCAGTGTCTTTGGCGCTGCGGCTGCCGCCGGTGGAAATTGCGAGCGCTGTGCCCACCCATACCACCATAACGAGAATTGCCAGTGCGCCGGCGACAAGGCCTGGGTTGATTCGTCGTTTGGTGCGACGGGCCAGCCACCGGTGGGAGAACGCGCCGAAAACCGCCGTCGCGAAGACGACGAGGATCACCGGCGCCGGTATCTGGGTCGAGGCCGTCGTTTCGGTATCCACCCGCTCCGACGTCTCGCGGTAGAGCCGCTTCGCGTCCGGCAGGATCTTCGACTGCATGAGCGTCGAGGCCTCCGACAGATACGACGACCCGACCGGGTTGCCGCCCCGGTTGTTGGTGCGGGCGATCTCGATCAGCCCGGTGTACACCGCCAACTCGGCGTTGATCCGGCCCAGCAGCTGCACCATCGGCTCGTCGGTCAAACCACTGGACGCCCTGGTTGCCGCCACCGCCGCGTCGGTGATCGCCTGCTCGTAGCGCTGCCGGACGGTCCGCGGCTCGGCCTGCGCGATGAAGGCGGTCGCGGCGGCCGCGTCGGCCACCGACAGCGTGGTGTACAACCGTCCGGCGGCGAACGCCAGCGGCTCGGTGTGGCTCAGGACAGTGGTCAGCGCACCCTGTCGCTGGTTGATCGTGGTCGAGGTGGCGAACGCGCTGAGCCCGCCGAGGATTGCCAGGACGAGACCGATCGACAGAATGCGGCCCGGGGTGGTCGCGACGAACCACCAGCGGGGCCGGGCCGGTTCGATTGGCGACCGCGAACCAAGCGGCTCGGTCGACGGATGCGCCAACTCAACGGTCACGTCTGTTCGAACCTCAACTTTCGGGCGTGCGTGACACGAACGCTATAAGCGAATTCTAAGAGCTCGCCGCCAAGTTGCGGGGATCTCGGCCAGGATTGCCGACACCGTCTCAACCAGTGGACCCGATGCGTCGCCGTCGGGCTGCTTATCCTGAACGCGTGCGCGGCGACGGTGACGGATGGGTGGTGTCCGACACCGGCAAGCATTACTGGGGTGTGCACGGTGCGGCCGGCCTGTTGCTTCGCGCGCCGCACCCGGCCGGCACGCACGCGGTGCTCCTGCAGCACCGGGCGCCGTGGAGCCATCAGGGCGGAACCTGGGGTCTGCCCGGTGGCGCGCTCGACAGCCACGAGACGCCCGAAGAGGCCGCCAAGCGAGAGGCCCATGAGGAGGCCGGTCTGCCCGGCGAGCTGCTGTCGGTGCGGGCAACCGTCGTCACCGCCGACGTGAGTGGGGCTTACGGCAATCGCTGGACCTACACCACCGTCGTCGCCGACGCCGACGAACTGCTGCAGACCGTGCCGAACATGGAAAGTGCCGAACTGCGCTGGGTCGTCGAGGACGAGGTGGCCGAGTTACCGCTGCACCCCGGATTCGGGGCCAGTTGGCACCGGCTGCGCAGCGCCCTGGAGATCGTGCCGTGGACTCCGGGTGGTCAGCCGCGGGGCAATCTGGCACGCACGGTCGAGATCGAAGACGGCGGCCTGGTGCTGCGCATCGTCGGCCTGCTCGACTAAGCGAGCGCCGAACGGAGCTGCTCGGCTGCGGCCCGCGGATCCTGCGCGCCGGTGATCGCGCGCACCACCACGACGCGCCGCGCGCCGGCCGCCAGGACTTCCGGCAGCCGAGCCGCGTCGATTCCGCCGATGGCGAACCACGGTTTGGCGGGGGCCGACTCCGCGGTGGACCGCACCAGCGGCAGCCCCGGTGCCGGGCGCCCGGGTTTGGTGGGGGTCGGCCAGCACGGCCCGACGCAGAAGTAGTCGACGTCCTCCGCAACGGCCGCGGCGACCTGCGGGTGATCGTGCGCTGACCGGCCGATCAGCACGTCGGGGCCGACGATGTCGCGGGCCACCGGCAACGGCAGGTCGTCTTGGCCGAGGTGCAACACGTCGGCGCCGGCGGCGCGGGCGATGTCGGCGCGGTCGTTGACGGCCAGCATCGCGCCGTGCCGACGCGCGGCATCGGCAAGAACCTCCAGCGCCGCGAGTTCGTCGCGCGCCTCCAAGGGACCCCACTGCCGCTCACCCGCCGAGCCCTTGTCGCGCAGCTGAATGATGTCCACCCCACCGGCCAGGGCGGCGTCGGCGAACTCGGCCAGATCGCCCCGGTCGCGACGCGCATCGGTGCACAGATACAGCCGGGCATCGGCGAGCCGGTCGATCGGAGGTGCGGCGGGGCCATCGGGTGGGTGCACACCGCGACGCTAGCGACTACCGTGAGTAGCCGACACGGGAGTCCCACGGCTCGGTGACGATGCAGGCCAAAGGCCTGCGGAGGAGCCGGGCAAGATGCGCAAGCCGGGGGCTGAGAGTGGGCACGTCGGCCCTTACCGTCAAACCTGATCCGGATCATGCCGGCGAAGGGAGCGAAAGATGCCACCGCACTCCGGAACGCTGGCCGTCATCGGCGGCGGCGTCATCGGGCTGTCGGTGGCGCGCCGCGCGGCACAGGCCGGCTGGTCGGTGCGAGTGCATCGTTCCGGGCAGCCCGGTGCGTCCTGGGTGGCCGCCGGAATGCTGGCGCCGCACAGCGAAGGGTGGCCCGGCGAAGAGCGCTTGCTGCAGCTCGGCCTGGAGTCGCTGCGGCTCTGGCAGCAGGGCGAATTCACCGACGGTCTGCCCTCGCGGGTGATTACCGCGCGCGAGTCGCTCACGGTCGCCGTCGATCGGGCCGACGTGGCCGACCTGCGTACGGTCGCGGACTGGTTGTCCGGACAGGGCCACCCGGTGGTCTGGGAGTCGGCAGTCCGCGACGTGGAACCGATGCTGGCGCAAGGTATTCGGCACGGGTTTCGGGCGCCCACCGAATTGGCGGTAGACAACCGCGCCCTGCTCGACGGGTTGCAGACGGCCTGCGAGCGGCTCGGTGTCGACTGGGACGGCGCGGTTACCGACCTCGATTCTGTGCAGGCCGACTCCGTCGTGATCGCCAACGGAATCGACGCGCCTTCGCTGTGGCCCGGTCTGCCGATTCGGCCGGTGAAGGGCGAGGTGTTGCGGCTGCGCTGGCGTCAGGGATGTATGCCGTTGCCGCAGAGGGTTATTCGCGCCAGGGTGCACGGTCGTCAGGTGTACGTCGTGCCGCGCGACGACGGCGTCGTCGTGGGCGCCACCCAGTACGAGCACGGCCGTGACACCGCGCCGACGGTGTCCGGTGTGCGGGATCTGCTCGACGACGCGTGCACGGTGATGCCCTCGCTCGGCGAGTATGAGCTGGCGGAGTGCGTCGCCGGGCTGCGCCCCATGACGCCGGACAACCTGCCGCTGGTGGGCCGCCTGGATGCACGGACGCTGATCGCCGCCGGCCACGGCCGCTCCGGTTTCCTGCTGGCACCGTGGACCGCCGAACAGATTGTGTCCGAACTCATTCCGGTTGGAGCCCCGACATGACCGCCAGCGACGATGCAGAACGAAGTGATGAGGAGGAGCGGCGCAAATGATCGTGCGCGTCAACGCCGATGACCTCGAGGTCGACGACCAGACGACGGTCGCGACGCTGTTGCAGTCGCTGGGCTACCCGGACCGCGGCATCGCGGTCGCGGTCGACCAGGCGGTTGTGCCTCGGTCCGATTGGGCCACAACGCTTTCTGACGGTGCACACATCGAAGTAGTGACGGCGGTGCAGGGTGGCTGAATTTGAATGTACCGACTCGCCCCCGCGTCGCGGGGAAGCCAAGCTGACGATCGCAGGCCGCAGCTTCGCCTCGCGGTTGATCATGGGCACCGGCGGGGCGGCCAACCTCGCCGTCCTCGAAGAGGCGCTGATCGCCTCGGGCACCGAGCTGACGACCGTCGCGATGCGAAGGGTCGACGCCGTGGGCGGCACCGGCATGCTCGACCTGCTGAGTCGGCTGGGCATCACGCCGCTGCCGAACACCGCGGGCTGTCGCAGCGCCGCGGAGGCGGTGCTGACCGCGCAACTCGCCCGCGAAGCGCTGGGAACCGAATGGGTCAAACTGGAAGTGATCGCCGACGAACGCACGCTATTGCCCGATGCCGTCGAATTGGTCCGCGCCGCAGAGCAATTGGTCGACGACGGTTTCGTGGTGTTGCCGTACACCAACGACGATCCGGTGCTCGCCAGACGGTTGGAGGACATCGGCTGTGTGGCGGTGATGCCGCTCGGTTCACCGATCGGCACCGGTCTGGGAATCGCCAACCCGCACAATATCGAGATGATCGTCGCCCAGGCCGGTGTCCCCGTCGTGCTCGACGCCGGCATCGGCACGGCCAGCGACGCCGCGCTTGCGATGGAGTTGGGTTGTGACGCGGTGCTGCTGGCCACTGCGGTGACCCGCGCCGTCGACCCGCCTGCCATGGCTGCGGCGATGGCCGCTGCCGTCACCGCGGGGTACCTGGCTCGTCGGGCCGGACGGATCCCGAAGCGATTCTGGGCCCAGGCGTCCAGCCCCGCCCGGTTGACGATGCGGGCCGGGGAACGGCCCGCTGAGGAGCCGGGCAATTGAGCCGAAGCCTGTGAGCCGCTACGCAGCGCTTGGCAGCTCGATGGCAGCCGGCCCCGGTATCCGGCCATCCGTGCAGGGCGCCCCGTTCGGATCGGGTCGGTCGGCGCGCAATTATGCCCATCTCGTCGCCGAGCACCTGAACCTCGACCTGGTCGACGTCACCTTCTCCGGCGCCACCACCGCGCACGTGCTGCACGAGCAGCAGCGCAGCGCCCAGCCGCAGATCGAGGCGCTGGACGGATCCGAAGAGCTGGTCACCATCACGATCGGCGGCAACGACGTCGGCTATGTGCCGTTGCTGATGGCGGCGTCGCTGCCCGCGATGGCTCGCCGCCTGCTCGCCGGCCGTGTGCGCGAACTGTTCGACCGCGGCGCCCGCGAGCGTGCGCTCGACGACGTGGCCGACTCATTGCACGCGGTCGGCACTGCGGTGCGCCGCCGGGCGCCGCGGGCCCGGGTGATCTTCGTCGACTACCTGACTCTGTTGCCGGCCGAGGGCGCGCCGGCCGCTCCGTTGTCGGTGGAACACGCCGACCTGGGACGTTTCGTCGGTGCGCGTCTGGAGGGCGTCACCGCGGCTGCCGCACAGGCTACGGGCTGCGAGC
>JBAWAV010000004.1:0-5126 GCA_049589475.1 Mycobacterium sp.
CGCCCTCGGGCGAACACCCGTCTGATGCCGAAATCGGCTAAGAAACCGATGGTTTCGATCGGATGGCGCAGCAGGTTGCGAATGTGTGCCCACACCGACGATCGCTCGGCCATGCCGTAGGGCGTTCCAGGGATGTTGGAACCGGTCAGCGAAAGACGTTGCGCCGTCGGCGCGAACAAGAAGCCGAGGGGCGAGGTCAAGGCCAGATACGTCAACGACAGCTGGGCATTGCGGTGCGACGCGTCAGCCAGTTCGGGATTGGCGATCCATCCCGAGATGTTGGGCAGACCATGCTCGAGCAGATAGCTCTCGGCGAAAGCAAACCTCCGCCTGACATAGGAGCCGTCGATGTCGCGCTCGTACCCGTAGATCGTGCCCTCGGCAGGGGTGGACAACACCAGGTCAGCGACCACACCCTCGAGGTGGGCCATGTACCAGTGACCCAGCTGGCCGGAATGGTCGCCGATGCTTTTGCCTCCCCGACCCGGTGAGCACATCAGCAATCGGGTGCTTTCCAACCCACCCGCCGCCACGATGACGTCCTCGGCTGCGACGGTGAACGATTGCCCCGCAAGGGTTTTGCATTCGAGGTCCGTCGCACGGGCTTGGTCATCATCGAGGTTGATCCGCACACAGGTCGCGTCGGTAATTACCTTGAGGCCGGCCACATCGCGGAGATCTTCGAAATACACCTTGCCAAAATCGGTTGGGAGCGACCATCGCTCGAGCGATGACGTGGAAACGGATCCGTCCTCGAGACCCGCGATCATGTGTTGTGGCAGATGGTCCAGCTCGTTGACGTCGAAGATCGACCGACCACAGAGCATCCACTGGCACGCTCGTTCGAAGTAGGGTTGCACGTCTTCGTAGGTCACCGGCCACGCAGAATCCGGCGCGACGTCGCGCTCGACGAAGTCGACACGGTCGTAGGGAACGCACCGTCCGCCCCAAATCGAAGACGTACCGCCGAGCTGGCGGCTGATCGCCAGTTCGACCGGCGCGTGAACATCTGGGTGCTGCCGATGCGCTTCGGACAACTTCTGATACTGCGGGCTCTGTTTCCTGTTCCCGGTCTCGATCAGGACGACGTCGACGCCTCTCCTCGCCGCCTCCAGCGCGGAGACGATGCCCGCCGGTCCGGCCCCGATGACAACGAGACCCGCATGCAAGGTCCCGCCGTGCGGAATGTCGTTGCCGGAGATGATCATCGGCCAGCTCCCACGCCGAGGAACTGATTCCGGATCATGCTCGCCACCTGCGCCTCGTTGGGGAGAGCGACATCTGCGCTCGCGCAAGCCATCTCGAGGTTCTCGATCTTGGTCGACGACAGCAGCACAATCCCACCCTGGTTGTGCGTCACCGCGTCACGCACGAGCAGCGTGAGCACGGTTCTGACATCGCCGAGATCGGCATCAAGCAATTCGCTGCACTGCTGCCTGAATTCAAGCTCACGACTCAGGACACCGGTGACCCGCGACAGCGTTCCAGCGAGAAAGCCGAAGGTGATGGTGGACCGGTCTTGCGTTGGTCCCGGTCCCCGATATCCGGCGATCAGGTCATAAGGGAACTGAAGCGCGGGGGCCTTTGCGCTCATGGCAGCCAGCACCGGGTCGTCCATCGGCGATAGATCGCCCGCCGGACCCCAGTATCCGATCACGTCCCGGCTGCGCTCGGTCTCGAGGTAGTCGACCAGATCGCGGTAGTCGCCGGCCAGCACGCCGGCCGGTTCGTGCAGCAGGAAGTAGTCGATTCGCTCGGTGCGCAAGGCGCGGAGGCTCGAAACGAGCGCGCGCCTAGCGTTCGCCACGGAGTAGAGCCGGCGGGAATAGAGAATACGGCCGACAACCCCGGCGTCGGGCGCGGCACCAGATTGCTTGACTTTGGATTTCATCGTGGAGGACGACTGCAGTACTCGGCGGATGGGCGGCTGGACGAACCCCGCGAGGCGACCGATCGCGGTCGGCCTGATGCCAAATTTCGTCGCGATCCGTATATCGGTATGCGTACGCGCGAAATCTGCCAACTCGGCTTCAGCTAGGCCGAGCCCATAGATAGGCGCCACGTCGAAATGTCTGATGCCCAGGTCGTAGGCGGATTCCAGCACTGCGCGCCGCTCCCGCCTTCCGGGCAGGCCGTACAGGCTCGCGCAGCCGAATCCGAGCGAATGGGCCCGCGGCGCGATCGGCGGCTCGGGAGACCGAGAATCGATCATCTCTTTTCATCCTGCTCAATCATCGGATCCTGACAGAGAATCGCTCCGCCTTCCTGGCTGACGGGCGAGTGTGGGAGGCTCCCCCGTCCCTCACGCATCCGATCCCCCGGCCTTGACGGTTCGGGTTGACGGTGTCGAAGCCCACCACCGTCGTACAACCGACTCCGCGAGCTTGCCCCCGATCGCGAGATCAAGCGGGGCGTACAGCCCTTTGTCCGTCCACCACGACCACCAGAACGCTCCGGCCCACCAGGGCTGGCCGCTGAAAGTCGCGAATAACGCCTCATACGCCGCCGCCTGTTCCTGCTGGGAGGGCGTACTGCTGTAGAGGTTGTTCCATGGCTCGACCGCCGCGCCCACCAGGCTGGGATAGCCGGCCTCGGTAAACAGGATTCGGCGTCCGACACCGACCGCAAACGCCGACATTTGGTCCCGTATAGGAATCCACGCCGCCTCGAGCGCCGATACATCCGTGGTCGGCTTGGTGCTCAACGGGAAATAGGCGTCAATCCCGATGAAGTTGACCTGATCCCAGAACGACACGTGGCGGTATTCATCGACTGTGGCCGCGTAGACGAGCGGCGCGCTGGATACAGCTTTTATTGCATCGATGACCGCCAGCCACGCGCTGCGATCCGCGGCGCCCGTCATGGTGGCCAGTTCGCAGCCCACCGAGAACTCCTCGACGCCAGTCTGCCCAGCGATAGTTGCGTAGTGGGTCATCATCTGTCGGTAGGAGCCGAACCACGCCGCCCGGTCCGAGGGTTTGATCTGCCAGCGATTGGTGCCGTCCTGAGGATCCACATGCGGCTTCAGCAGAACCTTGAGGCCCCTGCTGTGGGCGAGGTCTATCGCTTTCAGCAAAGCCGCGTCGGTCAGGGTCCAACGGGCATCGATCGTGCTGGACGTTGACGTGGCCATTTTCCATGTCGGCGTGAGTTGAATCCAGGTCGCGCCGAGCCCGGCGATGTCATTGGTCGCTTGCGCGGTGAGCCTGCCCTGGTAACCATCGATCCGCCAAGTCGGCAGCACGAGTCCGCGCTGCTCGATGGCCCCGTTATGCAGGCCGGCTGTTGTCAGCATGACCGGAGACGCGAACATCAACAGCGCCAACGCAGTTGCCGCAGTGAGAAAAGCGGCCATGATCAGGCGCAGATACCGCACGGCGTACTCCATCGGCAGCAGCGCAGAACATCAGTTGAAAGCTCTCCTTTAGGCACCGTGATTTCCAAGTCCGATCTCTTGTTCCTGGCCACGACGATCTGGCTCAGGAACTGTGACCTGCGTAGTGAACGACTTTCGCGACCTGGCGATAGCCGGCCAGAAAGATATTGCTTCTAGTACCGTCGCCGCTCCGAAAGCTATTCCGACACCAGTGACGCCACCGACCTTGAGTCCGAACTCGGCAGCTCCGATTTCCAAGACCGCGCCGAGGCTTACCGCCAGCGCGGCCCTGCCCAGCGCTCCCTGCGCTTTCCGGACCGGGATGTAGATCGATTTGATCGCGGTGGGGAATGTGCACAACGCGAAAGCAATCAGGCAGTAGCGGGCCTGTTCATACCCAGATCCGAAGATCGCCAGGACAGGCCGCGCCAAGACCGGAGTTCCGATGGCAGCAAGTGCGGATATCACCCCGGCCAGCCGGAGCGCGGTGCTGAGCCCATGATCGAAGTCCTCCGCGTTCCCTCCGTCGAGGGTCAATACCCCGGTCGCCAGGTGGTAGGGAATGATCCAGATAACGCCGACTAAGAGAAGAGCCGCATAGAAGCCGGCGTTTGCGTGAGCGCCGAGCTGCGCGGTAACCATGATCGGCATTACCAGTAGCGGCACATGGGTAGCGACGTTGATCCAGTGATAGCCCGCTGCGGCGGTACGCCATAGCGGAGAAAACCCACGCAGCGATGGCATTGTCTTCAGCCATTCCTGCGGTGCCTTGGTTCGCAGTCCGAGGAGCAGCAACGAGACAAGGTTTCCTAGCAGCCACACCGAAAAAATGACCTGAGATGACATGCCGATAGCAAATGCGCCGACGGGAAGTGCGAGGACCTTGACGAGCGCGAAAACCAGATTGCGTGACGTCTGCCGCCCGCTTTGTTGGATTCCGACCAGCGCGCCATCCAGAACAACCGTCACCGTGGTGATGGCTGTGCCGACGCCGAAGACCCCCACGCCGATTGGCGTCGCGTAGAGCCATTCGCCGGTATTAGTCGCGTAGTGATTGACGACCGCGTACCCCACCGCCATCGCGAACGCCAACCCGCCGGCAATCCCCAGACTGGTAACGACAAGACGCTTCACGTCAGCGGCGTCGCGCCTGGGAAGTTCAGCGGTCAGCAGTATATGAAAACCGAGTGTGCCGACGGTTCCAATGAGCTGCATCGCAGAGATGACGGCAGACGCGCGGCCCACGACTTCGGTGGTGGCAATGCGTGCGGCGAGAGCCCAGAAAACAAAGCCCAGCCCTGAGGTCACCACGGTCGTGCTGAAGAGTGCGAGCGCTATCGTGACGACACGGCGCCCGGCAGACGTTGGAGCGTTGCCACGCTCGAGCCCCATACCAGGCCATCGCTTCTGTGAGAGCTGCGCCGCGCGATCGCGGGGCCTCACGAGCTCACCGCCGGACAAACCACACCGTCCGATAAGGCGGGTTGACCACACGCCCTCGATAGACATCGGCAATCGGTTTTTGGCCCGTCACCGAGAAGTCGTGGGTCCATACCTGGTTGGGCGCGAGCGCCACTCGATGCGTCGTCACCTGCTGGCCCGTGTTCATGACGACGATGAAATCTTCATTCGACTTCTCGTGACTTTTGATACCGAATACTGCGCCCATCGCATCCACAGGAGAATGTGCCGGGCCATCCGGGACAAGCCATACTTCGGTGAACGGCGTTGCCACCCGATGCGAACTGGT
>JBAWAV010000005.1:0-7161 GCA_049589475.1 Mycobacterium sp.
GCAACCCAGGATCCGCATCGGGCCCGCGCTCTCGACGTCGCAGACAAGAGCGAACGGGTGTACCGCTACCAAAAGGCCACCGTGGCACAGGCGATGCGCATGATGGCCTCGATGGGTGTCTCGGACCCGTCGATGCTCAACCCCCACATGCTGCGCAAACGGGTGTCGCCCACCGAACAACGTTCGTACGCTGAGCTTTACGAATGGCTCGAGCCCGCAGTATTGCTCAACCATGCGCCGCCCAGCTGGCGCTCGGACTGGGAGATCGCCGACCCGGACTTCTATGCGCCCGCCGGCGTCAGGCCGAACGTGGTCAGGCCCGGCTAACCTCGGTGCCAGCGAGCCTGGTGCTCGTCATGAGTCGCCAGATAAGCGCCCGGCGCGAAGAACGCGTCGTAGAACTCGGTGTCGAGATGTTGCGCCTGCAGATACATCAGGACGTGCACCGTCGGCACGGTGCCGGGTAGCTTGCCGAAGGTGTCGTAGATGTAGGAGGCCTCGGCGGTGACGACCTCCTGGATTCCCTCCGGTGGCAACGCGGAGCCGCGTACCTTCTGAGTATCGGACCACGGCCCGCGCGTGTCGGGGTGAAACGGCCCGCCCGGCAGATACTTTCGTGCCACCAGCTTCTCAACGCCGGCTGCCACCGACGGGACGTGCGGCGGGCTGAGCGTCTCGAAATATCCGGGCAGCCCGGTGACGTTGGGGAATGGCCAGCGTTCGTCGTCATCGGCGACGAATCCCAAACCGGGTGCGCTCGGATCACCCGAGCCGCCCAACACCGACAACCGGTTGAGTCCGTCATAGGTCCAGCCGCCAAGGCCCATCGCCTGCAATGCCAGCACCCCGTTGTTCGCGGCGATGGCGAGTTCCGCGCTGGCCTCGGTGATCGTGTACTGCTCGACGAACGACAGCGGAATTGGATCGTCCGCGTGCGGCAACGACCTGAACTGTTGCACGCCTGGGATACTCCGGCCGTTGATGTCGTCGACGACCGGGTAGCCATTGGCCGCGAAGAACCACAGGTTCTCCATCAGGTGCTCGGCAAGATCAGCGACCGGGAATGCCAGCAGGCTGCCCGGATGGTTGCCGATCCAGATGTTGTGGCCCTCCATGTGTGGTTCCTCGCGAGGCAGCTCGAGGCGGGTCTCCGAGATCCGCAGACAGCTGTCCGCGGTGTGGCTGATCCACTGCTCGATGCTGTCGAATTCGCCAGGCGCCTCGTCGCGGTTGGGTAGCAGGTAGGTGCCGGTGTCGTCGGTGAAGAACAGCTGGCTGGTGTGGAATCCCGCTGCGGACGGGAATGTCCGGCCGCTCGCGCTACCGGAGTAGTTGGGGAACGACGGCGCGTAACTGGGGTTGTGCGTGATGCCGAAATTCCAACCCGTGACACCGCCGGCGATCGAAATCAGCAGGGCACGTTCGACTTCCGACAACGGCTGAACCGGCTGGCGGCTGGTGTAGGCTAACGCGCCGGCAGGGATCTGGCCGCCCACCGGAAATCGGCGCGACCGTCGACCGGTGATCGCGGCCAACAGCGGGAAGTGCGCGACTTCGGCCAGCGCGGCCCGCTCGTGGTCGGAAACCTCCAAGCGCATGTGCGGATGCTAGCCCGGTGAACTTTTTTCCGAGGTATCGCGTGTTAGCGGCAGGAGGTGTAAGCGATGAATCCGCAGCTGATGGTCTATTTCTCGGCCGGCGCGCCGCTTGCCGGATTTGGCCTGGTAAGGCTCCAAGCGTGGCTGGAGCAGTGGGACCAAGATCGGCATGCCGAAGACTGAGGAGCGTCGCCTGGAGCTCTTGGTTCTCGGTGCCGGTGTGACGGCTAGGCCTTCGCGGCAGCTTTGCGTTGGGCGATCTTGGCGCGGACGGCGGCCATGTCGAGTTGTTCGATCTGGCTGATCAAATCCTCGAGCGTGGCTTTGGGCATCGCCCCCGGCTGGCTGTAGACCAGAATGCCTTCGCGAAACGCCATGGTAGTCGGGATCGAGCGAATATTGACGGTCGCCGCCAGCTCGACCTCGACCTGGGTGTTGACCTTGGCAAACACGATGTCAGGGTGATCCTGTGCGGCGCGCTCGAAAATCGGCGCAAAGGCCCGGCACGGGCCGCACCATGGAGCCCAAAAGTCGACCAGCACGATTGCATTGTCGATGACTGTGGGCTCGAAATCAGTTGCAGTGAGACTCTTTACAGACATGAGATGTACTCTTCCTTTTGGCGGTTGGTAAGCGATACCGCAATGACGTCTGAGTTATCACTGACGGCTGCCCCACCGGATCTTCCGGTGCGCGTGCGGGATCCGCCTTTACCGGGTGACTTCCTGCCCGTCGCCGGCGTCGGCGAACTCACAGAAAGCGTTGTACGCGCGTGCGCCATAGATGGTCGCGGGTCCACCATGCATGAGAATGCTTACGCCGATGGCTTCGGCGGCTTCCTGCTTCGAGGCGCCGGCACGAGCCGCGCCGCGGGCGTGTGAAGCGATGCAACCGTCACATCCCGCAACGACGCCGATGACCATCGCGATGAGCTCTTTGTATTTCTTGTCCAATGCGCCCGACTCGAACGCGGCGTTACTCATCTCGCCGAATCCCCGGTAAACCTCCGGGATCATCTGCCGCAAGTCGCGGTGCTGTGGATTGAGGTCGCTCAGGACGTCGTGGTAGTGGCCGTTTGTAGTCATGCCTTATACAATGCCGATACCCCCCCGGGTATTCCGTAGACGAGCGTAAGATACCCCAAGGGGTAAAGCAGTCGACGAGCGAAGACGCGACTGGATGCATTACCGACATAGGAGTAGCGATGACCACCGGTCTATCCACCAAGCTCGAAGTCACATTTGAGGAAGCGGTCGAACGAACAACTCGAGCGCTCGCTGAGCAGGGTTTCGGCGTTCTGACGACGATCGATGTCGCGGCCACCTTGAGGAAGAAGCTCGGAAAGGACATGGAAAAGTACCTGATTTTGGGTGCTTGCAACCCAGGACTTGCGCATCGAGCTCTGGATATCGACCGGCAGTTGGGCCAGTTGCTGCCGTGCAATGTCGTGGTGCGAGCCGATCCGACCGATCCGGAAGGGAACGTTCTCGTCGAGGCGATGGACCCCCAGGTGATGGTCCAGGTCGCCGGCCAGGCACACGCACTGCAGGCCGTGGCCGATGAAGCCTCGGCCAAGATACGTGCTGCGATCGAGGAACTCCGGCAAACCGCAAAGGCGTAGCGGCCCATCAAGCCGTCCGATGGTTGCGGCGTAGAGGACCATCGGCCCTAGATTCGGTTAGCCCGGCGTGGGCATGCTGATAATCGCGCATAAATTCTTTATCGGTTGGAGGGTCAATGGCACGAGTGGTCATTCTTGGCGCTGGCATTGCTGGTCACACCGCCGCGCTGCATTTACGTCGATGGCTACATCATGAGCACGAGGTTGTCGTCATTTCCCCTGCCGCAGAGTGGAACTGGATACCATCGAACATCTGGGTCGGCGTCGGACGCATGGATGCGTCCAAGGTTTTGATTCCTCTTCGTCCGATCTATCGACGTAAGGGCATCGCGTTCTACCAGGGACTTGCGACCGCGATCCGTCCCGAGGGAACCGGCGAAGGAGGCTCGCCATCCGTGGATTTCACGTACACCGACGACGAACACCGCGGCGAGACCGGCAGTCTCAGCTACGACTACCTCATCAACGCGACTGGCCCGCAATTGAATTTCGCCGCCACTCCAGGACTTGGTCCTGACGGGCACTCCTACTCGGTATGCACCGCCGGCCACGCCGTCGAAGCTGCGAAGGCACTCGAACGTGTCGTCGCCAAACTGAAAACAGGTGAGAGACAACGCCTGGTGATCGGTGTCGGGCACGGCACCTGCACCTGCGAGGGGGCGGCATTCGAGTACACCTTCAATGTCGAGCACAAGCTGCGCGAGGCCGGCGTGCGTGACCTCGCCGAAATCGTCTACCTCACCAACGAATACGATCTGGGCGACTTCGGCGTGGACGGCATGAGCTTCGTCGACAAAGGTTTCGTTCAATCCAGCCGACTGTGGACCGAGTCGCTGTTCCGGGAGCGCGGAGTCAAAGCCATCACACAGGCCGCCGTCCACGAGGTGATGGACGGCAAGCTTCGCTACGAGCAACTCGACGGCAAAGAACACGATCTGGACTTCGACTTCGCGATGCTGCTGCCGCCGTTCAGGGGCGCCAGTCTCGCTGCCTCCGACAAGGACGGCAACGACATCACCCCGGAACTGTTCGCTCCATCGGGGTTCCTCAAGGTCGACGCGGATTACTCGGGTAGACCCTACGACGAGTGGTCGGCCGAGGACTGGCCACATACCTATGAGTCTCAGAAGTACCCGAACATCTTCGCGCCCGGCATCGCATTCGCGCCGCCACATCCGATTTCGCAGCCGCGCAAGAGTTCTCGGGGCACGGTCATCACGCCAAGCCCGCCGCGCACCGGCATGCCGTCGGGCATCATGGCCAAGACGGTCGCCGAGACCATCCGAGACCGCATCGAGAACCCCGATGCCAGCGCCCATCGCGCTTCGATGGCGACGATGGGTGCCGCCTGCGTCGCATCGGCCGGCACGGGACTTCGCCGCGGTTCAGCCGCGGCGATGACGATGTACCCGGTGGTTCCCGACCGGGTGCGTTATCCGCAGACCGGTCGTGACATCGTCGGCACCTCCGGCGAACTCGGCTTGGCCGGTCACTGGATCAAATTGATGCTGCATTTCCTGTTCATCTACAAGGCAAAGGCCAGGCCGCTCTGGTGGCTGATACCTGAGTGAAAGGCGTTCTCGTGCAACAGGGTGAGAATAACTCGGAGGTTGATGTCAGGACCGCCGAACGTATCGCCGACGCTCCGCTACCCACGGCGTCGACACTGCGGAAGCGCCAGAACCTCGCCGTCCAGCTCTGGCGTTTTGCTCGAATCAATCTCAAGATGATGCGGATAATCACTGGCGGCCACGAATAGGCTCCGGCTCTCGACCGTTAACAGTTCAGCCAACGCTGAGTGCAGGTCGCTGACGGTTTCGCGGCGGGTACGTAGGGCGCAGGTTCGGTGTCGGGTGAAACGTCTCACATTCGAAAATCTCTAGGCTCGTTTACGGATGCTCGCCCGATGAACTTTTTGCTGGGGGAATGCGTATTAGCAGCAGGAGGTGGCCATGCGTCCGCTGCGAATCCTGGTGGTCGGCGCCGGTGTGAGCGGTATCGCCGTCGCCCGCGGTCTGCTGCGCGACGGACACGACGTCACGGTGTTCGACCGACGACCGAACACCGCGGCAGGCGGCGGCGCGGTGACCATCTGGTCCAACGGAGCGACGGTTCTCCAACAGCTCGGCGTCGACATGGCGGGCGCCGGTCAGCAATTGTCCGCCGTGCGCGTCTTCACATCGACTGGCCGCCCGCTGGCCACGGTGGACCTCGACGCCATGGTCAATCGACTGGGCGCATCCGTCCGGATGGTTCCGCGTCGAACGTTGCTGGAACGTCTGCTCGACGGCTTTCCGGCCGAACGGATCGGCGCCAACTCACGCGCAGTCGGGGTGAGCGATACCGGCAATGGTGTGCGGGTCGAATTCGACGACGGCAGCTCGGCCAGTGGGGATCTGTTGATCGGCGCCGACGGGCTGCATTCGGTTGTCCGCGGCGCGGTCGGCGCACCACCGGCGACAACGACAGGCTGGTGCAGCTGGCAGGGTCTGGTCCGCCTGGCCGAGATTGCCGATCCGGACGTCGCGGTCATGATGATCGGCCCACGCGGCAGCCTCGGCCTATGGCCGGCTGGAGGTGCGGATCTGCAATGGTGGTTCGACTTACCGTGGTCGCCCGGCGTTCTCAGGCCGAAACGGCCGCTCGAGATGATCCGCAGTCATTTCGCCGGATGGTCCGAGTGGGTCGATGAGGTGCTCGAAACCCTGACCGACGACGATCTGGCCCCCTCGCCATTCCCGCATTACCGCCATCCGGTACCCGGCCCAGGCCGCGGCGCCGTCACGTTGCTCGGCGATGCCGCACACACGATGCCTCCGACACTTGCCCAGGGCACCAATCAGGCACTGCTGGACACGATGGTGCTACGAAAAATGCTGTCGAACAGCAATATTGGCCTCAATAAGTCCCTGCGCCGGTACGAGAGCACCCGTCGGCGCAGGGTCAAGGCTGTCTCGTGGGTGACCACCCAGCAGGTGTCTCGCAGCGAGGCCGCGCTGCGACCGGCGGCGCTGGTCCCGGACCGGGTCATGACGTGGGCGCTGACGACGTTCCTCGGCTGGGTCAGTCACCGCGGAATTGCGGCGGAGATCAGCCGCGACCCGCTTGTCGAGGTGCGTTGATGACTGCCGGAGTACCGCCGGCCGGAGCTGTTCGCGTGGTCGAGTGGGTTCGCCACCACCTGTACCGACTGCATCAGAAGCTGGTGCCCGCACCCGCAGCGATGATGGAGATGATCATCGCGACCTGGACATCTCAGGCGATCACCGTCGCCGCCGAACTGGGGGTGGCCGACGCGCTGGCGGACGGGCCGTTGACGATCGACGAATTGGCGCATCGCGTGGGCGCCGACGCCGATGCGCTACGCCGGCTATTACGCGCTCTGATCGGACGAGGTGTCTTTCGGTGTCGCCCCGACGGGCGCTACGAGATGAATTCCCTTGCGCACACTCTGTGTTCGGATGCGCCGATATCGATGGCGTGGGCGGCCAAGTTCTACGGGTCACGGGAGCAACGCGAGCGGTGGACACGTCTGGTTGATGCAATCCGGACCGGCGGGTCCGTTGTCCCGGCGATGCACGGCAAAGAGAGCTTCGACTATTTCGCTGAGTACCCGGAGCACGCCGAGCTGTTCAACCGAACCATGACAAGCATCTCGGAGTTGACCGACGCGTCGGTGGTGGCCGGCTACGACTTCACTGCCTACTCTAAAATCGTCGATGTCGGCGGCGGGCATGGCCCGCTGCTTGCCAATATCCTTGCCGCGACGCCGAATTCACGCGGCGTTCTATACGACTTACCGACGGTCGTGTCCTCGGCATCGGAACTTGCCTGCACAACCGACGTGGCCGATCGCATGTACATCGAGGCGGGGTCGTTCTTCGACGGCGTCCCGGCGGGCGGTGACGCGTACGTCCTGAAGAACGTCCTGCACGACTGGCC
>JBAWAV010000006.1:0-15684 GCA_049589475.1 Mycobacterium sp.
CAGGGTCATCCCGCCCGCGAGGGTTGCGGTCAGGATCGATTTGCCGTTACCGGGCAGTTCGGGCCACCAGCGTGAGCAGACACCGATCAGCAACCCCGCTCCGGCGATCGCCGGAATCAGTAGCCACGATCGAGTCAGCGCTGCCTGACGTGCCGATGCCATGAGGCGGTTGAAGGCAAGTCCCAAGCCAAGAGTCAGCGGGGCTAACACCAGTGCATAACCGATCAGCCGATACGACACGTGCAGGCTGGGCCAAGTCAGGATCGGCTGATCATGGGTGGCGAACGAGGAAACCGCGACCGCCAGGCTGGAGGTAATCAACGCGGCACCCAGCGCTCGGGGATGCCAGGTTTTCAATATGATCCGCACTGCGAACAGCGCACCACCGAGCGGCACCGCATACACCGCACCGAGTCCGGCGCCTGCCGCACAGGCCAGCAGGATCTCGCGATCGCGCGCCGAGAGCCGCTTCAGCCACCCCGTGGCGAAATCCCCTAGTGCCAACGCGAATTGGCGAGGGGCAACTTCACGGCCCAGCGACGCACCAGAGCCGACGACCAACACCTGCAGCGCCGCGTCGACACTGAAAGGTAGCAAGCGAATGCGCGACCGGTCTGCGATAGCGTCGGCCAGCGACGGAATATCGGCCCGGCGCCGCAGTCGCCACCACCCCAGCCCCGCAAGCGCTCCGCCGACCATCGGCGCCACGGCGCGACGGATCGGGCTGCTACCAGCGACGCCTTCCAGCAACGAACCGAATGTGTAGTGATAGGTGAGATGTTCAAGGAAGTGCAGCAACAGCATCGTTGACAACCCGGCGACCCCGGCCAGCAGCCCGACAATTACTACCGCGCACAGAAAGTCGATGTTCCTGCGGCCCATCACCGATTAACCGGATTCGGCCGAGGGTTCCGCCGCGTCTTTCTCGGCCGGTTTACCCTTGAGTCCACGCCAGAACAGGTTGATCATCACTTCCGCTGCGCCGTCGACGTCGGTGTCGCCGGTGCTGAGCCGGGTCGCGATCGCCTCACCGGCGCCCACCAGCGCAACCGCGACCATCTCGAAGTCGGTGTCGGGTTCGGGATTCCGGGTGCCAGCCTGGAGCACCCGCACCACCAAGGCGATGATCCGCTCACGTCCCTCCCGCACGGTGTGAGCGAATGCCTGCGAGTTGGTGGCCTGTGCGTACATCACGATCCACGACGCACGGTTTGCGTCGATGTAGCGCATGAACGCCACAATCGTGTTGTGCAGCAAGTCTCTCGGGCTCTGGTCGAGATCGATGTCCTCGCGCACGCCGTCGATGAATCGCGCCAGCTCGCGATCGAGGCACGCGCCGAACAATTCCTCCTTGGAGCCGTAATACAGATACAACATCGGCTTGGAGATCTCGGCCTTGGCGGCGATCGCGTCCATCGACGTGTCGTGATAGCCGTTGACAGAGAACATCTCCACCGCGGCGTCGAGCATCTGCTGTTCACGGACAGCGCGCGGTAGCCGCTTGGTACCACCTGCCATGCTGTCTCCCTTTAGCGGACCGCTACGCAGTTCAGCGTAAGCAATTCACGCTGCGGACGCCGCATTAAGGGCCGCAGTCCGGCTTGGGCCCCTTGAACTTCGCGACCCGACGGACCGCGTCGTCGACGTCGGACACCTTCAATTCCTTGGCGTCCAAAGCCTTTTGTAACCGGGCAAGAACCGCGGGCACTTCGTCGGTAGTGATCCACAGCGCAACGTCGGTGCCGGCCTGCAGGGTGCGCAACACCGCCTCGGGCACGGTGTAGTGGTCCTTGATCGCCGCCATGCTCGACAGATCGTCGCTGAATATCGGGCCGCCGAAGGCCGGGCCGTTATAGCCGACGCCGGTCCGCAGCATCTGCACCGCGGCCCGGTTGACGCTGGCCGGTTCGTTGCCGGTGAGTCCGGGCACCTGCAGGTGGCCGACCATCGCGCCCTGCGGGACGGCGTTCAAGAGTTCGCGGTACGGCACCAAGTCGTCGTTCTGCAGCTGCTGCAGCGGCGGCGTGACGATGACGGATCCGGTGTGCGAGTCGCCGGACCCATGCCCGTGGCCGGGGAAATGCTTGAGTACCGGAAGTACACCGGCATCGTGCAGACCTCGGGCATACTGCCGCGCATACTCGACGACCTTCGCCGGGTCAGAGCTGAACGACCGGTCGCCGATGACCGTGTCGTCGGGGGCGCTGGTGACGTCCACGTCGGGCGCGAAGTCGACGGTGATGCCGAGTCCGCGCATCCGGTGGCCCCGATCGAGCGCTAAGCCGTAGACCTCGTCGGGGGTATGCGTCTGAGCCAACACCCGCGCTGAGGGTGCCGGTCCGATCAGCTTGGACAGCCGGGCCACCCGGCCGCCTTCCTCGTCGACGCTGACCGCCACCGGCAACGCAGTGGCGGTCGAGAGGTCCTTGACCAGGTTGGGTCCCAGCATCTTCAGGTCGGTCCAGCTGCCGATGAAGATGCCGCCGACATGGAAGTTCGCCACCACAGCTTTGGCGTCGTCACCGTCGCGGACGCCCACCATCAACAACTGGGCCAGCTTGTCCCGCAGCGGTAGGGCCGCCGGATCCCCGCACGCCGGTCGAGCCGGGGGTATCGCCTCGGCCGCCGACGACGTGGCCGGCGCGGACTTCGGTGGTTGCGAAGCGTGGCCGCACCCCGCCATCAGCGCTGTCGCGGCAGCAAGAACAGCCAGACTCCGTGGCAAACCCATCAGGCCATGCTGTCATGGGTTGAGCGGTCAACGGTTACCGGTCGCGACCTCATCCTCTGCGTCCTCTGCTAGTTTGCAGCTATGAATCGCTTCGTCGCGCCCGCCGCCGCCAGCGTCGTGGTCGGTCTGCTGCTGGGCGCCGCCGCGATTTTCGGGATCACGCTGATGGTGCAGCAGGACACCAAGCCGCCACTGCCCGGTGGCGACCCGCAGTCGTCGGTGCTCAACCGGGTCGAGTACGGCAACCGCAGCTAGCCCGCCGTGCCGCTGTCACGACGGTGGCTGTGGCTGGTCACAACGGTCGCACTGGCGCTGAGCCTCGCATCGTCACCCGGTGAGATCTCGCCGGACACCAAGCTCGACCTCACCGCCAACCCGCTGCGCTTCCTGTCCCGGGCCACCAATCTGTGGAACAGCGAACTGCCGTTCGGGCAGGCACAGAATCAGGCCTACGGCTACCTGTTCCCGCACGGCACCTTCTTTCTGGCCGGCCATCTGTTGGGGATGCCGGGCTGGCTCACCCAGCGGCTGTGGTGGGCACTGCTGCTGACCGTCGGCTTCTGGGGATTGCTGCGCGTCGCGGAGGCGCTCGGCATCGGCAGCACGTCGTCGCGGGTGATCGCCGCGACGGCGTTCGCGCTGTCTCCCCGGGTGTTGACCACACTGGGGTCGATCTCGTCGGAGACCCTGCCGATCATGCTGGCGCCGTGGGTATTGCTGCCCACGATTACGGCATTGCGCAGCAGCGATCCGAGCGACAGGTCGGTCCGCCGGCTGGCCGGTCAGGCCGGGGCGGCGGTGGCGCTGATGGGCGCGGTCAACGCGGTCGCGACGCTGGCCGGCTGCCTGCCCGCGGTGATCTGGTGGGCCTGCCATCGACCCAACCGGCGTTGGTGGCGCTACACCGCGTGGTGGTCACTGGCGTTGACGCTGGCGATGTCGTGGTGGCTGGTGGCGCTGATCCTGATGGCGCGGATCAGCCCGCCGTTCCTGGATTTCATCGAATCCTCCGGCGTGACAACGCAATGGTCGTCGCTGGTCGAGGTGCTGCGCGGTACCGACAGCTGGACGCCGTTCGTCGCGCCGAACGCGACCGCCGGTGCGCCGCTGGTGACCGGGTCGGTCGCCATCCTGGCCACTAGCCTGGTGGCGGCGGCGGGACTGGCCGGTCTCGCGATGCGCGGCATGCCGGCACGGGGGCGGTTGGTGACCATGCTGCTGATCGGCGTGGTGCTGCTGGGCGTCGGCTACAGCGGCGGGCTGGGCTCGCCGCTGGCCCATCAGGTCCAGGCGTTTCTGGACGCCGGCGGGGCCCCACTGCGCAATGTGCACAAGCTGGAGCCCCTGATCCGCATCCCGGTCGTGCTGGGTGTTGCCGAACTGCTGGGCCGGATTCCGCTACCGGGCAGCGCGCCGAAGTCGATCTGGGTCCACGCGTTCGCCCACCCGGAGCGTGACAGGCGGGTCGCGATCGGGATCGTCGTGCTGACGGCGCTGATGGCCGGCACGTCGCTGGCATGGACCGGCCGCATCGCACCGCCCGGGACGTTCAAAGAGATTCCGCGGTACTGGCACGAGACCGCCGATTGGCTCTCCGCACACAACACCGGCACGCCGACTCCGGGCCGGGTTCTGGTGGTTCCCGGCGCGCCGTTCGCCACTCAACTGTGGGGCACCAGCCACGACGAACCACTGCAGGTGCTGGGCGACAGCCCGTGGGGTGTGCGTGACTCGATTCCGCTGACCCCGCCGCAGACCATTCGCGCGCTGGACTCGGTGCAGCGCTTGTTCGCGGCCGGACGACCCTCTGCCGGGCTGGCCGATACGCTCGCCCGGCAAGGTATTTCGTATGTCGTCGTGCGCAACGATCTGGACCCGGACACCTCGCGATCGGCACGCCCGATCCTGGTGCACCGGGCGATCAGCGGGTCGCCGCGACTGCAGAAGGTTGCCCAGTTCGGAGCGCAGGTCGGGCCCGGCCCGGTGTCGGGCTTCGTCACCGACAGCGGGCTGCGGCCCCGGTACCCCGCCGTCGAGGTCTACCGCGTCGCGGCAGCCACCGGCAACCCCGCCGCGCCCTACTTCGCTGACATCGACCAGTTGGCCCGCGTCGACGGCGGGCCAGACGTGTTGCTGCGCCTCGACGAACGACGCCGGCTGACCGGCCTGCCGGCGCTGGGTCCGGTGCTGTTGACCGGGGACGCCGAGCGCGCAAAGCTGCCAGTGCCGGTGGTGACGGTGACCGACACGCCACTGGCCCGCGAGACCGATTACGGCCGCGTCGACGACCACTCGTCGGCGATCCGCGCCGACGACGATGCGCGGCGCACCTTCAACCGGGTGCCGGACTATCCGAGCCCGGGCGCGGACACCGTGTACGGCGGGTGGAGCGGTGGGCGGCTGACGGCATCCAGCTCATCGTCGGACTCCACCGCGCTGCCCGACGTCGCCACGGCCGCGTCGCCGGCCGCCGCGATCGACAGCGATCCGGCGACGGCGTGGGTGTCGAACAGTCTGCAGTCCGCTGTCGGCCAGTGGCTGCGGATCGACTTCGACCATCCGATCGCCAACAGCGTCATCGCCATCACCCCCAGCGCCACCACGGTCGGGGCCCAGGTCCGTCGTGTCGAAGTCGAAACTACCACCGGCACAACGACATTACGGTTCGACGACACCGGGAAGCCCGTCACGGCGGCGCTGCCGTACGGTGAGACGCCGTGGGTGCGGATCACCGCGATCGGCACCAGCGACGGCTCCCGCGGGGTGCAGTTCGCGATCACCGACCTGTCGATCACTCAGTTCGACGCCGCCGGGTTCGCTCATCCGGTCGACCTGCGACACACCGCACTGGTCCCCGCGCCGCCACCGAACGCCGTTGTCGCACAATGGGATCTCGGCGCTGAGCCGCTGGACAGACCCGGCTGCGCAAACGGCCCGACCGATGTCCGGTGCGCGCCGTCGATGGCGCTGGCGCCGGAAACGCCCGCCACATTCAGTCGCATGCTGAGCGTGCCGCAGCCCACGCAGGTAGAACCGACGGTCTGGGTGCGGGCACGCTCGGGACCACAACTGGCCGACCTGGTCGCCGAACCGGGCACCACCCGGGCCCGCGGCGACTCGGATCTGGTCGACGTCCTCGGCGCGGCCTACGCCGTCACCGACGGCGATCCGGCGACCGCGTGGACAGCGCCGCAGCGGGTGGTGCAGCACAAGACAGCCCCGACACTCACCCTCACTTTGCCGGAGCGCACCGAGGTGGCCGGGCTGCGACTGACGCCGAGCACGTCGCCGTTGCCCGTGCATCCGACCATGGTGGCCGTCGATCTCGGCGACGGCCCGCAAGTCCGCCCGTTGACCGGATCCGGGGTGCAAGATGTATCGCTGAAACCCGTTGTCACTGATACGGTTACCGTCAGCCTGCTGGACTGGAAAGACGTCATCGACCGCACCGCCCTGGGCTTCGACCAGCTCAAACCACCGGGGCTCGCCGAGATCGCGGCACTGGGCGTCGACGGCGCACCTATTGCCCCCGCAAATGCCGCCCGGAACCGGCCCCGAGACGTCACCGTCGACTGCGATCACGGGCCGGTCATCGCCATCGCGGGCCGGTTCGTGCACACCTCAATTCATGCAACGGTGGGCGAGTTGCTCGACGGCGCACCGGTGACCGCGCAGCTCTGCGACTCGCAGCCGATCATGTTGCCCAGCGGGCAGCAGGAGTTACTGGTCAGTCCAGGGCCGCAATTCGTCGTCGATGGTGCGAGACTGACTGGGCCGCAGGCGATATCGTCGCTCACACCAGTGACGCCGGCAACCACCGGGGCGTGGGGTCCGGCGCGCCGCGAAGTGCACGTTACGGACTCTCCGGCGTCGCGCGTGGTGGTCGTGCCGGAGAGCATCAATGCGGGCTGGGTGGCGCGCACCGGCACCGGAACTCGGCTGACGCCGATCGTCGTCAACGGATGGCAGCAGGGATGGGTGGTGCCGCCGGGAACATCGGGCACCATCACGCTGACGTTCGCGCCGAACTCGCTCTATCGCGCGGGCCTGGCCTTCGGTCTGGCGTTGCTGCCACTGCTGGCCCTGATGGCATGGTGGCCGGGGCGCCGTAGATCACGCGACGATCCCGCAGCACGCCCCTGGGCGCCCGGACCCTGGCCTGCCGTACCGGTTTTCGCGGCGACGGCGCTGATCACCGGCATCGCCGGCGCTGTGGTGTTCGGCGCGGTGCTGGGTCTGCAGTGGGCAATGCGCCGCCATCCGCGACGACGCGACGCCGTGACGCTGGGGCTGAGCGCCGGCGGTCTGATCGTGGCGGGCGCGACGCTGGCCCGGCATCCGTGGCGCGCGGTGGACGGGTACGCCGGCCATTCCGCGGGCGTGCAACTGCTCGCGCTGATATCGCTTGCGGCGGTGGCGGCCTCGGTGTTGACGCGACCATCGACGGGTGAGCGTTAACGCGCAACTGTGCATAGGGCTCCTCGCGGTCCCGTTCGTGAATTGCCGGACATCTGCGCCGCTGTTACAGCTGAGGGCATGTATCGAGTCGACTTGGCGGCGCTGGCCGCCTCGGCAATGCGCATCACCGGAATCGGCGAGGACATGGCCACTGCGCACGTGATATCGGACAACCGAATCGTTGCGGCCCAGCCGGGTTGGGTCGGCGCCTCGGCGTTAGCGCTGACTGCCGCGGCGGCGGACTGGTGGACCACATCGCGTCGGTTGCTGACCCGACTCGGCGGCCACGCGCTGGACCTGGCTGACGACGGGATGCACTTCGCTGCTGTCGAGAACGAGAGCGCCGGGAAGCTGGGTGCGGTCTGACCCGTGGCGTTGACGGTAGCCGACATCGACCGGTGGAGCGCCGACGCGGTGCGCGAGGTGTCCCTCGCTGCCGATGCGCGCGGCCGGGCGACCCTGGCGGCGGCGATCGACATGAGCTCGCTGGCGCTGGCCGACACCTGGGCGGGCGCCAAAGCTGAAGTCCGCCAACACACCAACGGGTCGATCCGCGACGACCTCGACGCGCACGGCATCGAGGCGCTGGCGGTCGCGCGGGCAGCCGGCACCGCGGCTCATAGCATCGCGAAGGTCCAGTCGGCTTTGGCCACGCTGCGCGGCGATGCCGCGGAACGAGACATGACGATCGACCCGCTGACCAACACGGTGATCCCTGCTGGCAGCGACCTGCAAAATCGTCTCAATACGATTGTGGCAGAGGCGACCTCGGTGGACGAGGAGCTGGCGATCGCCATCAGCACGGCCGACCGCGGACTATCGGACTATCGACCACGGACCCCGCGTGCAGAGTCCGTTCCGCTGCCCGACGACCCGAGACAATTCAACGAACTGTGGAATCGGCTCACCCCGGATGAGAAGGACGGGCTTTACCGCAGGGATCACAGCATCGGCAACCGGGCGGGGATGCCCTGGGATCCGCCGGACCACTTGGGCAAGGATCACTACAACCGGTTGCACCTGGCCGAACTCGAGCAACGCATCCACTCCGACATCGACCGGATGCGCCTCAGCATCGACGAGCTGCTCACCGGACACCACGTCGACGACGGCATCCTCTATGCGCTGCAGTCGCAATTCGCCGCTGCCAGAACGCAACTCGACGGCTACCGAGCCGTCGACGTGCAGTTGAACCTTCGCGGCGGACCGAAGCGCTACCTGGGTCTGCTCGACGAGTTCGGCCGCGGCGCGCTGTCGATCGGCAATCCGGACACCGCCGCTCGCAACGCGATCTTTGTGCCCGGCACCGGTCAAGACCTGTCCCGGCTGTCGCTCAGCGACCAGATCGTGTCGGCCATGCGCGCCGCCGCACTGACTGCCGACGCCAGCCTGACACTCGAGGACGTCGCCGTCACGACGTGGATGGGCTACGACCGCCCGATGGACATCAGCCGGGCAGCCCTTCCGGGTCCCGCACAGCGCGGCGCAGACGCCCTCGACGTGTTCGAGAACGGGTTGCGGGCGTCGCACATCGGGAATCGGTCGATCGACACCGTGATCGGCCACAGCTACGGATCAACTGTGCTGGGGGCGGCCGCGTCCGGCGGGCACCGCCTCGATGCCGACAACGTCATCGCGGTCGGCAGCCCCGGCATGCTGGTCGAGCGTGCCGACCGACTGAGCCTGACTCCCGGTGCCCATGTCTACGCGATGCGGGCCGGTAACGACATCATCGGCCTCGGCGGCGTCGTCACCGAATGGACGTTGGGCACCGAACCGACCGCGCCCGCGTTCGGCGCGACCCGGCTGTCCGCCGACCCTGGACCCACCGGCCCGCTCGGTCTACCCAGCGTCGACGCGCACAGCAGCTATTGGTCCGACGGCAACAGGGCGCTGCGGAATTTCGGTGCCGTCATCGCCGGCCTGTCGCCGCCGTACATCGTCGGGCGGCGTTAGTTTTCCCGCCGGCCGGACGGGTACGCGCGACAATAGGACTTTTACTCCTCGCCAGGAGCTGCGGACATGGACTGGTTGAACGCACCAGAATATTGGCTGAGCAGACTGATACTGGAGCGCGGCATCGCGGGCGTGTACGTTCTCGCATTCGTCGCGGCCGCACGACAATTCCGGGCGCTGATCGGCGAGCACGGGCTGCTGCCGGTACCGCGATTTCTGGCCCGTCGGTCCTTCAAACAGTCACCCAGCATCTTCTACGTCCACTATTCCGATCGATTCTTCGCGACGGTCGCCTGGTCGGGAGCGGCGCTGTCGGCGGCCATGGCCTGTGGCTTGGCCGATGTCGCGCCCCTCGGGGTGACGGTGGTGTTGTGGTTGCTGCTGTGGGTGCTGTATCTGTCGATCGTCAACGTCGGCCAGGCCTGGTATTCGTTCGGCTGGGAATCGCTGCTCCTCGAAGTCGGTTTCCTGGCAATCTTTCTCGGCAACGACCACGTCGCGCCACCGGTCCTGGCGATGTGGTTGGCGCGGTTGCTGCTGTTTCGGCTCGAGTTCGGCGCCGGGCTGATCAAGCTTCGCGGCGACGCCTGCTGGCGGGACCTGACCTGCCTGTACTACCACCACGAGACGCAACCGATGCCGGGGCCGCTGAGCTGGTTCTTCCATCACCTGCCCAGGCCACTGCATCGAATCGAGGCCGCGGGAAACCATTTCGCGCAGCTCGTCGTTCCGTTCGGCTTGTTCGCGCCGCAGCCGGTGGCCGGCGTTGCCGGGGCGATCATCGTCGCTACCCAGCTCTGGCTGGTGCTTTCCGGCAACTTCGCGTGGCTCAACTGGCTGACAATCCTGTTGGCCTGCAGCGCAATCGACGCACAGTCGGCACTGCCGGGCCACCGGCGGCCGGAGCTGACGGCAGCCCCGCGCTGGTTCGTCGCATTGGTGATCGTGTTCGCCGTGTTGACCCTGCTGCTCAGCTACTGGCCGGTGCGTAACATGGTCTCGCGGCGCCAACGAATGAACATGTCCTTCAATCCCTTTCACTTGGTCAATACCTACGGGGCGTTCGGCAGCGTGGGTCGTTCCCGTCGGGAAGTGGTGATCGAGGGCACCGACGACGCGAGGATCACCGACCAGACGGTGTGGAAGGAGTACGAGTTCAAAGGCAAGCCGACAGCGGTGCGTCGACTGCCGCGGCAATGGGCGCCGTATCACCTGCGGCTGGACTGGCTGATGTGGTTCGCCGCCATCTCCCCGCAGTACGCCCAATCCTGGTTTCGCCCATTCATGCTGCGCCTCTTACAGAACGACCCGCCGACGCTGCGCCTGCTCCGCAGTAATCCATTCCCGGACACCCCGCCGCACTACGTGCGGGCCCAGCTCTACCGCTACCGGTTCACCACCGCGGCCGAACTTCGGCGCGATCACGCTTGGTGGCATCGGTCGCTGGAAGCCGTCTACCTGCGGCCTATCTCGCTGACAGGCGGAACGGCGCCACAGCACCGCCGCTGAGGATGCTGTGACGCCGTCGAATACAACAGCGGCACGCTACTTCTGGTAGGACGTGGCACCTGTTCCGGCGAGCTTGCCACCCTCCACGATCAGGTATTCCGGCCGGATCTGCGTGCCCGCGAAGAAGGACTCCAGGATCTCCCGGGTGCCTGCGGCGTAACGGGCCTGCGCGGACAGCGTCGTCCCGGACACGTGGGGTGTCATCGCGTTGTTCGGCATCGTCCGCCACGGGTGGTCGGCAGGTGGTGGTTGCGGGAACCACACGTCGCCGGCGTAGCCCGCCAGCTGGCCACTGCGCAGCGCCGCCGCGATGTCCGCCGGCACGGTCTCCTCGGCGCGGGCGGTGTTGACGATGTAGGAGCCGCGCCGCATCGAAGCAATCAGCTTCTCGTCGAACATTGCGCGGGTGTCTTCGTACAGCGGTGAATGCACCGACACCACGTCAACCGAGCGGACCAGTGACTCCACTCCCGCGTGATAGATCACGTTCAGCTGCTGCTCGACCTCGGGCGAGAGCCGGTGCGTGTCGGTGTAGTGCAGCTTGACGTCGAACGGCGCCAACCGGCGCAGCACCGCCCGGCCGATCCGGCCCGCGGCGATCACCCCGACGTCCATGCCCTCCAGGTCGTAGGCGCGCTCGACGCAGTCCGCGATGTTCCAGCCGCCGTCGGTGGCCCAGCGGTGCGACGGGACGAAGTTGCGCACCAGCGTCAAGATCTGCATGACGGCGTGCTCGGCGACGCTGATGCTGTTGCTGTAGGTCACCTCGGCGACTGTGATTCCACGCTCTTTGGCCGCGTCGAGGTCCACGTGGTCCGAGCCGATGCCGGCGGTCAGCGCTAGCTTCAGCTTCGGCGCCTTGGCGATGCGTTCCTTGCTTAAGTAGGCAGGCCAAAACGGTTGGGAGATAACAATGTCAGCGTCGGGAAGCTCACGTTCGAATTCCGAATCCGGACCATCCTTGTCGGAGGTGACCACCAGCTCGTGGCCGCCTTCTTCAAAGAACTTCCGCAGCCCCAGAGCACCGGAAACGCTGCCCAGCAGTTCGCCGGGGGTGAAGTCGATCTCGGACGGGGTCGGCAGGGTGGCCCCGCCCGGGTAATTGCTGATTTCGGGGATACTGTCGCGGGCGTATTTCGGCGGATATCCGTCGACCGGATCGGGGTACAGCACCATCACGCATTTGGCCATGGTCTCCTCCTCGAGTTGTCCACCCGTGCATCAGATGCGTTGCCGCTCAATACTTCTGGGTGGTGTCTATTGATTCTTTTATCAACAGACTCCAGTGTCGTCCCGCTGCACGCAGCTGTCCAAGACGTATTTCCGACCAGCCGATAGGTGGCGCCGATCAGCGGACGTCAGCTGGTCGCGGCCCCGTTGAACACCGCGGCGATGCCGGCCTCACGCGCGGTCTGGACCAGCGCGCGTGTCACCGGTGAGCCGGGCTCAGCCGCGTGAGTGACGAGCGCCAGCAGGGCGATGATCGATGGCTCGTGCAGCCGAAGCACCGAAATCGCTGGCGGCATAACAAGAGTGTGGACCCAGGTGTGCGGCACGATGCTGGCCCAGCGCCCGGTACCCACATGGGCGAGCAGCGTACCCACCGAGTCCGCCTCGAGTTGCGGTGTCACCGCAAGACCTTGGCTGGCCAGGGCGTCGTCGATCAGCCTGCGGCCGCGCATTCCCGCGGTCAGCAGGCACAACGGTAGCTGCACGGCGTCCGCCCAGCTGATCGCGTCCCCTTTGGCGGTGAGCAGTTCGCTGCCGGCGATCAGCACCTGATGCTCTTCATACAGCGGGGTCACCGTCAGATCGGCGGTGTCCTGCCGTTCGGGATAGATGATGCCCCCGTCCAATTCGAACCGGCGTATCTGTTCGACGATCCCGGCCGACCGCAAGTTGGTGTCCAGCTGCATCCGCACCAGCGGGTGCGCCGCGCAGAACGGATCGGTCAGCAGCGCGACCGTGGTGGCCGCAGCCGGGACGACGCCCAACCGAAGCTCACCGACCAGTCCGGTTTGCAGTGCGGTGACTTCTTGTTTCAACGCATCGCAGTCGGCCAGGACGCGCCTGGCCCAGTGCACCAGCCGCTCGCCTTCGGGAGTCAGGCCTTCGAACTTCTGACCACGGCGGACCAGCGGCACCTTGAGCTCATGCTCCAGCTTGCGGATGGCCTCCGACAACGCGGGCTGGGAGACGTGGCACGCGCTCGCGGCGCGGGCGAAATGACGCTCCCTGGCAAGCGCGACGAAGTACTCCAGCTGGCGAATCAGCACGGCCGCTACAACGTCTCGTCGAGCTCGCCGAGCCGGTCGGTCAGCCGCAGGTTTTCGGAGTAGTCGACCGGGCAGCAGATCAACGACACCCCGTCGTCGTCGAGGGCGGCCCGTAGCGTCGGCAGCAGCTCGTCGGCGCTGCTGATGCGATAACCTTTGGCACCAAAGCTTTCCGCGTACTTCACGATGTCGGGGTTGCCAAACTTCACGTAGTGGTGTTCACCGAGCTCGAGGTCCATCTTCCACTCGATGAGGCCGTATCCGCCGTCTTCCCAGATCAGCACGACCAGCGGGATCTTCTCGCGCACAGCGGTTTCGATCTCCTGGGAGTTCATCAGGAAAGCCCCGTCACCTGCCACCGCCAACACCTTCGCCTCCGGTTTCGCCAACTTGACTCCGAGGGCACCTGGTAGCGCAAAGCTCATGGTGGACAGTCCATTTGAGATCAGGCAGGTGTTGGGCTCATACGTCGGGTAGAGCCGGGCCATCCACATCTTGGTGGCACCGGTGTCGACCAGCACGATATCGGCGCGGCCCAGCGCGGCCCTGGTGTCGGCGACGACGCGCGCCGGCGCCAGTGGGTACCGCGAATCCTGTTGTCCGCGTTCGAATTCTTCTGCGAGCAGACCCGACCCGGGGATCTCCGGGTCGGCGACGAACACATGATCGTCAAGTCCCTCGGCCAGCGCGTCCAGCGACTCGCTGATGTCGCCGATGATCCCGAAGTCGACCGAGTAGTGCGCGTCGACCTCGGCCGGGAACCGGTGGATATGAATGATCTTTTTGTCGGCTTTGGGATTGATCCGAACCGGGTCGAACTCCTGCAATTCATACCCCACCGCGATCACGGCGTCGGCGTTGTCGAATCCGAAGTTGACGTAGTCGTGCCGCATGAACCCCAGCGCTCCGATGCTGTTGGGGTGGTCGTCGGGCATCACGCCTTTGCCGTGGAAGGTGTTGGCCACCGGAATGTTGAACTTCTCCGAGAACCTCACCAAGGCGTCGGTCGCGTCGGACCGGGCGGCGCCGTGCCCGGCCAACACCACTGGGCGCTTGGCGTTGCGCAGCACATCGACGGCACGGGCCACTTGGCGAGCCGCCGGCGCATCCGCGCGAACAACGTTGCGCGGCAACGGACCCAGATCGGGGTAGTCGTCAGAATCTGCATCTATGTGCTCGGGCACCGCGAGGTACACCGCGGCGGGGCGTTCGGTCTCGGCGAGCTTGAACGCTTTGCGAACCATCTCCGGTATCGCATGCGCGGTCGGGATATCGGCGGCCCACCGGGTGATCGGCGCGAACATCGACACCAGGTCCACGTATTGGTGCGACTCCTTGTACTCGCGGTCCTGGCCGACCTGGGCGGAGATCGCCACCAACGGCGTGCTGTTGGTGGTGGCGTCGGCGACGCCCAGTTGCATGTTGATCGCCCCCGGGCCGAGCGTTGCGGATACCACCGCCGCCCGCCCGGTGACCCGGCCATACATCTCGGCCATGAACGACGCGCCCTGCTCGTGCCGAGTGAGCACGTAACGGATGCTGGACGACGCGAGCGCCTGAACGAAGCGAATGTTCTCTTCGCCCGGTAGCCCGAACACCACCTCGACGCCCTCGTTCTCCAGACACTTGACGATCAGCTCAGCTGCTTTGCTCATCGGCACCTCCCTTTAGCGGAACGATAGTGGCAGGCTAGATGTTGAAACTTTCGCCTACGAACCAAGACGACTCCAGAAGGAGAGGCCATCGTGCCCATCGCGACCATCAACCCGGCCACCGGCGAGACAGTCAAAACCTTCACCGCCGCAACTGACAGCGAAGTCGAGGCAGCGATAGCCCGCGCCCATGAACGGTTCCTCGACTATCACCACTCCACCACGTTTGCCCAGCGCGCCGAGTGGGCAAACGCCACGGCCGATCTTTTGGAAAAGGAAGCCGACGAGGTCGGGGCCATGATGACCCTGGAAATGGGTAAGACGCTGAAGTCGGCAAAAGCCGAAGCGATCAAGTGCGCCAAGGGTTTTCGCTACTACGCCGAGAACGCCGAGAAGCTGCTGGCCGATGAGCCGGCGGAGGCGTCGAAAGTCGGCGCCAAGCGGGCCTACACCCGCTGGCAGCCGCTCGGCGTGGTGCTGGCCGTGATGCCGTGGAACTTCCCGCTGTGGCAAGCCGTCCGGTTCGCCGCACCGGCGCTGATGGCCGGCAACGTCGGCCTGCTCAAGCATGCGTCCAACGTGCCGCAGTCGGCGCTCTATCTGTCCGACGTCATCGCCCGCGGCGGCTTTCCCGAGAACTGCTTCCAGACGCTGCTGGTGTCGTCGAAGGCGGTCGAGGCCATCCTGCGCGATCCGCGGGTCAAGGCGGCCACGCTGACCGGCAGCGAACCCGCCGGCCAGTCGGTCGCCGCCATCTGTGGTGACGAGATCAAACCCACCGTGATGGAACTCGGCGGCAGCGACCCGTTCATCGTGATGCCGTCCGTCGACTTGGACGAGGCCGTCAAGACCGCGGTCACCGCCCGGGTGCAGAACAACGGTCAGTCCTGTATCGCCGCCAAGCGGTTCATCGTGCACACCGACATCTACGACGCGTTCGTCGACAAGTTCGTCGAGCGGATGCAGGCGCTCAAGGTCGGCGACCCGACCGACCCGGACACCGACGTGGGTCCGCTGGCCACCGAGTCGGGCCGCGACGAGATCGCCAAGCAGGTCGACGACGCCGTCGCCGCGGGTGCGAAGGTCCGCCTCGGCGGCAAGA
>JBAWAV010000007.1:0-10811 GCA_049589475.1 Mycobacterium sp.
TGATGGGCGCCGGTATCGCCTACGTCTCGGCCAAGGCCGGCTACGAGGTCGTGCTCAAGGACGTCGAGATCGAGGCCGCCGAGAAGGGCAAGGCCTACTCGGAAAAGATTGAGGCCAAAGCACTTCAACGCGGCAAGACCACCGAGGAGAAGTCCAAGGCGTTGCTGGACCGGATCACGCCGTCCGCAGACCCGGCCGACTTCAAGGGCGTCGACTTCGTGATCGAGGCGGTGTTCGAGAACCAGGACCTCAAGCACAAGGTGTTCCAGGAGATCGAGGACATCGTCGAGCCCAACGCGCTGCTGGGGTCGAACACCTCGACGCTGCCGATCACCGGTCTGGCGACCGGCGTGAAGCGCCAGGAGGACTTCATCGGGATCCACTTCTTCTCGCCGGTCGACAAGATGCCACTGGTCGAAATCATCAAGGGCGAGAAGACCTCTGACGAGGCGCTGGCCCGCGTGTTCGACTACACGCTGGCGATCGGCAAGACCCCGATCGTGGTCAACGACAGCCGTGGTTTCTTCACCTCTCGTGTGATCGGCACCTTCGTCAACGAGGCGCTCGCGATGCTCGGTGAGGGCGTGGAGCCGGCCAGCATCGAGCACGCCGGTTCGCAGGCCGGTTACCCGGCGCCGCCGCTGCAGCTGTCCGACGAGCTCAACCTCGAGCTGATGCACAAGATCGCTGCTGCAAGCCGCAAGGCGGTGGAAGATGTGGATGCGGTCTATGTTCCGCACCCTGCCGAGGCTGTCGTCGAGAAGATGATCGAGATCGAGCGGCCCAGCCGTCTGAAGGGCGCCGGCTTCTACGAATATGTCGACGGCAAGCGCACCCGGCTGTGGCCGGGTCTGCGCGAGACGTTCAAGTCCGGCTCAACTGACCTGCCGCTGCAGGACATGGTCGACAGGATGCTGTTCGCCGAGGCGCTGGAAACCCAGAAGTGCCTCGACGAGGGCGTTCTCACGTCGACCGCCGACGCCAACATCGGCTCGATCATGGGCATCGGGTTCCCGCCCTACACCGGTGGTAGCGCGCAGTTCATCGTCGGCTACCAGGGTGCGCTCGGCACCGGCAAGGAAGCCTTCGTGGCGCGGGCTCGCGAGCTGGCCGCCAAGTACGGCGACCGATTCCTGCCGCCGGACTCGCTGACGTCCTAGCTAGCCGCTGCGCTGGAAGATGTAGTACAGCGTCGGGGTCTGCTCAGCGTCGAGTTCCCGTTCGGAGCCGGTAGACAGCAATGTCCAGCCGGAAGCGAACCGACGTTCCATCTCGTCGGGTTCGACGCCGCGTACGCCGAACCGGCCGCCGGGGCGGAACGCTGTGATCAACAGCCGCGCTTTCGGTCTGGCGACGGCGGTGATCTCGCGGACGTACGCGTCGCGGTCGGCGTCGCTCATGTTGTGCAGGCAACCGTTGTCAACGATCAACTCGAAGTTGTCGCCGAGGCCGGCCGAGCTCAACTGGGTGACGTCGGCGCGTGCGAAGTTGACGACGGCGCTCGCGGTGTCGGCTTTGGCGCGGGCTTTGTCCAGGGCCTGCTTGACGTAGTCGACGGCGGTAACGTGCCAGCCGTGCTTGGCCAGGTAGATCGAGCAGTCGCCGGTGCCGCAACCCAGTTCGAGCGCTTTCCCCGTTGGCAGGGCACTGTCGCCCTCGACCAGGGTGCGCAAGCTCTGAGCCAGCGGGTGACCGTCCCACGGCGTAAAGCCGAGTCGGTAGAAAACCCGAAACAGGGTGTGCTTGGAAGACATGGTTCTACGGTATGCCTCACTCCGGAGGCGGCACACTTTCTGCCCGCCTCTGAGCGACAACGGCCGCTCGCAGGGCCAACACGCGTCGGTGGATCCGGTATTCGGTCGATCTCGGAATGTAGGCGGGCCCATACCGGCCGCGGCCGAGTCGGTGCACTCGGCCGTGCCCGACCTCCCACCGCATCGCATCGGAGACGGCTTTCGACGGCCGGCCTCGCACGCAAAAGCCATGGTAGTCAAGGGCATCGATCAGATCGGCGACGGTCGCAGGACCGTGGACGGCCAGGTGCATGGTGAGCACGTAACGCAATTCGATGCCTCGAAGGGAGCGCTGATGCATTGCCGCACCGTCGCATGTCGGTCCGACATCGACCGCGGTTGTCGCTCAGAGGCGGGCACAACGGGTCCCGCGTCTCCCAGGGACGCGTGTGACTGGCTAGCTGACGGCCGCGGCGATTCGACGCCATTGCTCGCGGGGCAATGCCGTCGGATCAGCCGTCAGGGCTTGAATACAGACATGGTCGGCGCCGGCCTCAAAGTGTTCCGAGACCCGGCGCAGGATCGCCTCTTCGTCGCCCCAGGCGATGATCCCGTCGAACAGCCGATCGCTGACCTGTGCCAGATCGTCTGACGAGAAGCCGCTGCGCAGCATGCTGTTGGCATAGTTCGGCATTGCTAAATACGAGCGCAGCCAGCCGGTGCCGATCTCGCGCGCATCGTCGGCGTTATCGCACAGGATCACGGTCTGCTCGGGCAACAGCAGCGGTCCTTCGCCCAACAGCTCGCGAGCCTGATGCGTGTGGTTCGGGGTGACCAGATACGGATGGGCGCCACCGGCACGGCTCGCGGCCAGCGACAGCATCTTGGGACCGAGCGCGGCCAGCACTCGCCGGTCGACAGGCACGGGTTGCTCGGTGGCATCGATAGCGTCCAGGAACGAGGCCGTCGCGGCCAACGGCTTGCGGTACCGGCCCGGTTCGCGGGCGTCGATCAGCGGAGCGTGGCTGACCCCGATACCAAGCAGAAAACGGTCGCCGTGGGCGCCTGTCAGTCGCGCATACGCCGCCGCCACATCCTCCGGCGTGTGCATCCAGAGATTCAGGATGCCGGTGGCGATCACCGTGCGCGTGGTCGCGGCCAGCAGATTTTCCACCGCGTCGAACACCGCGCCGCCAACGTCGGGAATCCACAGCGCCGGGTAGCCCAGCTCGTCCAGTTCGGCTGCGGCTTCGGCGGATTCCGCCGGGGCTCCGTAGCGAAGTTGACTGCTCCACACGCCCACACCGGAAAGTCGCATGCGGTTCATGTTGCCAGACCGTCGCGGCGTTTCGGCCCGCGGCTAGGCTCCCAACTTATGCGCTTCGGATTCTTCATCCCGCAAGGCTGGCGACTCGATCTCGTCGGCATCGACCCCGCCGAACACTGGGCGGTGATGCGCGACCTCGCTGCCTATGCCGACGACAGCGCATGGGATTCGGTGTGGGTCTACGACCACTTCCACACCGTTCCGATGCCGACCGATGAGGCCACCCACGAGGCGTGGTCGTTGATGTCGGCCTACGCCGCCACCACATCGCGGGTCAAACTCGGCCAGATGTGCACTGCGATGAGCTACCGCAATCCCGCCTACCTCGCCAAGGTAGCGGCGACCGCCGACATCATCTCCGGTGGTCGTATCCAGATGGGCATCGGCGGCGGCTGGTACGAACACGAATGGCGCGCATACGGTTACGGTTTTCCCTCGGCCGGTGTGCGGCTCGGACGACTCGACGAGGGCGTCCAGATCATGCGCGACGCCTGGCGAGACGGGAAGGTCAGCTTCGCCGGTAAGCACTATCAGGTCGACGGCGCGATCGTGTCTCCGAAACCGCTGCAGGACAGTGGGATTCCGTTGTGGATCGCCGGCGGGGGTGAGCAGAAGACGCTGCGCATCGCAGCCAAGTACGCGCAATACACCAACTTCACCGGTGAACCCGAAGGGTTCACCCGCAAGTCGGAAATCCTTGCCGGGCATTGTCGCGACGTCGGCACCGACTTCGACGCGATCGTCCGCTCGGTCAACGTCAACGCGGTTGTCGGCACAGGCGAGAAAGACGTCGACGACCGCATGCAGCGGATCCGCGACCGGCTGATCGGCTACGTCCCCGAATCGGCGGCCGACGCAATGCTCGGCGGAACCAGCGGACCGGACTCGGCCGTGGGCACACCCGAGCAAGTGGTCGAGCGGCTGCAACGGTTGCGTGACCTCGGTTGCGAATACGTGATCTGCTACTTCCCCGAGGCCGCCTACGACCGGTCCGGCGTGGAACTGTTTGAACGCGAAGTGATCCCGGCGTTGGGCTAGACGTCGCTGGTGATGTAGCGGACCTTCACCGGGGGAGCGGCCAACAGCGGAGGGAGCTGCGTGATCTTGCCCTCGCCCGCGCGAAACGCGCGATAGGCCTCGTCGGCTTCGACCGTCTCCCACAGTTCGTAGATGAGCCAATGCGCCTCGTCGTCCTCATCGAAAAGCACGTCGGTTCGCACATTGCCGTCGAACGCACGGGTGTCCTGCAGCACCCTGCCCATCAGCTCGCGCCCCGCGGCGACCTCCTCGGGCTTGAATCTGAGTTCCAGCGTCACCGTGACAGTCATTCTCATCTCCTCGTGTCGTCAGGTCGTGCTGCTCACCGGGAGCACGTTATTGAACCTAAGGTCGACCCCGTCGGCCGGGCTGAAGAGTTTGACTCGGGTGATGGGAAAACGGCAGCTCGGCAGGCGCTTCGACCAATATGAGAATGCGGTTTCCGCTTTTGCCGAATGCTGTTGTACGGTTTGGTGAGCGCATTATCTTGTCGGCCGACCATGGAGGACCCTCGGTGCAGAAGGCGATCGATCCCAGCATCTCTACCTGGCCCGACGACAATCCGCAGCTGATCGGCAGTCGATGCGGCGACTGCAACGCCACCACTTTTCCGGTGCAGGATCTGTGCCCCCGGTGCAGCGGTTCGGCGATGTCGGATTACCTGCTGCCGCGCGACGGGACCCTGATCGCCTGGACCACCCAGGGCTTCCCGCCGGGCGCGCCGTACGCCGGGCCGACCGGCGATGACTTCGTGCCTTTCGGAGTCGGCCTGGTTCAACTCGGTGACGTGATCCGGGTCGAGGGCCGGCTGACCGAGAACGACCCGGCCAAGCTGAAGTTCGGGCAGTCGGTCGAGCTCACCATGATCCCGTTCACCACTGACGCTGACGGCAACGAGATCGTCACGTTCGCGTTCCAGCCCGTTTAGTCGACCAGGAGGAGCCTGACATGACTAGCGATGTAGCCATTATCGGCGTAGGCCTGCATCCCTTCGGCAGGTTCGACAAGACCGCCATGCAGATGGGCGCCGAAGCCATTCAGTTCGCGCTGGCCGATGCCAGGGTGGGCTGGAAGGACATCCAGTTCGGCTTCGGCGGCAGCCACGAGGTGTCCAACCCCGACGCGGTGACTCGTCTGGTCGGGCTGACGGGCATCACCTTCACCAACGTCTTCAATGCCTGCGCCACCGCGGCCAGCGCCATTCAGCAGACCGCCGACACCATCCGATTGGGCAAGTACGACATCGGTATCGCCATCGGGCTGGACAAGCATCCGCGCGGCGCGTTCACCGACGATCCCGCCAAGTTGGCTCTGCCGCAGTGGTATGCCGAGAACGGACAGTTCGTCACCACGAAGTTCTTCGGGATGAAGGCCAACAAGTACCTCCACGATCACAACATCTCTCAGGCCACGCTGGCCAAGGTTGCCGCCAAGAACTTCCGCAACGGCGCGCTGAACCCGAATGCGTTCCGCCGCAAGCCGATGTCCGAGGAGCAGATCCTCAACTCGGCGGTGCTGAATTACCCGCTGACGCAGTACATGTTCTGCGCGCCCGACGAAGGCGCCGCCGCGGTGATCATGTGTCGCGCCGACATCGCGCACAAGTACACCGACAAGCCGGTCTACGTGCGCGCCACCGAGATCCGCACCCGCACCTATGGCGCCTACGAAGTGCATGCCACGTTCGCCCCGCTGGACGAGGACGTCTCGCCTACCGTGTACGCGGCCAAGGCCGCCTATGAGGCCGCGGGTATCGGGCCTGAGGACGTCGACGTCGCTCAACTTCAGGACACCGACGCCGGCAACGAAGTGATTCACATGGCCGAGACCGGCCTGTGCGCCGACGGCGAGCAGGAAAAGCTGCTGGCCGACGGCGCAACCGAAATCCACGGCTCGATACCGGTCAACACCGACGGCGGGCTGATCGCCAACGGCGAGCCGATTGGTGCGTCAGGCCTGCGTCAGGTGCATGAGCTGGTCCGCCAACTGCGCGGCGAGGCGGGCGAGCGTCAGGTTCCCGGCAACCCGCGCGTCGGCCTGGCGCAGGTGTACGGCGCGCCCGGCACCGCGTCGGCGACCATCCTGTCGCTTTAGCGGCGTCCGTTTAAATGGCGGGCCCCAGTAGGTCGTCGGCGTCACGGATGACATAGCCGTAGCCCTGCTCGGCAAGAAAACGCTGCCGGTGCGCGGCGTACTCGGCGTCCAGGCTGTCGCGTGCCACGACTGAGTAGAACACCGCCCCGCCGCCGTCAGCCTTGGGTCGCAACAGTCGGCCCAGTCGCTGCGCCTCCTCTTGGCGTGAGCCGAATGTCCCCGAAACCTGCACCGCGACAGAGGCTTCCGGCAGATCGATGGAGAAGTTCGCGACCTTTGACACCACCAGCGTGCTGACCTCGCCGCGACGGAAGGAGTCGAACAGCGCCTCGCGTTCTGCGGTCTTGGTCGATCCCTGGATCACCGGGGCGCCCAGCACGGTGCCGAGTTCGTCGAGCTGATCCAGGTAAGCGCCGATCACCAAGGTCGGCTCGCCGGGGTGTCGACTCAGGATCGACTTGACCACCGCGATTTTCGAATGCGCCGTCGAACACAGCTTGTAGCGCTCCTCGGGTTCTGCGGTGGCGTAGATCATCCGCTCGTTGTCGGTCATCGTGACCCGCACCTCGATGCTCTCGGCCGGGGCGATCCAACCCTGTGCCTCGATGTCTTTCCACGGTGCGTCATAGCGTTTCGGGCCGATCAGCGAGAACACGTCGCCCTCGCGGCCGTCCTCGCGAATTAGCGTCGCGGTCAGCCCCAGCCGTCGCCGGGACTGAAGATCGGCGGTCATCCGGAACACCGGCGCTGGCAGCAGGTGCACCTCGTCGTAAATGATCAGGCCCCAGTCGCGGCTGTCGAACAATTCCAGGTGGCGGTATTCGCCTTTGGTGCGACGAGTGATCACCTGGTAGGTCGCGATGGTGACCGGCCGGACCTCCTTACGCTCCCCGGAGTATTCGCCGATCTCTTCTTCGGTCAGCGATGTCCGGGCGATCAGCTCGCGTTTCCACTGTCGGCCCGCGACTGTGTTGGTGACCAGAATGAGCGTCGTGGCACTGGCTTTCGCCATCGCGGCGGCGCCGACGAGGGTCTTGCCCGCGCCACACGGCAGAACCACCACGCCCGAGCCGCCCGACCAGAAGGAGTCGGCTGCCATCTCCTGATAATCGCGGAGTTGCCAGTCATCCTGCCGCAGGCTGATCGGATGCGCCTCGCCGTTGACGTAACCGGCGAGATCTTCTGCGGGCCAGCCGATTTTGAGCAGCATCTGCTTGACTCGGCCGCGTTCGCTGGGATGTACGATCACCGTGTCATCGTCGATGCGGGCCCCCAGCATCGGTGCGATCTTCTTGTGGCGCAACACTTCTTCCAGTACCGCGCGGTCCAGGCTGACCAGTGTCAGGCCGTGCACGGGGCTCTTGACCAGCTGCAGCCGGCCGTAGCGGGCCATCGTGTCGACGATGTCGACCAGCAGCGGCTGCGGCACCGCGTAGCGCGAAAAACTGACCAGCGCGTCGACGACCTGCTCGGCGTCGTGGCCCGCGGCGCGCGCATTCCACAGCGCCAGCGGCGTGATGCGGTAGGTGTGCACATGCTCCGGTGCACGCTCCAACTCGGCGAACGGCGCAATCGCGGCACGCGCAGCGCCGGCGAGCTCATGGTCGACTTCGAGCAGCACCGTCTTGTCGGACTGCACGATCAAAGGTCCGTCAGGCATAGCGTCCTATTATCCGTCCTCGGCCGACATGACCGACGTGATGCGGTGGATCGCGAACTCGCGGGCGCGACTGGAGGCCGAGTCGAACGCCATCAATTGGCCGCCGGTCACCGCGATCGGCGCGACCACCCGCTGGGTGGCGACGCCGGCCGCGTCGACATAACTGATCAGCACGGTTTCTTGTGCCCGGGCGGCTCGCTGCAGCAACGACATCGCCACCGCCGGATCGATCCGCACGCTGCCGAACGGCGCCGTGGTCACTTTGCGAAGGACCGCGACGACCGCGCTCAGCGTTTCGTTGCTCGGGTGGGACACCGGCCGGTGCGGCCGACGGCGCTGCGGCGCGGCGACCCGCGCGCGGCGGGCCCGGATGTCGACGACGGCTCCGGTGGAGTCTTCGGCGGCAGGGGCGAAACCGGCGCTCTGCAAGGCCGCGAGCACTTCGCTGATCGGCGCCTGCGAGATCGCGACGGTCGGAGCCAGCACCCGCAGCCCAAGATGCTCGGCGCCGGCCGCGGCCTGGGCGAGCAGCGTGGGGTCCTCGCATCGCACGAATGACGCGGCCATGCCGATCCGTAGTTGCCCGTGCCTGCGGGCGACGTCGTCGATCAGATATGTCAAGCCTTGCGGCACAGGTGTTTTGGAATGCCTGGTGAACAGCGAATGCAATTCGTCAGCCGTTTTTCCGACATCCAAGGCGTGCCGGATGGACTGCTCGCTGACGCGGTACACCATCGCAGTTCCGGCCGACTCGACAGCGGCCACCGTCGCCAACTGCTCGGCCAGGTCGCGTTCCAGCGGGCCGGGCACCACGACGGTCAGGTCGGCCTGCACCAGGAAGTGGTCGATCGGCGTCGGCAGAGCGCGCGCCATCGCGTTGACGGCGTCGGCCTCGTCGTCGCCGATGAAGGCGCGGCCAGGAGTGCTGATCGCTCCGCGGCCCACCAGGCCCAGCTGGTGTGCCTCGTCCAACAGGTCGGCGACCGGACCGGGCTGGAGTCGTTTCGACCAGCGCGGCCTGCGCCAGATCAACGCCGTCGACGCGGTGTTCTTGTCCACCCCGGCGCCGGCCGGCAGCTGGGCCAGCATGTCCAGCAGCAGACGGCGGTCCAGCGGGGCGGCTGTCGAGTACAGCGAATCCGACAGGGCGGCATAGAGTTTCGCGTCGGGCCCGCGATTACCGATCAATGCCGGCCGCGCGGCCAGGTCAAGCCACGTGGTGGCCAGCAGATGCCAGCGCTCGGCAGTGGGTGCCTCGGCGAATCGGTCGGCGGTCACGGTCGGTGCCCAGTAGGGCGGATCGCCGCTGGTCGGTGGCGGCTCGGGAATGCCGCTGGCGATCAGGCCGGCGGCGGCGGCCAACTCGAGGATCAAGCCCAGTCGGGCCTCGTCGACGCCGGTCGCCTTCGCCAGCCGCCTGACCTCGCGCACGCCCAAGCCTCCGCTGCGCAGCTCGGAAATCGGTGCCGCGCTGAGGGATTCAAGTAGGAGATCCATCTCACGCAGCAGGTCGATGACGGCGCCTGCCGCCACGGCGTCGACGTCGACGGACGTCGTGGTGGACACCACCGGGTCAGGTGCCGCCAGACGCACCGGCCCGGGCTCCTCGCCGCGCAGGACCTGCCCGACATGGCGCGGCAGGATCACCGTGTCGGCGTCGATACGCCGCAGTAGCCCGACCGCGAGCAGTTGTGGCACCGGGCGATCCGCGGGAGCGCCGGGCGCGGCGTCGCGGGTGCGGCCCAATGGGGAGCCCTCCAGCAGCCGGTCCAACAGCTCCCGCTGTGGGTCGTCGAGGCCATCGATCAGCTCGGCGATCTGATCCGGGTTCACCGAGGCGTCTTCCAGGGTCACCTGGCCGGGATGCCAGGGCAGGCCGCCGCCGGCATCCGGCGCCACCCGCAGCTCACCGTCGCCCCAGGCGAGGGCGCGGCCCCTGAGGTCGTCGAGTGCGTTGAGGACCTCGGCTTCGGGCGCACGGTCGCCGATCAGCGTGAGCAGCTTGGGGACGGGCACCGGCGCCGTGTCCGCCTGCAGCACCACCAGCGCGTCGATCACCGCCAGCCGAAGGAAATCCAGCTCGTCGGTGGCAGCCTTCAGCGATTGGCGAGCCTGGGCGCGGGCGGCAAGGGCGGCGATGCTGCCGGGCGGCGGCTGGGCCAGGTCAGGCCGCAGTTCCAGCAGACGGATAAGCCGCTCGTCGGGCAAGTCGGCCAGCCAGGACCCCAGCGGGACGCCCGGGGTGTGTTCGGTCATTGCCGACCAGCGTAAAGCAGCCGAGCGGGTCGGTAATCCAGTGCTGGGTGACGACGGGAATCGGAGAGCCGGGCAGTCAAGTTCGTCGGAGACCTGTCAGAATGGAGCCGTGGCTGACAACGGCAAGAAGGCGCAGAAGACCCGGTACGTCGACAACGGTTGGCCGACGACCGACCCCGACGACCATGCGGTGAGCGAACTGGCCTCCGACCGAACCGGCGCGCTGTCGCCGTTCGGCGATCTGGTCTTCCCGCTGCCTGCGGACGATCTGCCCTACGTCCATCCAGTCACGGACGTCAACCGCTGAGCGAAGCGCCCGCCCTCTAGGCGAGCGACGACAGCGCGGGATTCCCGGTCACACTCTGTGCCTGAATGGCCTTCAGCACGTCTTTGAGGTAGCTCGGGTCCAGGTTCTGCGGCGCTGCGGTCGGCGACTTGTTCGCGTCGATGCTCGGCACCTGCGGTACGACGGTCCACTGCGCCACCGTGTTGGTCTGTTGGACGTCCTGCGGTCCGCCTGCCGGTCCGGTCATCTCGACTGTCTCGGCTTGCGGCGCTGGGGCCGGCGGCGCGGGGTCCTCGGCGGGCGGCGGAGGTGCGTCCGGTGCGGGCGCGTCGGCCGCAACTTCCTGCACCGGGGGTGCCGGGAGAGCGGGTGCCTCGGGCGGCGGCGGCGGTGCGTCGACCGCGGCGGGCTCGGCTG
>JBAWAV010000008.1:0-17315 GCA_049589475.1 Mycobacterium sp.
GTCGGCGAACTGCTCGGCGAACGGCTCGGCGGGCGCCAGATCGGTCTTGGTCAGGCACAGGATCGGAAACAGTCCGCCGGCGTACGCCGCGATCAGTGTCCGGTCGACCAGCCCGGTGCGCGGCGGCGGGTCGGCCAGCGCCACCACGATCAGCAGTTGATCGGCGTTGGCGACGACTACCCGCTCGCTGGGATCGGTGTCATCGGCGGTGCGCCGCAGCAGTGTTCGCCGCGGGCCGCGCCGCACGATGCGAGCCAGCGTATCGGTGCGACCAGACAGATCGCCGACGATGTCGACGTCGTCGCCGACGACGATCGGTGTGCGACCCAGTTCCCGTGCCCGCATCGCGGTCACGTGGCGGTTGACGTCGCCGCCGAGCGCACACCCCCAACGGCCGCGGTCGACGCTGACCACCATCGCCTGCTGCGCGTCGGCGTGCTCCGGGCGGGTTTTGGTCCGCGGGCGCGAACCCTTTACGGACCGGAATTTGACGTCGGACTCGTCGTAGTCGCGGGGCCGCAACCTACGGCTCCCGGAGCATGTCGGCCCACATTCGCGGGAAATTCGGCAGGGTCTTGGCGGTGGTCTCGATGTCGTCGACCTCGACGCCGGCGACCCGCAGTCCGACGATCGCGCCGGCCGTCGCCATCCGGTGATCGGCATAGGACTGCCAGGTGCCCGCATGCAGCGGCGTCGCGGTGATCTCCAGGCCGTCGGGGGTTTCCCGGCAGTCGCCGCCCAGCCGGTTGATCTCGGTGGACAGCGCTGCCAGGCGATCGGTCTCGTGCCCGCGCAGATGCGCGATGTCGGACAGCCGGGAGACCGAGCCCGGGGCTGCCAGCGCCGCGAGCACCGCCACCGACGGGGTGAGCTCACCGACGTCACGCAGGTTGACGTCGAACCCCGGATAGGACTGGGGACCTCGTACCTCGAGGTACGAATCAGTATGTTTCACAACAGAATTCAGCTGCGAGAGGATGCTCAGGATCGCATCGGCCGGCTGGATGCTGTGTTCCGGCCAACCGGTGATCCGCACAACGCCTCCGCTGACTACAGCCGCGGCGATGAACGGTACGGCGTTGGACAGGTCGGGCTCGATGTGCCAGTGCCGCGCCGCGACGACACCGGGTTGCACCTGCCAACGATCGGCCACGGTGTCGTCGACGGCCACTGCCGCCTGACGCAGCATCGCCACCGTCATGGCGATGTGCGGCGCCGACGGCAACGCCGCGCCGACGTGCTGCACGGTCAGGCCGTCGGAGAATGACGGCCCGGCCAGCAGCAGGCCGGACACGAACTGCGACGAGGCCGAGGCGTCGATCTTTACCGCGCCGCCGGCGACCGATCCGGCCCCGCGTACTTCGAACGGCAGGCCAGCACAGTCGTCGATGTCGACGCCCAGACCGCGCAGCCCGTTGAGCAACGGCGCGATCGGCCGGACCCGGGCCTGCTCGTCGCCGTCGAAGGTCACCGTCGCTCGGCCGAGCGCGGCCAATGGCGGGACGAAACGCAGCACCGTGCCCGCCAGGCCGCAGTCGATTTGAGCCTGCGACGGCGGCGAGATCGTCCCGCCGACCGTGAGCTCGTCAGCCGATCCGTCGACCCGCAGTCCGAGCGTCTGCAGTGCGCCGATCATCAGGTCGGTGTCGCGACTACGCAGCGCGCCGCTGATCGTCGAGACGCCGCCGTGCGTGGCGGCCAGCGCCGAGAGCACCAGCGCCCGGTTGGTCTGAGATTTGGAGCCCGGCACCGTCACAGTCGCCGATACCGGCGTCGTCGTGGACGGTGCGGACCAGGTGCTCACTGGTCCATCATCTCTTGTCTGTCCGTTCTGCCACCATGGAGTCATGTGTGGACGATTCGCGGTCACGACCGATCCGGCCACGCTGGCCGAGAAAATCGAGGCGATCAACGAGTCCCGCTCTGCCGAATCGGCGGGCCCGAACTACAACGTCGCACCGACCACCACCATCACCACCGTGGTCCGGCGGCATGACGAGCCCGACGACCAGGCGACCCGGCGGGTCCGGTCGATGCGGTGGGGACTTGTTCCGCCGTGGGCGAAGGCCGGGGCCGACGCTGCCCCGGAGTCCAAGGGCCCGCTGCTGATCAACGCCCGCGCCGAGAAGGTCACCACGTCACCGGCGTTTCGATCCAGCGCGAAGTCCAAGCGCTGCCTCATACCGATGGACGGCTACTACGAATGGCGGGCCAACGCCGACACCGATTCGGGCAAGAAATCCCGCAAGACGCCGTTCTTCATGCACCGCTTGGACGGAGAGCTGCTGTTCATGGCGGGGTTGTGGTCGGTATGGAAGAGCCCGAGCAGTCCGTCCGCGACCCCGTTGTTGAGTTGCACGATCATCACCACCGATGCGGTCGGCGAGCTGGCCGAGATCCACGACCGGATGCCGTTGATCGTCGCCGAGGGCGACTGGGATCGCTGGCTGGACCCCGACGTGCCGGCTGATCTCGACTTTCTGGCCACGCCGCCGAGCATCGACGGTATCGAGATGCGGGAGATCTCAACGCTCGTCAACAGTGTGCGGAACAACGGGCCCGAGCTGCTGGAGCCGGCCCAGCCGCAGCCGGAACAGGCCACACTGCTGTAAGCACCGCTGACCAGCGATATCCTCTGGGTCATCGAATGTCGTTGGGGCGGCGGTAGCCACGAGTCGTGTCGGGAGCTGGGCCAGTGGTGATGGAAGCGCAAGAGCACACGGACGACAGTCAACCGTCGACGTGGGAGCCACTGCGCAGTTCCCTGTACCGCAATCTGTTCATCGCACAGTTTGCGTCCAACATCGGGACGTGGATGCAAAGCGTTGCGGCCCAATGGTTCCTGGTGGAAAGGCACAGCAGCGACGTCATCGTGGCGCTGGTCCAGACCGCAAGTCTCGGGCCGACGCTTGTTCTGGGGTTGTTCGCGGGCGCGCTCGCCGACCTGTTCGACCGGCGGCGGTTGCTGATGTTTCTGCAGACGTATGCCGTGCTGGTGGGGCTGGCGCTGGCCGTGCTGGCCTACCTGGGTCGCCTGAGCCCGACATCGCTGTTGCTGTTCACCATGGCCATCGGTTGCGCCTCCGCGCTGACCGCACCGGCCTGGCAGGCGATTCAGCCCGAAGTCGTCCCGCGGGAGCAGATCCCGGCGGCCTCGGTGCTGGGCAGCGTCTCGGGAAATGCGGCCCGGGCGATTGGACCGGCGATCGGCGGCGTGGTCGTGGCATTGGCCGGGCCCGCAGCGGTTTTCGCCCTCAACGCGGTATCGTTCGCGGGAATCATCGTGGTTCTCCGCGCCTGGCAGCGGCCCAAGCAATACGCGCCACTCGAGCGAGAGCACTTCGGCCAGGCCATCGTCACCGGCGTGCAGTATGTCGGCAATAGTCTGGTTTTCCGCAGAATCCTTTCGCGCGCAGCGCTTTTCCTGTTTCCTGCCTCGGCTCTGTTGGCTCTGCTACCGGTGGCTGCCGCGCACAGATGGCATCTGGGGGCCGCTGGATATGGTGTGGCGCTGGGGGCCATCGGCTTGGGTGCCGTACTCGCGGTCGCGGTCGCCACACCGTTGCACCGCAGAGTGTCCGACAACGCGCTGATGGCGGTGTCAGCGGTGGTATTCGGCACGGCGCCGCTGGCGGTGGTCTGGCTGCCGTTCACGGCGGCGCTGCCCATGTTGGCGCTGTCCGGGACGGCCTGGTTGATCACGTTGACGACGTTGAATGCGGCAGCGCAGTTGTCGTTGCCGCAATGGGTTCGGGCCCGTGGGCTGGCGATTTATTTGCTTGTCGCCACCGGATCGCAAGCAATCGGCTCGTATTTCTGGGGTGCCGTCGCCACCGGGGCGGGGCTTGACACCGCGCTGCTCGACTCTGCCGCGGCTCTGGGTGTTGTTGCCCTCAGCGTCGCCGTGTATCCACTGCGACCGTGCACCGGCAAGCTGAGCGTCGACATTTCCACGGCGTGGCCGTCGCCGGTGCTGGTGTTCGAGCCATCCCCGAACGACGGACCGGTGCTGGTCACCGTCTGGTACCAGGTGGCGGAGGACAACCACGAAGACTTCGTCGACGCGATGAGCGCGGTCCGGCGGTCACGGCTGCGAACCGGTGGCCACAGTTGGCGGCTGTATCACAGTGTCGGGCAACCCGACATGCTCCTCGAGCGGTTCACCGTGCCGTCCTGGACCGAGTTCGAGCGCCAACGCACGGAGCGCTGGGTGGAGTACGACCATGAAGGCGTGCAGAAGGCGATCAGCTACACGGTCGACGGCACCCGCAGGCACGAGTACTACCTCGCTAAGCGCACGCCCCGGTGAGGTCCCGCCGCCGATTACGTTCGTCTGTAGCGGACAACGATTGGCCCCTATTTGTCGTTGCGCCACAGTGGCGACGAGGTTGACTCGAATTAATATGCCAGGGTGACTGGTTCATACACTTACACCTTCGATGACATCCGGCGCCGGCCGGTCGCGGTGATCGGGGCGGGAACGCTAGGCCGGCGTATTGCGTTGATGTTCGCCAGCCGCGGCGGGACCGTGCGAATTTACGCTCGGCGCGAGGAACAGTTGGCGTCGGCGACACATTATGTGGACGAGAGCCTTCCGGGAGTCGTTGAGGCCCGCGGCTTCGGTGAGCCGGGCATCGCGATGGCCACGACATCCCTCGCCGACGCGCTGGACGGCGCCTGGCTTGCGGTGGAATCCGCGCCCGAGAAACTCGACATCAAGATTCCGTTGTGGGGCGAGATCGACCAACTGGCCCCGTCGGACACCATCTTCGCAACCAACTCGTCGTCATACCCGTCGCGTCTGATGGCTGAAAATATCAGGGACAGAACGCGTTTATGCAACACGCACTTCTACATGCCACCGGAAATCAACGCCCTCGACCTGATGTCGGACGGCGACACGGACCGGGGGCTGCTCGACACCTTGCTGACCGTGCTGCCCGAATTCGGTGTGTACCCCTTCGAAGCACGAAAGGAGTGCACCGGCTTCATCTTCAACCGGGTATGGGCCGCGATCAAGCGCGAGTCACTGGCTGTGGTCGCCGAGGGGGTGGCCCGGCCCGAGGACGTCGACGGCATGTTCAGGCTCAACCTGGGTGTGCAGGCCGGGCCGTTCCAATTGATGGACCTCGTCGGTCTTGACGTTGCGCTCGACATCGAAAAGCACTATGCGCAGGAGTTCCCGCACTTGCCGACGAGCGCGCGAGATTTGTTGCAGGCCTATGTCGATGCGGGCAATCTCGGCGTCAAGACCGGTGAGGGCTTCTACACGTACTCGTAGTGACCCTCAGTTACTGAGAACCAACCGCCAGTTACCGGCAGCCAAACGATCCGGGACGCACCAGAAGTTGTTCCAGTTCCCAGGCGTCGTGGCTTTCACGCCCGGGCCGGCGTTCTGGCAGGCCTCTCGGCTCGGGTAGTTGCCCTCGGTCTGAATCGTGTCGGCGCTGCTGACACCGACGCCGCTGGTCATCAATCCCGCGACGGCCAGCACAGCGGCGGCGATGAGGTTCTTGGGGTTGATCGGTCGCGTCATGTCCATCCAATCCTCTAGCGGTGAAGCGATGTGACGCAAAGTGTCCCAGGCGGAATCTTCGAATACCCAAGGTTTCGTAGATGTCGTCAGCGCCGCCGCGCCAGGTAGCCAAGCGCGAGCGTGGCGGCGTTGGCTCCGCACATGCCGTGTGCGCCGGGTCCTGGCGGGGTGGCCGCCGAGCAGACGTACATGCCGGGCAACCCAATGGTGTATGGCGACAACGTGATTCGTGGCCCGAACGTCAGCTGGCGAATGTCCTTGGCGCCGGTCATGATATCGCCGCCGACATAGTTGAGGTTGTAGGCGGCCATCTGTGTGGTCGAGCGAACTGCGGAGCCGACGATGCGTTCCCGGAAACCGGGTGCGAATCTTTCGATCTGGGCGATGATCGCCTCGGTCGCGTCACCGCTGTAGCCGTTGGGCACGTGCGCGTAAGTCCACACCGGGTGCACATTGCCGACCGACCGTTGCGGATCGGCCAGATATTGCTGACCGACCAGTACGAACGGCCGCTCGGGCAAGCGCCCAGCGTGGATCTCACGCTCGGTGGCGGCGAGTTCGGAGTAGCTCCCGACAACGTGCACGGTGCCGGCCCGATGGGCGTCCGGATTGGTCCAGGGCACACCACCGTCGACGGCGAAGTCGACTTTAAACGCACCCGGACCGCGGCGAAACCTGTTGAAGGCACGGGAAATACGACGGGGGAGACGGTCTCCGAGGATGCCGGCGACCGCGCTCGGCGCCAGATCGAATAGCGTGACATCCGCCGGCGGCAGCTGCGACGCCGTTTGGACCGGTACACCGGTCTCGATCTTGCCGCCGAGGTCGGTCAGGAGCGCGACCATCGCGTTGGTGATCGACTGCGATCCGCCTTCGGCTACCGCCCAGCCGTGCCGGTGGCCGGCCGCGATGATGCCCATCCCGATGGCTGAAGTCATTGGGTAGTGCAACGGCCGGAAGGCGTGCGCCGCAACGCCGCCGAACAAAGCCCGCCCCTGCTCAGTACGGAACACCCGGGCGAACGTCGACGCGGGGAGCACGGTGGGTGCCCCGAACCGGGCCAGCATCAGCGGATGGTGCGGGAACCGGAGCAGGGGCCGCATGATGTCCTCGCTGAGTGCGTCGAACCGAGCGGCCGGGTAGCCGAACGCGAGCTGCCATCGAGACCCGTCGCGACCGAGGCCGGCCGCGGTCTGCTCCACCGAGCGGTACAGCACGCCGGCGGTGCCGTCGTCGAGGGGATGCACGCAATCGATCTCGGGCCACCGCCAGGTGAGGCCGTAGCGGTCCAGACCGAAGCGGCTGAGGAATTGCGACCCGACGGCCATCGGGTGGATCGCCGAGCAGTGGTCGTGCACCAGGCCGGGGAGGATGGCCTCGCTGCTGCGGGCACCGCCGCCGACCTCATCGGCGGCCTCGAGCACGGTGACCGAAACGCCTTCGGCGGCTATGGCTATGGCGGCCGCGAGCCCGTTGGGCCCGCCGCCGACCACCACTGCGGTCGTCATGCCAGCGCTCCGTGACCGTGATCCTGGTCTTCGAGCTTCGTGCCACGCAGTGACCAGCTCACCTCGAGCGGAATGGGCCCGTTGGGCAGCCAGGGCTGTTCGGCGACCGCGTCGGCCACCTTCCAGGTGCCGCGTTCAATGACGCCGAGCGCGGCGTCGATCAGCTGGTAGTGCTGAACCCCGCTGCCAAAGGCCTCGGACTCCACCCAGGCGATGACACACTCGCTCGGCTCGAAGGCGGCTTCGCGCTGAATGGCGTTGATCATGTCTGCATTGTGCAGGTGGCCGTCGCCGAAGTTGAAGCCGATCAGCGAGTTGCAGACAAACTCGCCTTCCCGGACCGTCCGGACGTCGATGTCGGGCAGATGGGTCAACAACAACGAGTACAGACCGCGCGCCTGGCTATGCATGCTGCGCCACGCTGTCGTTTTCTGCAGAGTGATCTCCGCCCACTTCGGCTCGTAGCCGGCCGCGATGAACTGGTCGATCTGATTGGACGCCGTGCGGGTAACCCGGTCCAGCTTCTGCTCGGCGCCCGGCGCGAAGGTCCACACCGCCGACGCCCAGTTGCCGGCGTATTGCCGCATCGAGGGCAGGAAGGACACCTTGTCCGGCCGCAGGTTGCCCAGGACGGGGTAGAACAGCAGCCCGGCGGCGATGATGAGTGCCAACCAGGACGGCGACATGTCCCACGGAGCGTATCCGTTCCAGTTCGGGAAGCCGAGGAACAGGAAGACCGTGGTGTAGGCGAACACGACATTCCATTCCAGCGGCACCGCCAGTGGGAAGGTCGAGATGATGAACAGGTGAAAACCCACCATCAGCAGCGTCGCAGCCAACGTCACCCACTTGTTGGTGGAGAAGAGCAGGATCAGCGGAGCGGCGATTTCGACCGTGGTGCCGTTGACGTGTGCCATGAAGTCGGCGAGCCGGGACGGCCGCATGTCGTGCCCGAAGTCGCGGTAATGCGCCCGCTTCACCCATTTGGGCGCGAATATCGTGTTGCTGACCATCGGCGGAATGACGTTGGAGAAGTGCTTACCGAACTTCGAGAAGCCGGCACCGACCCACACCACCACGATCATGATCTTGAGCGCAACGATCATGTTCGCGAACGGCAGCACGGCGAAGAAGAACATCGCCGGCAAGTACTGCTCGCCACGAGCGCCCAGGAAAATCGTCTTGTCCCGCAAGCCGATCAGCACCAGCAGCACAATCGGCGCGACCAGGAGGGAGGGGTTCACCAGCCCGGATATATTGGCCGGCAATGCCTTCGACAGCGAGTCGCTGTGCACCCCCGGTAAGAGCAGCGCGACGGCCAGGCTGACCAGCAGCGCCAGGTAAACCCCGACGTCGAACCGGGTGCGCCGGTCGCCGTTGGTGAATGGCATCCACTTCCACGGGCGCAGCCGGATGGTTCCGGTGCGGGCCCAGAACAGGATGCCGCCGGTCATCGGCTTGACCTTGCCGGCCAACGGCCCCCAAGAGCCGGCCACTCCGATAGCTTCCAGCAGTACGGTCCACAGGATGACCTTCTGGTAGACGATCGTTTGGTTCCACCATTCGGTGACATGCCAGAAGGCGGGCAGTCCCGACGTCAGCGTCGCGACGGCAATACCGCCCACTGCGAAGAAGATGACCAGCTTCACGATGTAGACGGTGTGGATCATCTTGGGTGAGCCGAAGCCGTTTTCGGCCCAATCGGTGGCGAGGATCCGCATCCGTTCCATCAGCGGCTTCTTCAGGAAGGTATCCGGATCGACGTCCGGAAGATAGGGCTTGATGAATCCCATTGTCTTCGCTCCTTCTGGCCAAGGTTTGGATCGAGAATGGCGGTAACGATAGGAATGACTGCGTCGAAGAGACAGTCGTCATACGACTAACGTTCGCGTTGCTGTTGTTGCCTGAAGACAATGGTTGACGTGGGCGAATCGCCGACCGGCCGTCAGACCGAGGTCTACCGTGATGGTGGTGACAAAAGCGCGTGTTGACGAGGATGTTGAGGTCAGCCGATACGTCGCTGAAACCGCCGATCGATTGCACGCTCGGTTGGCAGACGTGTCGTCGAATATCTTTCGTTCCCTTGAGGATCAGATCCCCGACCTACGCGGCGATGCTCGGCTCATGGAGCTGCTCGGCGCCAGCGTTGAGGGAAACGTGGACACCGTCCTGCACGCGCTGCGCTATGACATTGCCGTGGAGCGTGTCGAGGCGCCCACCGCGGCCCTAGAGTACGCCCGGCGATTGGCACAGCAAGGGATGCCCGTCAACGCGCTCGTTCGTGCGTATCGACTCGGTCAGCGCCGGATCAATGAGCTCGTTTTCGCCGAATTGCACGCGGTCGAGATTCCGGGGCCGATGAGGGTCGGCGTGATCGAGGCCATCACTGCCACGTTGTTCGAGTACATCGACTGGATGTCGCAGCAGGTCGTCGCCGTCTATGAAGACGAACGCGAACACTGGCTGGAGAACCAAAACAGCCTTCGGGCCCTGCGAGTGCGGGAGGTCCTGGCCGCACACAAGACGGTCGACGTCGATGCGGCAACCACCTCGATCCGCTATCCGCTGCGTTGGCACCATCTGGGCCTCGTCTTGTGGTATCCGGACGTAAGTGCCGACGGCGACGAACTTGCGCGGCTGCAACGGTTTCTGCGCGAATTGGGCGAATCCGCCGGTGCCGCCGCCGCCCCGATCTTTGTTGCCGCCGATCGAACGTGTGGGTGGGGCTGGCTGCCGTATCGTGCCGCGGCGGCTGAGGCTCCGACCAACGTTCGCCAGTTCGCGCTCGCACGACCGGGTTCCCCGAGTGTTGCAATTGGGACGATGGCTGACGGCGTCGAAGGTTTTCGTCAGTCCCACCGGGAGGCGGAGATCGCCCGCAGCGTGGCGGTGATAGCCAAACGGCCGGAGCCGACGGTGATCTCGGCGGCCGACCCCGGGTTATCCGTGGTAGCGCGTCTTGGCGACGACGTGGCCGCCACCCGCAACTGGGTGGCTACCGTACTTGGGGACCTGGCGACCGATGACGAGAACGACGCACGGCTGCGTGACACGCTGCGCGTGTTCCTGGGTTGCGGTGCCAGCTACAAGGCGGCCGCTGAAGAGCTCAATTTGCACTTCAATTCGGTGAAGTATCGGGTGGGCCGCGCCGTCGCGCGACGCGGTCGGGAGATTGGCGTCGATCGGCTCGACGTAGAACTGGCGTTGCTCGCCTGCCACTGGTACGGTGCGGCGGTTCTGAGGCCGAAATAAGTCGGGGCCGCACCCCGAAAGGCGCGGCCCCAGTGGGGGTTTCGGCGGGAGATATCAGGCGGCGGCAACCGCGAGGCGACGGGCTGGCATAAGCCGTGAGTGGCTGGCCGTGCGAGCCGGTGCCGAGGTCCGGCGCCAGGACCGGACAGCGTGGACAGCGTGGACGGTGACCGGGATGAACAGCGGGAAGAGGACGAAGGCAATCATCCCGGCGAGGGTTAGGCAGGTCGTGATCATCAGTGGCTCGCATTTCCTCCGCGGAGCGGAATAGTTGAGATAGGTTGTTGCACCGATTGATTCGGGCTATTCAGTTCAGCTGATCAAACGCCGCGTTGCGTTCGTCAGGAAATGTAGCTAGACCAATACGGCACAGCGACGTCGCAAACCAACCAACTTCCGGCGCATCGTTGTCTTCCGGCGATAAAACGCCGCGATATGCGCGGGCTGCTGACCGTGGACCAGCCGTCTGCAGCCGCGGCCTCGGCCCGGCATTGTTCGTGCCCCCTTTGTCAGGCGCTTATTTGTGTCGCCAGGAACAACGGCTTCGCGTCGGCCGCGAACTATCGTGCTGGCATGACAACAAGCGAAAAGACCGTTTTCGAGGGTCCGCTGCACCAACTTGCTCGTAACACGTGGCAGTTGCTGCTCCTGATCGGCGTCCTGGGCGTGGCACTCGGTGTCATCGTCCTGGCCTGGCCGGGCAAGACACTTCTGGTGGCCGGTGTCCTGTTCGGTATCTATTTGGTGGTGTCCGGAATTGGGTACGTGTTCGCTGCTTTCGGCACGCACGCCGGCGCCGCAATGAGACTTCTCTCGTTCCTCACCGGCGTGGTGTCGCTGGTCCTGGGGTTCTTCTGTTTTCGCGACAAACTTGAGTCGATTCTGCTGTTGGCCCTCTGGATCGGTATCGGCTGGCTGTTCCGCGGGGTGACTCTGCTCGCTGCGGCGCTGTCCTTCGATCACCTACCCGCGCGCGGCTGGCAGGTTCTTTCCGGCGTGATCATCGTTATCGGCGGCGGGGTGCTGATCATCTCCCCGCTCGATTCGATCGCGATCCTGACCTTGGTCGCCGGCTGGTGGCTGATCGCCATCGGCATCGTGGACGTCATCAGCGCGTTTCAGGTTCGCCACCGGCTGACGGCGTGACCTAGCGGGGTCAGGGCAGGCGCTGCTCGACTTCGAAGGCCAGACAGAGTTCGGCGATGTCTACGGGTCGCGAAAGTGACCGGCCGGTCAACTCCTCGATGCGGCGAAGGCGGTGCCGCACGGTGTTGGGATGGCAGAAGATCTTCGTCGCGGTGTCGTTAGCGGAGCCGCCCTCCTGCAACCAAGCTCGGAAGGTGTCGAGCAGGATCGTGCGTTCGGCGGGCGGCAGCTGATTCAATCCGTTGAGCACCGTCGATCTGATCTTCGTCATGACCTCAGGGGCACTGACCGCCGCCACGGCAAGCGGGGTGTCGTCGAAGACCGTGACCAGCGAGTCGGGCGACGGCTTCCCGGTGACCGCGAGCCGGGCGAATCGCAGCGCCTCGCTGGTTTCGGCCAAATCATGAAACGGCGGGCTGATGCCGACCCGGACCGTTGCGACCTGGCGGAGCACCGAAATCAGACTGCTGACGGTGTCGCGTATCCGCACGTGGACGATGCCGACATGTAAGTCCGGCAGCAGCCGCCACGCCGACCGGATATCGCGCGTGGCGAGCTTGTTTTCGATCGCGGGCAAGCCCAGTTTCCCGATCGCCGGTAACTCGGCTGCGACGACGACGTATGGTCCGGTGGTGGGCAGCCGGAGCAAATCGGCTGCCTCCCAGAGGCTTTGGGTGTCGGTTATCCGCCGAGACAGCAACGCCTCGACCAACGCCGACCGCTCTTCCTCCTGCTCCAGGATCTGTGCCGTCAGCTGCTGGCGGTAGGCGCTGGCCATCGCCTGAGTGAAGGTGTCCTGGGCAAGAAAGACGCGTGCGGTGGCGTCCAGAATCGATTCGGTGGGTATACCCGCGGCGCGCCCGCCGGCGAGGGTCTGCTCCCACATGAACCGGAACCCGATGCGGTAGGCCGTCATCACCGCCGGCAACGGCAACCCGACGAGCGCGCGTGCAGTTCCGACGTTCTCGGCAGGCGACACATTGACGTCGCCGTGCGCCGAAAGCGAGTGGAAGACAAACGTCAGGTTTGCCTCGCAACTTGCAGCCACTTCGTCCTTCGTGACCACGGTGCCGTCGCGGTACGCGTCGATCTCCCGGAACAGCCGATCAGCCAGCGCCTGGCCCAGCTCGGGGGCACGAGCCAGCATCAGCTTGCTGAGCTCGACGATGTGCGGATCGGGTTCGGCGCCGTGCCGGACCCCGCCGGCGTGCGATACCGCGCTCATACTCCGAGACTTTATGCCCGGTCACCGGGGAGTTGTGAGTGGTTAATCAAAGCGAACTGCGGGGTTGCCGTCGATGTCAGCTAGTGGGCGGAGCCGAGATGTTGTGGACGCGCGCGTGGGGTCGCGATCGTATATTCAGAACGAACACTCGCGCGAAAATCAGCGTCCGGGTCCTGGGTCGCGTCGCAGTGGCGATGCGCGGCGAATGAAGGGCGAGCGAGTGGACAAGACGGCTCTTCAACTGGCCGATCTGACGTCAGCGCCGAGGGGCACGTGATTCCGCCGATCCGGGGGCGTTCAAGCGAGCTGGATGTGATCGGCGCGCTGGTTGAAGCGCTGGTGCAAGGGCACGGGGGCCCTGATCATCGAGGGCCCGCCGGGCATTGGGAAGAGTCGGTTGCTGACTGAGGCGATAACGCTGGCCGACAGGTGCGGGGTCCGTACCTTGCTGGGCGAGGCGTTCGAATATCAGCAGACGGTGCCGTTTTTCTCGCTGTTCATGGCTACCTGCGCGCCAATCCCGCGGTCGGAGACGCCGACGCGCTGCGCAGGTTGGGCGGCTCGGCCGATTTGCGCTACTGGGTGGTGCACGATCTGGCCGACGCGATTGTGGCGGCGGCCGCGGAAACCCCGCTGGCGATCGTGCTGGAGGACATCCACTGGGCCGATAACGCCACGTTGTTGGCGCTGCGGTCGTTGGCGACCACGCGGACAGATGTGGCGGTGCTGTGGGTTCTGACCGCCCGCACCGGGGCCGGCGGGACGGCGGCGGATGACACCTTGTCGGTGCTGCAACGCGCGAACGCCACATTCGTGCGATTGGCCGCCATGTCGCCGAGCGCGGTCGCTGACATGGTCTGCGACGCCGTGCGGGCCAACGCCGACGACTCGCTGCTGAATCTGGCTGCCAAGGCGCACGGGAACCCGTTCCTGGTCAGCGAGCTGGTTGCGGGTCTGGGCGAGGAGGGCCGGCTCAATGTTAGCGGTGGCCAGCGGAGAGGCGCTGCCGCGCCGGCTGGGCGCCGGTATGCAGCAGCGACTTGACCTGCTCTCCGACGGTGCGGGTCAGGTGGTGCGGGTGGCTGCGGTGTTGCCGGACCGGTTCTCGGCTGGTCTGCTGGCCGCGATGCTGGAACGCCAGCCGGCGTCGTTGATGTCGGCGGTCGAGGAGGCGGTGCGCGCGGATCTGCTCGTCGAAGACAATGAGCAGTTGAGGTTTCGGCACGACTTGCTGCGCGAAGCCACCCGGCAGTCGTTGCCGCAGTCGCTACGCCGGGCGATGGAGCGCCAATCGGCGTCGATCATGCTGGATAAGGGCGCGGCGCCCGCCGAGGTGGCTACCCAGCTGGCACGCAGCGCCGAGCCCGGGGACAGGGAGGCGATCGACGCGCTGCGCCAAGCCGCGCAATCAGTCGGCCACAGTGATGCCAGTGCGGCCGCTGAGTTGAGCAAGCGCGCGTTGGACCTGTTGGCCGCCGATGACGCCGACCACGGGCTACTGGTCGCCGAAACGGTGGAGTTGCTCAACCGGGCCAGCCGCTACCAGGAAGCCGAAGAGTTGGCCGCAGCGGCGCTCTCGGAGGTGGCGTCGCCCCAAGAGGAGGCCGAAATTCGGCTGCGCCTCCCGACCCTCATTAAGCACAATGCACCGCGGCGCGTCGCGGAGAATCGTCGAGCGCTGCAGTTGGCCGACATCAGCGAGGTCACCCGGGCGCGGCATCTGGCGTGGCTGGCCTACAACCTGGCGCAGCACGACCAGCGGGGGGAACGGCGCGCGGCGGCCAACGAGGCGGCCGCGGCCGCGGCATCGACCGGTGATCCTGAGGCCACGATCATGGCCAACCTCACCCTCGCTTGGCTCGACTGTGGCGACGGGTATGCGGGCCGCGTCCTACGTCGCCTCGAGGAGCTTTGCGCGCTCGCCCGCACAAATGATGTGACCACAGCTCACGATTTGGCCGCAATGCACTACGCGCTGCTGCTGGCGGTGGTCGGCCGGTTGGATGACGCTGCGGCCCAGGTCGCCGACGGAACAGAGCAAGCCCGCCGGGACGGCAACGCGATGGCCCTTGATATCTGGGCCACGTGGGACGGGGTTGTCCACCTCGCTGCGGGCCGGTTGTCTGCTGCGCGCGCCGCGATCGAATCCCTGCCGCCCCCACAGCGGACAGGAGTGACCGAGCTGGACATGATCCGCATGGTGATTCTGGCCGAGGTGGCGGCGCGTACCGATGACCGAACGTTGTTGCAGCGGATGGTTAATGACGCGCAAAACGCCTACCCCACTGGCTCATCAGTGGTAGGTCGGGGAGCGACGCAGGTGCTGGCGCTGGCGGCGTGGCAGCGCGACGACGTCCATGAGGCGATGCGCTGGCTGGGCGGCGACGTCACGCTGTTCGAATCACCAATCTGGCCCGAGGTCTTAGATCGGGTGATCTTGAGTGCGCGGGTGGCCTCTGCCGCCGGCGATGCCGGCTTGCGCGCGCGTGTCTTGCAGGCCACTGACCTGCTTGAGCGTGAGCACCCGGCATTCCCGTTGTTCACTGGGGTGGCCAAGTATGCCCGCGGAATACTCGAAAGTGATGCCCAGGCACTGCTGGCTGCCGCGGACGTGCTTCACACGTCGTCGCGGCCACTTCTCTACGCCGCAGCTGCCGAGGACGCCGGCGGTGAGCTTGTCCGCACCGACCGCCCCGACGAGGCGATCCGTCAACTCAACTCCGCGTTCGACACCTATCTGCAGCACGAAGCGGTAGCCGACGCGCGCCGGGTAGGCCGCGAGTTGCGCCGGTTGGGTGTGCAACGGCGCATAGTCAGCCGGCCGCGACCAAAAGCGGGGTGGGACGGCCTCACCGACTCAGAGCTCAACGTTGTCAACCTCATTGCAAAAGGCGTGACCAACCGCGCCGTCGCCGCGCAGTTGCACATCTCTGTCTACACGGTGAAAAACCACGTCCACAATGCGTTCGCCAAGCTGGGCATCAATTCCCGCGCCCAATTGACGCAACTCATGCGCGGTTTCGATTGACCAGCCGTCCAATGCCGGATCTGCTTAGTGCTAGATCCATTCGGCCCTAAAAATGAACCCTCGGGCGATGGTGCTGGGCTTGTCGCGCGGCGACTCTAGTAGTCGTCAAGTCATCACGTTCTCGCTTGAGCGTCGCCCGAGGCAAGTCCCCACGCCCGCCCGCGAGATAGCGGGCCGACGATGTTGAATGCAGCCGGATACCGCGAGCAACTGAAAGTACTGGATGACACCTCGCGGCACTCGTCGTTGATCGATGCAGTGCTGGAAGGCCGGGTCCGCGACGACTCTAGTTTGGACCTCGTCGCCGGCCGCCTCAGGCTGCGAAAGCATGGTCCCTTTGTCGTAATTGCAGCTGCCGTTGGCTCCGATGACGTTGAGCCGCTGACGAAGATCGAATCGAAGTTGCGCAGCCTCGATGTGTATTCGGCATGGCAGCTCCTGCCCGATTGGCAGGTCGGGATTGTCTGCGTCAAATCCGAGCAACAATTCGACCAGGTTGTCGCCTTGGTATCTCGGACGGCGGTCGACCGGGTTGGAGTCAGCGCTCGATTCGACGATCTGCGCGACGCGCCGCAGGCTCTGCACTTCGTCAAGATGACGCTGCTGGGTCGGGCTGACTCCACCTCGCATGTCGCGGTGTTCGACGGCACTATCTTGGCCACTGCTGTACTCGCTGCGCCCGAGGTGATGGTCAAATCGGTCGACACGATTTTGGCCCGCTTTAGAGACCTTCCCGACGACGAGCGCGAGGTCCTATTCGAGACGTTTCGGATGTGGCAGGAAGCCGACGCCTCATTGGTCGTTTGCGCTCAACGACTTTGTTGTCACCCCAACACCGTGCGCTACCGACTGCAACGAATAGAGAAACGAACCAGGCTATCCCTTTCTCGCCCAAGGGATATCGCAGAACTCTGCTTGGCCTTCGAGGTGCATCGCCGGCTCATCGGAATCTACTGCAACGCCTCTTGTTCACGATGCCGGAACCTACGGCGGGTACGAGGCAACATTCAAACCCAAATACCGGCGGTTGTTGCACCAACGAACTGTCAGAATTAGTCCCCATGGACCCAGAGAAATTGAAGATTACGACCCATCCCCCTCAGCTCATTCCGCACCGATTGCTACGCAGTAATCGAATTCACCATCCAGCCGTGCTCGATGAGGCGAAGAGACGACGCGAGAGTATCCAGCTGCGACTGGCCGATCGAATCACCGCATTCGCCGGTTCGATGAACTTCGTCTGGATCCACGCGATCCTTTTCGCCGTGTGGATGCTCGTTCTGGAACAGAATCCATGGCCGACACTGACTCTGGTGGTTTCACTCGAAGCGATCTTCCTGTCAACGTTCGTCATGATCGGCCAGAACCGACAATCGGCGTTCCAACAGGCCAAAGCTGACCACGACTTTGAAGCGCAGGAACTGGAGCTCAAAACCAACACCGAGCTGACGCGCCAAATCCATGTCCTCACAGAGGAATTGCACAGGCGTGTGATCGGCCCGTCCGGCTCGTGACGAGTGGCAAGCCGATCATCAGGCGCCGGTCGAGCACGCCGATCAGATTCGTTGCGCGCCTGCGGCCCGCAGATCGGCAATGGCCGGGTAGCCGTCGACAGCCATG
>JBAWAV010000009.1:0-24433 GCA_049589475.1 Mycobacterium sp.
TCACCGGCGCCGCCCGCGGGCAGGGCCGCTCGCACGCGGTCATGTGTGCCGAGCAGGGCGCGAACATCGTCGGAGTCGACATCTGCGAGGACCTCGAGGTCGTGCCCTACAAGCTGGGCACCTACGACGACCTCGAGGAGACCGCTCGCCTGGTCGAAAAGACCGGGCAGGAGATGCTGATCCGCAAAGCCGACGTCCGCGACAAAGCTGCCTTGCAGGAGGCGTTCGATGCGGGCGTCGAACAGTTCGGTCACATCGACACCGTCATCGCCAACGCCGGCGTGGTGTTGACCAATGCCGACGAGCGCGACGCCTCCGAAGCGTTACGGCTCGGTCTCGACATCATGCTCATCGGCGTCTGGAACGCTTTTCAAATCGCGATTCCCCACCTGAAGGAGCGCGGCGAGGGCGGCAACCTGATCGCAACCAGTTCCATGATTGCGCTGTTGGATCTCACCGACGGTCGTGGCGGAACCGACGCCTACCTGATGTCCAAGCTCGCCATCACTGGCCTGGTCCGCGCTTACGCGAACATGCTTGCCGCCGAACGTATCCGAGTGAATGGGGTGGCGCCGACAAACTGCGCGACGCCGATGATCACCGAGAACCCGGCGCTGTTCAAGGTAATCGAGGAGAATCCGCACCTGGTCAATGCGATGCAGACGGCGCTGCCGGACTTCCCGATGATCGAGCCGCGTGACGTGAGCAATGCCATCCTGTTCCTGATCAGCGACGCGGGCCGCTCGTTCACCGGAAGCATTCTCAAGGTGGACGCCGGCATGGACGTGCGGCGAGGCTAGTCGGCGATGCACTTCGGAATCGACGGCCGTTCGGCGCTGGTCGTCGGCGGCAGCAAGGGAATCGGCTTCGAGGTCGCCAAACAGCTTGCCGGCGAGGGTGCGCGGGTCGCGGTGTTGGCGCGCACGAAGACCGACGTCGACGCCGCGGTCGAAGCGATCCGCACTGCTGGCGGCACCGCTATCGGTGTCAGCGCAGACGTCGGCAACGCGGAGCAACTCGGCGATGCGGTGCGGGACGTGACCGCCCAGCACGGTCCCCCGCTCATCGTCATTGGCCAGGCGAAGTACCAGCGCCCCGGTGATTTCGCCGACATCACCGACGTGAACGTCTACCGCGAATCTTTCGAGATGCACACGATGAGCCAGATCCTGCTCTTGCAGGCGGTCCTGCCGGCGATGAAGGACGCCGGGTGGGGCCGTTTCGTGCACATCGGGTCCGCTACTGCCAAAGAGCCGGCGGGCAACATCCACCATGCGGTGGCCAACACGAGTCGGCCGTCTACCATCGGCCTGCTCAAAACGGTCTCTGACGAGTACGCCCAGCACGGCATTACGGTCAACACCGTCGCGCCGGGCTGGATCGAAACCGAGAACGCACTGGCCTACCTGGAGCAGCACCTCGGCGCGAGCACCGAGCAGGAGCGACGCGACTTCATGCTCACCGAGGCCCGCGTTCCCGCGGCGCGGATGGGTAAACCGCACGAAATCGCCTCGCTCATCACCTATCTCTGCTCAGAACCTGCCGGCTACCTGACCGGCAGCTGGATCGAAGTCGACGGTGGCTTGCACCGGTCGGCGTTCTAACCCTTAGGAGCACACGTGGAAACCCTTGGCGCGCCGGAACTCTCCTTCGCGAGCCTACCGATGGCAGCCGATCGTGGCGTCGGATGGAAGACCGTGCGCGATGCCGGGCGGGTGGTGTTCATCGACGGCTGGTACTACTTGTCACACCGCGAGGACGTGCTGGACGCGCTGCGCAATCCGGAGTTGTTCTCGTCGAAGAAGGCCTTCGACGTGCTGGGCGCACCGCTGCCGCTGGTCCCGATTTCCTTCGATCCGCCGGAACACACCCGATTCCGCAAAATCCTGCAGCCTTTCTTCAGCCCACACACCTTGAACGAGATGCTGCCGTCGCTGCAGAAGCAGGCGATCGAAATCGTCGACGACATTGCCACGAAGGGCGAGTGCGAGGTGGTCGCCGACCTCGCAATCCCCTACCCGTCACAGGTGTTTCTGACTTTGTTCGGGCTGCCGCTGGAAGATCGCGACCGGCTGATCGCATGGAAGGACTCGGTCATCGCGCTGGCGGAGTCTCCCTCACTCGAAGGCGCCGACCTCACCCCCGCAATGGAATTGCTCGCCTACGTCTCCGAGGCGATCAACGAACGGAGGGCCAACCCGGGACCGGACATCCTGTCTCAGGTGGTCACCGGCGAGGAGCCCCTCGACGATGCCGAGGCGATGGGGCTGAGCTTTCTGTTCGTGCTCGCCGGGCTGGACACCGTCACAGCGGCGATGAGCAGCGCTCTTCTCGAGCTCGCCCGGAATGAGGAACTACGCGCCGCGCTGCGCGAGGATCCCGACCAGATCGATGTGTTCGTCGAGGAGATTGTCCGGTTGGAGCCGCCCGCTCCGATGCTTCCGCGGGTCACCACCGCAGAGGTCACCATCGGTGACGTCACCCTGCCCGCGGACACCCAGGTGCGGCTGTGCGTCGGCGCCATCAACCGCGACGACAGTGACGCGATCTCCATCAACGACGTGGTGATGGACGGCAAGGTGCACCGACACTGGGGTTTTGGTGGCGGGCCGCACCGCTGCCTGGGTTCGCACCTGGCCCGCATGGAACTGAAGCTGATCCTCGGCGAGTGGCTGCAACGCATTCCGGAGTTCTCGTTAGAACCCGGTTACGAACCGCAGATCCTCTTTCCTGCGCAAACATTTGCGCTCGAACGGGTTCCGCTGAAACTGGGCTGATCGGCTATCCCCTCGGCGAATACTTGCCGACGAGCTGCTGCTTGTACAACTTGCCGGCGTCAGTGCGGGGCAGCTGCGCCTCGAACGACAGCGACCGGGGACACTTGTAGTGCGCCAACCGGTTTCGCAGCCAGTCCAACAGCTCCGCGGCGAAGCCGTCGTTGGCGTCGGCCGGATCGACCGTCTGCACCACGCCCTTGACCGCCTGACCCATCTCGTCATCCGGAATACCGAACACCGCCGCGTCGAGCACCTTGGGATGGGTGATCAGCAGATCTTCGGCCTCCTGCGGGTAGATGTTCACCCCACCCGAGATGATCATGTGGTGACGGCGGTCGGTGAGATAGAGGTAGCCATCGGCGTCGAGGTACCCGATGTCGCCGACGGTCACCCAGCCGTGCGCGTCATGGGCCGCCGCCGTCTTCGCGTCGTCCTTGAGGTATTCGAAGGAATATCCACCCTCGTAATAGATTTCGCCGGGCACACCGGGCGGCAGCTCATGGCGGTTCTCGTCCAAAATGTGCGGGACCCCGACCAGGGGTCGGCCGACCGAGCCGGGGTGGTCCAGCCAGTCCTCCGCGCGGATGAACGACGCTCCCACCGCCTCCGAAGAGGCGTAATACTCGTCAATGATCGGCCCCCACCAGGCGATCATCTGTTTCTTGATCTCCACCGGGCACGGCGCAGCCGCATGCACCACCCGCTGCAAGCTGGAAACATCGTACGAATTACGCACCGCCTCGGGCAGTTTGAGCATCCGCACGAACATCGCTGGGACGAATTGGCCGTGGGTGATGCCGTAACGCTGGATACAGTCGAGCGCGCCCTCCGGGTCGAACTTCTCCATCACCACCGTGGTGCCGCCCAGCGACTGCACGACCATCGACCAGAACGACGGCGCGGTGTGATACAGCGGTGCCGGGCTCAGATATACCGATTCGCCGGTGATTCCGACAGCGTTCATCAACGGCATCAGCATGTTGGGCGCTTCACTTGGCGATAGATGCGGAAGCTCACGGCGGATCCCCTTGGGCCGGCCGGTGGTTCCCGACGAGTACTGCAGCAGATCACCTTCGCGTTCGTCGGGGATCGGCGTCTCGGGTTGGTCGGCAACACATTCCGGGTAGCGATTCCATCCGTCCAGATCGTCGTCGGCCATCAACAGCAAGTCGGGTAGCCCGCCGGGCAGGTGCTCAACGAGGCCTTCGCAGACGCTGCGCGTCGCGTGTGACCCGACAAGCGCCCTGGCTGAACTGTTGTCCACGATGTAGGCCGCCTCGGCGGCCGTCAGGTGAGTGTTGATCAGCGCGTAGTAGAGACCGCTCCGCCGCGCCGCCCACATCACCGCGTGGACGTGTTCGTTGTTTTCGAGTATTGCCGCGACGGTATCGCCCTCGCGAAGTCCGGCCGCATACCAGAAATGAGCCAGACGATTGGCACGCTTCTCGAGCTCGGCAAAGTCGATCGTCGTACCAGCTCGGGCAAGGACCAGCGCCGGTTTACCAGATGCGATGTGAGCGCGGATCTCCACGATCCCACCTTAGAGTCTGTCTGCGAGAAATAGTCGAATCTTCATATTCTGTAAGGGATCTACCGAAACTTTCGTCACGGGTGTCAAAAAATAGCTTAGGGTTGGAGAATGTCTCCGACACCATGGAACCCCGAGACCACGGCCGTTGTTTGCGTGGAATGCCAAAACGGTGTGCTAGGCCCCGAGTCGGTCTTGCCCGCCTTGGCCGCCGACAGCGCCGACCTCGTCTCCGGTGTGCGCCGGCTTCTTGATTCCGCCCGCGAATTCGGCGCGAAAGTGGTGCATGCAACCTACGAGGGCAACCTCGGCGGCCGACCGACCGGGACGGCACGCCTCTGGCGGGCGCTGGGTCCGGCAACCGCGCAGTGGGCTCCCGGAAGTGCCTCCACGACGGTCCTTCCCGAACTGCTGGCACCGACCGACTTCGTCTTACCGCGCCACCACGGTCTTTTCCCCACGCTCGACTCCGAATTGCTGCCCGTGCTCAAGGGTTGGGAGGTGAAGACCATCATCCTGGTCGGCGTTTCGCTGAATCTGGCGATCACCCACACCGCCGGGCATGTCACTCAGGCCGGCTTCGACCTCATCGTCCCGCGCGACGCGGTGGGTGGAACCCCCAAAGACTATGCACAACAAGTGCTGGACAACACCATTGCCGTGCTGGGTCGACTGAGCACAGTCGATCAACTCATCGGCGAATGGACGTCGGTCACGTCTGACCGTTGACCGTTCGCCACAGCATCTCGGTGGCCGCCATGAGCACCGCTTGGCGCGTCGTCGACGGAATCTCGTTGTGTCGAACCATCAGCCACGAACGCTCGAGCATCGCCATGACCACGAGGCCCGTTGCCACCGGGTCGAGGTCGGCCGGCGTCGGCGCGATCTTTGCGATGCCCTCACCGAGTGCGGCGGCGGTCCGCCGGTGCGATCGCGCCACCGCGGCGCGGAATTTGCGATCGGGAGGCATGTCCTCGGTGGAGCGGATGACGAACGCGCCGTTGCGGTCGAGGTAGTCGAAGTACCCGGCAACCCAGGCTTCGATGTCCGCCCTGTTGGGCGGGCTCCCCAGCTGCATGAAATCTTCGACGACCGCGAGCGCTTGGTGATAGGTATCGGTGCCGAGCTCGATGAAAAGCTCGGTCTTATCGGCGAAGTAATAGTAGAAGTTGGCCCGGGTGACCAACGCCAGGTCGGTGATGTCTTTGATGGTGACGCCCGAAAAACCTTTGCGCGCGAACGCAGTTCGTGCAGCATCCAGAATCGACTCTCGGGTTCGGTCGGCCTTCGGCGTTGCCCGCCGAGGCAAGCCCTCAGACGCCATGTATCGCCGGTTCGGCTGCGGCCTGCGGTTCGGGATAGAACCCGCTCGCCCACCGGCGCAGTGCACGAAAGCCCTCGCCTTCCGAGGTCGCCAGGCCCGGCCGGTCCAGGTACTTCTGGTGCTCCCAGATCCGGATGTCATCCGGCAGAGCGAGTTTCGCTGCAGCCAGCCGGTTCTCGAAATCATCCGGCCCTTCTGATTTCTCCTCGCTGATCCAGTAGCCGGCGAAGATGTCGGACCTGCTGTCGTCCACCGGTGTCGCGCAGATCGAGATGACCCGAATCCCATCGCGGACGTGTTCGCCGTTATAGCTGAGACCGATTCCTGACCAATAGATTTCGATCGTGTTCATCGTGTCGCCGTCGCGGTCCAGGCCGTCGCTCCACCTCCGGCCGAAGCCGACCTTGGCCGACCAGGTCGAGCTGTCAGTGCTCTCGCGCAACACCAAGGGACTGATCGGGGTGCGGTGAACGAACTGAAAGTGGTGCGGATCGACAGCGTTCTCGGCGATCACCTGCGGATGCACCTTCACCCGCTCATGCCGCGTCCGGCAATCGGCACCAAACGGGTGGAACTGTCGCGAGCGGACATGATCACCGAGCACCGCGAAGGCGTCGGGCGCCTCCCACAACGGATCCCGGCCTTCGCTGTCATGCCAAATCAAGATCGAGTCGTTCAGCTCGGCGACCGGGTAGGACCGTACTCTACGACCCTTGTTGGGCCGATCCTGATAGGGAATGCGGACGTTGCGCCCGGCGCCGTTCCACACCCAGCCGTGAAACGGACACTGAATGCCGTCTTCGACTACGCAGCCACCGTGGGCCAGGCTCGCGCCAAGATGCTGGCAGTGCGCGTCCAGCACTTTGACCGCCCCGTCGAGTTGCCGGAACGCGACCAGATCCCGGTCGAAATAGTGCAACGGGACGACGTCCGCGACGGCAAGGTCGGCGCTCCAAGCGACCTGGAACCATCCGGTGGGCAGCATGCTCGGCAGAGTCTGCATTGTGAAACGTCCTTCCGACTGAGGCAGCCGCATTCGATGCTACGCATTTTTGACACTTTTGTCTAAAAAATTAATGCCGCGGTCCTGGCGTTCTACCAACGTCGAGGACGTACAATGACTTGTCTCACTAGGTTAGTTATGTATCGCGGATGGATGTGAGGACAGATGGACTGGGGTTTGCCGTGGCCGGGACAAGCGCTGGCAACTCAGGCCGAGACCGCAGGCGCGCAGGCTTTTTGCGCCGGTGAGTTCGCCGACCTCAATGCCTACGTCACATCGGCCGAGATGGCCCTCGGCACTTCTCAGGCGAAGATCGGCCCAGGGATCGCCTATGCGTTCGCCCGCTCCCCCTTCGTGCACGCCTCCGCGGTCCGGCATCTCTGCACGCTGGCACCGGGCAGGGTCTTTCTGGGACTCGGGTCTGGGACCTCGCGGATGAACAAGGACTGGTTCGGCGTCGACGCCGCTCACCCCGCTCCCCGGATGGCCGAGTTGATCGAGGTGATCAGGGCGTTTTTGCACGCGGAGAACGGCGAACGCATTCAATACGAGGGCAGGTTCTACGCGGTCGACGCCGACATCCGTGCGCCGGTCTTCGGCCGGTTGGACGTGCCCATCCTGATCGGAGCATTCAACAAGATCATGGTGCGCACGGTCGGTCGGACTGCCGACGGCGTGCTGGGCCACGGAATCTTCACCGACCGTTGGTGGACCGAACTCGTCGAGCCTGAACTGGCCGGCGGCGCCGAATCAGCCGGACGTGATCCCGCCGAGCTCAAGCGGTGGGGTTGGCTGATCACCGCGATCGACAACGGCGACCCGGCTCGGGCCGTCCGCGATGCCCGGCTTCAGATCGCGTTTTATCTCACCGTGAAGACCTATGACTCACTAGTTGAGCTACACGGCTGGACAGACGAGGTCGCCGGAATCCGTTCGGCGTTCCGCAGCGGCCAGCCGGAAACAATGGCCGAACACGTCACCGACGAGATGTTGTGGTCGATAGCGATCTGCGGCGACGACACGCAGGCGCGCGACATGCTTGCGACTCGCAAACGACTGCCTGACATGGCGTTTGCCGCACCGCCAAGCTTTCTGGTCGGCCGCCGGCGACGGGCTGGATACGGCGAAGCCGCAACGCGCCTGCTGTCGCAGCCGCACTGACGCACATCACGGACGTCCCGAGACGGGACCCCACATGGTGTACTGAGTAGTACACGTCGAGTTTCAGGAGGTCGGGATGCCCAAACGGGAACCTCTCGCGCCGATGACCGTTTCCGAGCGAAACGGCGCGGTGCGGTCGCCCAAGACCGCCGAAATCGTGGCTGACACGTTACGGCGGATGATCGTCGAGGGCCAGCTCAAAGACGGAGACTTCCTCCCCTACGAGGCCGAACTCATGGATCACTTCCAGGTGAGCCGGCCATCGCTGCGAGAAGCCGTGCGAGTACTGGAGTCCGACCGACTCGTGGAGGTACGACGCGGTTCACGCACCGGCGCGCGGGTTCGCGTCCCGGGTCCCGAGATCGTCGCGCGACCGGCAGGCTTTTTGCTCGAAATGGCGGGAACGACGCTTGCCGACGTGATGACTGCGCGGATGGGGATCGAACCGTACGCTACCCGACTGCTCGCAGAAAACGGAACCGCTACGGCCCACCGCGAGTTGCGCGACCTCATCGATGAGATCCCCGCTGCGTGGGAGACCGGCAAGCTGGCCGCAGCGTCGACCGGGCTGCACCGCCGCCTGGTGGAACTATCGGGCAACGCGACACTGACCGTGATCGCCGGAATGCTGCACGAAATCTTCGAAAAGCACATGACAGCGGCATTTCACAGTGTCCAGAACGTCGTGCCCAAAGCTCAGTACACCAAGCTGATGCGGTCGTACACCCGACTCGCCGACCTGGTGGCCGAGCGCGAAGGCGATGAGGCCGAGGCGCACTGGCGGCGACACATGGAGAACGCCAGCGCGGCGCTGCTCAAAGGCTATGAGAAGACGAAGGTCCGAGACATCATGCATTGAGTGGCACTGCGCAGCTGTCGCCGCTTCTGGAGACATCAAACTATATAACGGATAGTATTCCCGCATGTCAGTGTCAGGACCGTCCGCCAGAGAGGGTCTGCGGAAGTAATGGCGTTACGAACCGCAGTCTCGGTGCCGACGAGCCCTATTCAAGGCCAGCAAACTACCCAGGTTGACGAACGGGCCACTGCGCTCGCCGGGGAGCTGTACAGGGTTTTATCTGAGGTGTTCTTGGTGTTGGGCCGTCGCGATCCGGGCGGCGTCCTTCCGGGCGATCTCACACTGGCGCAACTGTCGATTCTGATGACCCTGCAGGAGCGCGGACCGATGCGGATGACCGCGTTGGCGTCTCATCAACGTGTCCGCACCCCCACAGTGACGGTGGCAATCCGTCGGCTGGAGAAATTGGGGCTTGTCGAGCGATCGCACGATCCGACTGATCTGCGGGCCGTCGTCGTGGGGATCACGCCACACGGCCACGCAATGCGGCGCAGCGCTCTGGCGACACGGCACACGCAGCTCGCAGCAATGCTTACGACACTGAGTCCGGAGGATCGCGCAAGCCTCAGTGAGGCACTGTCACCACTGGAGCACCTCGCGAGCCAGGGCAACACCTGAGGCGGAGTGGCGTGCGAAACATGTTGCCCGAGAGGCAAATCAGCTTCGCTTTGCGAATTGCATTTACGGCGAACGCCGATCGATGGAGGTTGCGATAAATGTCGTCTCGGGCTAAAAGCGCAGTGGGACTGCACCATTCGGGGATCTTATGGGCCGGCCTACTGATGACATTCCTTGCTGTCTGCCCCGCGACCGTCTCACACGCGGAGCCGTCGGGCGGCGAAGACACCGGACAGTGCACCTTCGTGCTTTCGCAGCCGAAAGTCGTGCAGGTATCCGGCCTGAGTCTCGTGTCGGCCACTCTGGGCCCCGGACCGTGCACCATGCACGCCGCGCCGAACTCGTCAACCGTATGTCTGTCCGTACCCGGCTCTGGCTCGCAGGGAGAATGCGCAACCAAAAACGGTCCGGATCTGGCCGTGGTGCGCTATCCCTACCAGCCCGGCACAACCTACGTCGTGCGGGCCGAGGGATGCGCGAGTCTCTATGTGCCCCCCTACAAGCTGTGCCAAGATTTCGGTCCATCGCAAGTCACGCTCTGAGGCCACAGCGAGATACTTGGCTGCTCTTGAATATTCGATCTAGACCGGATCGAACGAAGAGATCAGCCAGCGGCCACCGCTCTTGTCCAGAGCCACCCGGACCGTGGATGACGTCTCGGTCGGCGCATCGGTGCCGATGGTCACTGTCTGGTCAACGAACGCCAGCACGACCGCATGCTGTGCAGTGGCCGAGACCGAGGCGGCAGCAGGAACGGTCGCTACTGCGGTAACGCGGTCTTTTTTGGCACCTGGTATCACCACGTCATGGACCAACTGTGTGTACGAGTCTCTGAATTTGCCGGTCAATCGATCGCGGGCAGCGCCTAGGTCTTTCTCAACGCTGTCGGGCTGATAGGAGAGCAGCGCGACGGTGGAGTCCTTGGCGGCCGCCACCGACTCGATACTTGCGACTTCAGACATTCGGGCAGCCGTGCCTTGCCATTTCACAAAGCTTGCGGCCCCTGCAAGCAACAGCGTCAGGGCGGGCAGCACTACGAACGCCACCAAATGCGACCATTTGATCCGGCGCTTACGCGCTTGGGGTTCAGTGTCGGGCACGTTTTGGGTCTCATCGCTGGAACAGTCCTCAGATGCCCGAACGTCCTCGGCGTTGTCAGCGCTGTCGGCATCGCCCATATCCTGGGTCTCGTCTAAATCAGGCGCGGCCTGATCAGGCGTGTCGACGGCGACCGTCGCCTCGTCCTGTTCGATGGTGGAATCGGTTTCAAGCCCCACTGCGATGGTTCCTTTTCTGAGTCCCGGGCTGGGCCGTCGGTGTCTCCTGCTGCGCGGATTCGTCATGGCACGAACGCAACATTCGAGATTTTCGCGTCGCTGCCGATCTTTTGTACGGATATCCGCATCCGCCAGTGCCGCGAATCCGGTTCAGCTGCAGCAAGACTCGTAGTCTTTACGGACACTGCGACCAGCACTTGGGCTTGGTCGCCCGACTGGGATTCCAGGCCCGCTTCGGTGACCGTGCCAACCGACTTCGATTGCGCTTTCTGGACCACCTCAACGAACGGCTTCGATCGCTTGGAAAAGTCCTCGTAGAACGCACCTGTCGCGGAGTCCAGGATTCGCTGTATGTCGGCGTCGGCGTGCTGCCAATCGATCGTGGTCAAGTTCAGGGCGCCCTGTCGGCCGACCTGAATCAATAGTTCGCGTTCCTGCTGGATCCGATGTGTTTGATAGTCCCGGAACCCGAACCACCCGCCCAGGGCCGCGATGCCGACAGCCATGACTAACCCCAACGCCGTTGCCAGCCGTACCGGCGATACCGGTTGCTTCGCCGGCGCAGCGTCGTCGGAAACCTCAGAAACGTCGTGGACATCGGCGTCAACCGCGGCCTCGTAATCCTCCGCGTCACCGGTTTCGGGGTTCCGCCCGCCTGCCGCCTGTGTCGCGGCGCCATCCTTCGGGCTCCGGGCGACCTCATGTTCGCCAGGATGGATGTGCGTCGAATCGGACGTCTCCGTCGAATCGGTCTCGCTTACTTCCGTGTTGACGGCATCAGCATGCCCTGCCATGTCTGCTCCTTCGCAGCTCCGCTACCCAGATCGGCTTGTGCATACCTACGCCCGTCTGGCCCTACGTACATGCCGGTCGCCGGATCGTACTGGAGGGCCGCCATCGGCGGCGGTGGCGGACCCGGGGGAGCCGGAGCAGGAACCGCGCCCGGCGGCTCATCGCCCGGCCTCAACTGCGGGACACCTTGCCCGCTGTATGTCGCGTTGGGATCACCCTTCCAGTTCCACCCGTCGTTGAGTGGAACGTAAGCTTGGTCGCTTTCGCACAACTTGACCGTCGGAGCGCGCTTGCCGGGCCGTGTTTCGCACGGATAGTTGTGTGCGCCGCGCACATTCAGCATCGAGTCTTGCGGCACCCGGCAGTAAAGATCACCTTTTGGCGGCTCGGGATAGTCCTCGTAGGCGGCGGCCCGCTGCTGCTGGGCCGGCAGGAATCCGGTGGTGCATGCGGGCGGCCAGTTGAGGTTCAGGTTGAAGCTCAGGAAGGCACCGTTGTAACCCTGTTTGGTGTTGCGATTGGCGACACCGACCGCCTGAATATCTGCCGCACCCTGCGGCAACTCCACCAGAAGGGATTCCAGGTTGTCCCGATACGTCACCCCCACCTGCCCAACGCTGACGAGATTGGCCAGCAGGGTCGGCAGCGTGGGGCTCAACCGGTCGAGCAATTGCCGGACCCCGTCAGCCGCAGGCGCACCCTGCTGCAGAAGGCCGGCGACAGCGGAATCGTTGTTGCGCAGCTGCGACGTTACGGTCGCCAGGTGGGCAGCCCACCCCTGAACCGCATCCGATGACTTGGTCTGGCTGTCGAGCAACGGCTTGGATTGGTCGATCAAGCCAACGAGAGCATCGAGGTTTTTTCGCGCGTCGATCGCCAGAGCGGTTGTCCCCTTCACCAACCGGGAGAGTTCCGGGCCGAGCCCTCCGAAGGCGGTGTAGGACTCGTCGACCAACGTTTTCACGTTCCCGCGTGGGATCGCTGTCAGGCCTCGATTGGTCGCTCCCAGTAGTGAATTGATGTCCGGCGGAATGTACGTGCGATCCGCGGGGATCACATCGCCGTCCTTCAGCGATGGCCCTTTCGCGGTGCGCGGCAGCAGCTCGACATATTGCTCGCCAACTGCCGACACGCTGTGCACCTGAGCGCTGAGGTCGGCTGGGATGTGGATGTCCGAATCCATTTGGAGGTCCGCCTCGGCGCCGCTATCGGTCAGGCGCACCGCGCGGACCCGACCCACCTCGACTCCGCGGTAGGTGACGTTGCCACCTGGGTACAGCCCGCCTGCCTGGGGCAGATTTAGGCGCACAGAGTATCGGTCAACACCGAAAAACACGGTCGGTACCTGCATGTAGCCAAAAAACATGATGGTGCCTGCCAGCAGGCTGACTCCCGCGAATACCAATAGCTGGATTTTGGTTGCCCTCGTCAACATGCCCTTACCGCCCCTGGTCGAAGTGGTAGGGCACGACCAGCGGGTTGCCCGGGTTGTATTGGCTGCCGCCCGTGCACGGGCTGGGCATCTGGCCGATGGTGCGGCCCCACTGCAGTTCGAGTTCGGTCAGATTGCACTCGAACCGAGTGCCGGTGAAAAATGCCGCGTCGATGCGGCTGAGCGTCAAGTCGATCACGGCGGTCAAGTTCGCGTAATCGCCGCGAATCCATTTGTCGAGCGTGGGCTTCGGGAACGGGAACGTTCCGTAGAAATCCAGCGCGCGGGTCAGCGCCGGGCCGGCATCGGCGAGTGACTGTACTACCGGCCCGAGGTCCTTGAGCTCCTTGACCAGGCTTGCTTTGGTCTGGTTGACCGAATCGGCGGCCAGCGCACCGAACTTGCTCAGATCCCCGAGCGCGTCGGCCAGGTTGTTTCGCTCATTTTTCAGCACGGTCAACGCGCCCGGGATCGTCTTCAGTGCCTTGTCTATCACCGGTTTCTGGTCGGCGAACTGACCGACCAGGTTGTTCAGACTGTCCGTTGCGGCGATGATGTCGCCTTTTTGGTCGTTGAGATAGCTGACGAATTTATCGAGCTGCCCGAGAAGGCTTCTCAAATCCTGCTCGCGACCAGTGAAGGCAGTGCTCAATGCCTCGGTGATGTCCTGGATCTGGCCCAGGCCGCCACCATTGAGCAGCAGCGATACCGCGGCCAGGGTCCGTTCGGTCGATGGATAAGAGCCAGCCGACGACAGCGGAATGAGCGAGCCGTTCTTGAGCTTGCCCGCAGGTGCGACACCGGTAGGCGGGGCCAGTTCGATGTGGATCGAGCCCAGCAGACTGGTCTGACCAATTGTGGCCGTAGCGTTCGCCGGCAGATCGACATCGCCGTTGATCGTCATCGTGACCAGTGCGTTCCAGCCCTGCAACGCGATGTCGGTCACGGTGCCAACGGTGACATCGTTCACTCGGACGCGGGAATTCCTTTCTAAGTTCTGGACGTCCGGCATCTGCGCTTGGATGGTGTAAGCACCGGGGCCACCACCCTTGGTTCCCGGCAACTTGAACGAATTCGCGCCATGGAAACTGCAGCCAGAAAGCGCGAACACAGCCAGCGCTGCCACCAGCCTCTTGGCTGCGCGCGGCCAGCGTCGTGATGGCATCAATGTCCACCTCCGGGCGGCGTCATCATTCCGCGCAGGCCGTCGGCCGGATTGGTCGGTGCCGGTTGTGCGGCTGCTGGGGCCTCGGCCGCCAGTGGCGAGGCGCCACCCGTCGGTGGTGGGGCATTTACCGGCGCGGACGCGGGTGGTGGCGGGGGAACGTAATCGGGTCGCATCCAGTCTTCGCTGTACGTGATTTCGTTGGGACGCGCGCTGGCTCCATCGAAGAGATTTTCCCCGAGCGGGAAGAAGTTGTACTGGCGGTTTTTGATAATCGGCGCCATGTACTGGGCGCACAGCTTTGCTGAGTCCTTGGCGCCCAGCCGTGAAGCGGCCTGCACCGCTGAGCACAGGAACTGGACCGGGTTGGCGAAGTTCTGGAACGCCAGGGCGCCGGTGAGCGTGCCCTGCGCGGGCTGATAGATGTTCAGAAAGTTTTGGAAGGCTGTCGGCGCGACGTGCAAGAGCTGTTTGACGTCATCGAGGCTGTCGTTCAACGCCTGGGACACCGATGCCAATTTGTCCGAGGTGGTACCCAGCGCCTCTTTGTTCTCGGCCACAAAGCTCTGGACGTCGCCGACCACGGCGTTGAGCTTTTGAACGGCGTTCCCGACCTCGTTCGGGTCGTCGGCCAGGGTATCCGTCACCGCGGCGAGGTTCTGGTTCAGTTGCCGCAGCAGGTCGCTACTGTCGTGCAGCGCTGAGACCAAGATCGATAAGTTCTTAAAGGTGCCGAACAGGTCGTTGCTGTGGTCGCCGAGCGCGGAAATCGCCTGTGACAGTTCGATGATCGTGTGACGGATGTCTGAGCCCTGCCCGCGCAGGTTATCGGCCGCGGTGTTGATGAATGACCCCAACGTGCTAGTGCCGCCTGGTTTTTCGGGCTGCAGTATCTGGGTCAGCTTCTCGAGCTGCTGCCGGAAGTCGTCGTATTCCACCGGGACTGCGGTGTGTTCCTGCGCGATCACCGCACCATCGGCCATCACCGGTCCGCCTCGATAGGCCGGCGTCAACTGAATGGTCCGAGGTGTCACCAGCGACGGCGACAAGATCGCCGCGTTGGCGCCGGCGGGCACTTTGTATTTGTTTTTGTACCAGAAGGTGATCTTGACGCGGTCGGGTTGCGGCTCGATTTTCTCGACCTTTCCGACCGGCACGCCGAGAATCACGACGTCGTCGCCGCTGTAGAGGCCTGTGCTGTTCGCGAAATATCCGGTGACACTTGTGCGGGCGACTTTGCCAGGCAGCGCGACAGTGATGATGCCGCCGACAAGCGCCAGCGCCAGCGCGACGGCCGCGCCGATCTTGACGTTGCGGCGGTTCACTGTCGAGCACCTTCCGTTGGCTGCATAGGTCCTTGTCCGCCGAGCACGGGCGCTTGAGTCGGCGGTACCTGCCCAGGTGCCGGCTGCCCGATCGGACTGGAACCCGGTTCTCTGGATTGCCCTGGTCCAGGAGTCGCAGGCGCTGGCGGTCCCGGTGGCGGCCCGCCGGGCGGTGGTGCCGGCGGCGGCTGCCGGTAGGGGTAGCAACCAGGGCCGGGCAGCGCCACGCCGGGCACACCGCATGAATGATCTTGTTGGTTGCCGGTGATCGCATCCGGAATTGTCATCCGGGGTGGGCCGCCCTGGCCTGTGCGCGGGTACGGGACCGGCAGCGGTGGTGTACCCGGCTGGCCCACCTGCGGGTCGCTGGTCTGCGTGGGCAACAACACATTGGGATCCAGGCCCAGGTCGGAGAAAGCCGCGTTCATGAACGGCTGTACAAATTGCCCGGGGAACAGGTTGGCGAGGTAAGCCTTGAAGAACGGTCCTGAGCCCACCGATTCACCGAGCCCCAAGGCGTACCGGTTCAGCCCGACGAGCGCCTTTTGCACGCGTTCTTTGCGGTTGTCCACGATCGTCAACACCCCGTTGAGGTCGTCCAGCGCCGGCTTCAACGTCTTTCGGTTCTCGGCGATGAAGCCTTTGATCTGCTGGGCGACCGCCGCAAGGTTGTTGGAGATCTGGTCGAGCGCCTTGCTCTGAGTTCTCAGTTGAACAAGGAGCGCGTTGGTGTTGCCGACGAGTCCGACCACTTCGTCGCTGCGGTCCGCCAGCACCTTCGTCGCTATGTTGGCAGAGCTCAACAGGTTTCGCAGCTGTGCGTCGCGTTCGTCGAGCGTCTTCGAGAATCGCGCCACGCCCTGCACTGCGGCCTTCAGGTCGGGTGGGGTATTGGAGAAGGTGTTGGAAAGCACAGCAAGAGAGTTGGACAGCTGATTGGTGTTCAACCCGCTGATCGTCTGGGTGAGATCCCCCAGAGCGTCCGGCAGTTGATAAGCCGAAGTGGTCCGGTCCAGGGGTATCGGGCTAGTCAGCCGATTCTCTCCGCGTGGAGCTACCTCGAGCAGCTTGCTACCAAGCAGCGACCTCAATTTGACGGCCGCCTCAGTTCGGTCACCGAGGCGGACATCGTTGTCGACGGTGAAAGTCACCAACACCCTCGGTCCGTCCAACTCGACGCTGGAGACCTGCCCGACCCGGTAGCCGGACACCTGGACGTGGTCGCCGGCCACCAGGCCGCCCGCCTCGGCGAAGTAGGCCGAGTAGGTGTTACCCCGGTTGAAGAACGGTAGCTTGTCGTAGTTCAGCGATATCAACATGAGGGCGAAGATGATCCCGAGGCCCATGGCGCCCATCAGCATCGGGTCACGCTGGGAAAGCCTTTTCATCGCGGACTGCACCTCCCGGTGGCCTGGCCCGCCAGTTTGACGTACACCGGCTGGCCGCCCTTGCCATTGAGCTTCAGCACCAGATCGCACAGATAGAAACTGAAAAAGTCTCCATACAGACCCTCGCGGTTGAGTATTTGAGTCGCGTCGGGCCAGGTATTGAGGAAGTTGTCGAAGTAGTCATGATCGGACAGCACCTGTTGCGCGGTCCGATCCACCTCGTGCACGACCTTCTGCAGCGGCGGGCGGGCCTGCGCCAACAGGTCTGCGACTGACCCGGCGGCTGCATTGGCGTACGCCAGTCCGTTGCTGACGTCCTCCTTGCGGCTCTCAAGGCCCTTCACGAGTTCAGCGAGCGAATCGACGGCCGTCGCGAACTGTTTGCTCTGGCCGCTGAGCGAACCGAGCACAACGTTCAGGTTGGTGACGACTTGACCTATCAGTTGATCGCGGTCGGCCAGGGTGTTGGTAAGCGCCGCGGCCTGGCTGAGAAATGACCCGATCGTGCCGCCCTGACCCTGGAAGGCGGCGATCAGTTGACCGGTCAGCTTGTTTACCTGGTCGGGATTCAGCGCACGAAAGAGCGGCCGGAAGCCGCCAACGAGAGCGTCGAGGTCCAGCGCCGGCTCGGTTTGGCTTAGCGGAATGGTCGCGCCCGGATGGAGTCTTCTGACTCCGCCAGCACCCTCCTCGAGTGCGATGTACCTGCCGCCGATCAGGTCAGCGAATCGAACGGCGGCCTTGCTGCCCTCGGTGAGGACGACCGACTCGGCGGCGGTGAACTCGACGAGAACAGTGGAGTCGGGCTGGACGCTGATTTTTTTGACTTTGCCGACGTCGACACCGGCGATGCGGACAAAGTTTCCGCCTTCCAGGCCAGACACGTTGGCGAATTGCGCCTTGTAGGTCTTTTCCGACTGGAAACGGAACTGACCGAAGACGGCGAACAGGGCAAACGCACCCATCACGCACACGACCAAGTAGATGGCGAGGCGCCAAAGGGCACCTACCAAATTCTCTCGCATGTCTGTCTTCCTTTATCGCTATCCGGTTGAGCGGCGTTCAGGGTGCTGGGGCATACGGCGCCGGCGGCGATGGCACGCATTGCCCGGTGACGATTCCGCAGGTCGGTGGCGGGCCGTTCGGCACTGGGGGCACGAACGGTTCGGAGCCGGCCGGCAACGGACTGGGTTCACGCGGCCTACCCGGTGGGGGCGCTGGCGGCAACCCCGGGAACAGCGGCGTCCCGTCCGGTGCGTACATCGGAGCTCCGTAGGGCGACTGGCTGTTGTATCCGTCCGTTCCAGGAACAGGGCCGGGCGCCGGCCCCCCCGGATGGCGGATGCTCGGCGGCCTCGGTGTTCCCCGGGTGACGGGGAAGTAGTCGACGTAGCCGGGGAATCCGATACCCGGGTTGGGCCGCACATCCATCCCGGTGCCCCACCCGGTATTGGTGACCAGGTAGCGCTGCGGAAAGTTCTTGGCAACGTCGGGCAACGATCCGCAGCCCGGCTGACCGCCGGGTCCACCCTTGGCGCCGTTGATCGGGAGATTCTCCGGGAACCGGTAGGTGTCGTCTCCGAGAAGCAAAGCGACGTCCAAGATCACCGAGTAGCCGTTGCGCCCGCCGGCAACGTCCAGGAAGCCGAAATCGACGACATTCTTTCCACCGACCAGCAAGCAGGTGAGTTCTGGGTTGTACTTCTTCAACAGGCGGGTGGTGGGTTCAAGAAGGTTGATCGCGTGTATCAGATTGCCTCTGTTGGGGCCGATCAGGTTTGTGCCGCTGCGGGACAACCCACTGACGCCGAGCAGCAACGAGTCAAGCTGCTTGGCATTGTTGGAGATCGTCCCGCTCGTGGTGCTCGCGGCGTCGAGCACGGTCACGATGTCGTGCGCAGCCGCGCTGTAGGTATCGCTGAATCCCTTGAATGCACGGAAATCTGACCGAATTGTCTCGCTGCGCGGATTGATCGCCATCAGCACTTGGTTGGCATCGGTGGTGGCTTCGCCGATCGCTTCACCCTTGCCGCGGAACCCGTCGGCCACTGCCGTCAGCACAGCGTTCAATTTGGTGACGTCGACTTGATTCAGCACACCGACGAGGTTCTGGAAAACCGTGTTCACCTCGGTGCTCACGTTGCCCGATACCACGACCGCCCCGGACTTCAGCCGTTTCGGGCTCGGGTCGGCAGGAGTGAGCAGTTCGACATACTTGGCGCCAAAGGCGGTGGTAGCGGTGATGTTCGCTCCCACGTTGGCCGGGATGAATCTCAGCTGCTCGGGATAGAGTTCCAGCTGTAATTTGACCGGATCACCCGCCTGAATCGACGCGACCCGGCCAACCTGGACGCCGCGCAACTTCACTTTTGCGCCGGGCTCCATGACCAGACCGCCACGGTCGGAGGCGAGGGTGACCCTCGCATATGGCCTAAAGTCCCTTTTGAACTGACCGATCGTGAGCGCGACGAGCGCGGCGATGGAGGTCAAGAGGATCAAGGTCCAGAGTCCCGGATGCAGGCCGGCCTCGCGCTGTTTCTTTTTTTTCATCGTCGCTACCCGGACAGGTTGAAGTCGCCGGACACCCCGTAAGCGGCCAATGCCACCGCCAACGTCACCGCGACCGCGACAATCAGTGACGCGCGCACCGCGCGACCGACTGCCTCACCGACGCCGGCCGGCCCGCCCGAGGCGTTGAAACCGTAATAGGTGTGCACCAGCATGATCGCTATCGAGGCGGCAATGACTTGGAACAACGACCAGAACAGGTCGGTTGGCTGCAGGTAGGTATTGAAGTAATGCTCGTAGACCCCGGGCGCCTGGCCGTAGACGACGGTGATAAGAGTCCGAGTCGACAGATAACCCGCCAGCGCCGACATGCACCACAGCGGAATCACGACAACGACACCGGCCACCACCCGGGTGGAGACCAGGTAGGTGATCGTGCGGATTCCCATCACCTCGAGTGCGTCGATTTCCTCATTGATCCGCATGGCGCCCAGCTGGGCGGTGGCGCCGGCGCCGATGGTGGCCGCCAGGCCGACGCAGGCGATCAGCGGCGAGGCCAAACGGGTGTTGATGTAGGCCGAAGCGAACCCGCTCAGCGCCTGCACCCCGACATCGGACAACGAGCGGTACAGCTGGATACCGACCAGTCCACCGGTGGACATCGTCAAGGTGGTGACGATCACTACCGTGCCGCCGATGAGGGCCAACGCACCGACGCCCAGACTCATGTTCGCGATCAGGCGCAGCGTCTCCACTCTGTAGCGGACTACCGCGTCCCACACCAGGCCCAGTGCACGGACGTAAAACGCTGTCTGGCTGCCGAGTTGGTTCCATGTATCGACGAACCCGCGCGTGCTGTTGACGAGCCGCGGCAGCCGTCGTCCTGACGGGACGGCGGTCACATCGTCGCCTTTGTGGTGACCGCGGTCAGCACCACGTTGATCACAAACAATGCCATGAACGTGTACACCACGGTCTCGTTGACCGCGTTGCCGACGCCTTGCGGACCACCGCCCACGGTGGTGCCCTTGTAACACGCGATCAAGCCGGCAACGAGGCCGAACAACGTTGCCTTGGCGAAGGCGATGACCACCTCGGTCATTCCGCAGAGGAGCGTCAGACTCGCAGTCCAGGAACCTGGGTTGACGTGTTGGAACTCGATCGAAAAGAAATAGCTGCTGACCAAGCCGACGATGGTGTTGATGGAGTTCAGCATCAAGCCGTTGAGCCCGAGCGCCAGGACCCTCGGCACGAGCAGTCGTTGGACCGGGTCGATTCCCATCACCCGCATGGCGTCGATTTCTTCGCGGATGGTCCGAGCGCCTAGGTCGGCGCACATTGCCGTCGCGCCGGTACCGGCGACCACCAACACCGTCGTTATCGGGCCGATGTACGCAACGCTCGCTAGCGCGGCGCCAGTGCCGGAGTAGTCGGCGCCGCCGATCTCGACCAGAAGGACGTTGAGGATGAATACGGCGAGCGCGTTGAACGGGATCGACAAGAAGACAGTCGGGAGCATCGATACCCGAGCGACAAACCAGGCCTGATGGATGAACTCGCGCCACGCCCAGGGCGGACGGAACGTTTGAATCAAGATTTCGAACGACAACCCGAAGAAGCTGCCAACCTCACGCAGTGGCTTCTGCAAAGCCTCCGACCGCAGCTTGCGCCTGATCACCGGAGCGGTCGCCGAGACCGCCCCCCCTTTCGGCAAACCCGCGGCCGGCGCGGCAGGTGCAGTATCCGTCGCGACCACTAGCGTGTCCGCTCGGATCTAGTCATGGCCGGCATTGCAGCGATTAATCCTCCCCGACGAGATAAAGACATGCGCCGCCTTCAGTGGGTCCCACGGCACAGCGGGACGCTACACCACGAGTTTCATGGAGAGCAAGATATACCACTTTTATTGTCGGCAATGCCGTTTCAACTAGACAGCTGTCGAACTATGTCCGATTTGCTGTCGAGTCCGACAATTTTTATCGAAATGTCGCAATCATCGGAGGGCGGCGACCGCGTGTCTCTCGACGCCGGCTGGGCAGCTCGACGCCCCTGCCAGCAGCGAATAACCAGCGGACAAGGCCTTGCAGGCCAGGCCCGTCCGGGTCCAAGTACTCTGGGTCGACGCTGGATTGGAGCGTCTGCTCGCGATCCTCGGAAAGCAAGCGCTTACCATTGATTTATTCGCCCACTGAGAACTGTTTCGTACACCTAGCTTTCACTGGAACTATTCTAAAGCGGTCATTCACACTTTGCGCCACGAATTTCAGTTGAGTCGGACGACTTGTTTGAATGGGCGACGGAGACGGTAAATATCATGCACCCGCAAGAAACGAATATGACTAATTTTATATCGCATTGACCGCCCACCGAGCTATGGAGTGATGGCAACCCAAGCACGCGGCGGTAAATACTGTGCATCGCAAACTGCGGCACTGATGTTTTCAGCGTGCCGCAGCGTATGACTGTGGACACAATCGCGGGTTATGTGTGGCGCCGGCCACTCGTTGCGGCCGCCCTGCCAACAGGCTATGACCTGCGATCCGGCGGACGAGAAGCGTTCTCCCGGCGTCGTCTGAACCGGCATCAACTTCGTTGTCGCCGTCGAATCTCGTGGTGCAAACCGGATCAACAACTGCCGACATCGGCGCGAATCAACTCCGACAATTCGTCTCCGCCAACGGCAGCCGAGCCCATCCGTTCAAGCTTTCAGGTGAAGGCCATCCGCTGGTGACCTCGTGAATGACGTCGATCGCCCAAACATCCGACCAATAGCGAAACATTTATCTATATACCGGTTTGAGCGATTAGGGCGTTTAAGTAGGTTGCTCACGACGAGCGCGGCATATGTTACGTGCTGAGCTGAGGGGTGGCTGTACTCGCAGACTGTCGGCTATCGGCACGCCAGACGTCCGGCACCAGCGCTGTGCCCCCGCTCCTCTTCCTCGTTCATCGAGGGGTCGGGCCCTTGGCACCGGCGGCGCGGCCGCGACGCGTGGCGAAGCAAATCACCGATACGCCATGAAGGTCATAGTGTGCACTTGTGGGCCCTCGATCCGACCGACACCGCACGAGGTCGCGCGTCGCCGACGCGCCGGCGGATGACGATGAGGCACGCGAAAAGTTGCTTGCCGCTGCCGACGCTTGCTATGCCGAGAAGGGGCCGGTGCGGACCCGGATGAGCGACATCGCACAGTGCGCAGGCGTGCATCGATCGACCGTGTACTACTACTTTCCGACGAAAGACGCGCTGCTGGCGGCCTCCTTCGTGCGAGTGCTCGCCACCACCGCAGAAGCCGTCGAAAAATGCTGGCAGACTGACGACCCATTCCTCGATCAGCTCGTCGCGGCATGCATGCGGGGCATCGCCGATGCCCGCAACTCGCCGATAATGCGATCGTTGATCGAAGAGCACCAAGCGCTCGGTGCCGCGTACCACGCCGCGGAAGGCTCCGAGTTGTGGCGAGCCAAACTCGCTGACATGCTCGTGCGTCGCGTTGAGGCCGCCAGGGCAGCCGGCGTGATTCGCGGCGATCTTTCGGGCGACGTCCTCGCCCGCTGGATCGTCCGGATTAACTTCAGCCTCATTGCCGAACCGGCCCAACCCGAGGACGGCGGTGACGAGGGCGTGCTGAGACGACTGCTCATCGCTTCTCTGAATCCTCAGCCCTAGTCCGCTGGAGCGATTCATCGCCGGCGGGCCCCAGTGGCGGCTAGATTTTTCGGCTAAGCGGAAGCGTTAGAAGTAACCGAGATGAAACCGGGGGTGCCTGGTGAAGAATTGGCTCTTCAGTGCGACGGTGACCGCGCTCGTGGCGGCGGGCGTGGCGGCGTGCTCAACGCCGTCTGCCTCGCCTCCGAGGGGCGCTCTACCCGCGGGGACCGCGGAGGTGACGATCAACCATGCGACTCTTCCCGCGACGACTGCGGTGAAGTGCACGCCGATCGGCTCGTTGACGACAATAACTACGGGTGACTCGGCGGCGGGCGTGACCGCGCTTATATCCAACCAGGCCGGGCTTAGGGCCAAATCCGTGAGCATCAACGATCTGGGCGGCTTCACCGGGAGCTATATGGACAAGCTTGACGGCAACGCCGCCGAGGTGACTATGGCGGGCCAGACGTACATCATCCGCGGTGGTGCTGACGGGTTCGACACTGATAACCCCAGCATGAGGACGACTGGCACGTTCGCCATCCGGGTCGCGTGCTGACCCGCTGATCGCGAACACTCCGCAGGCCATGTTCGGGCTCAGCTCGGCAGAGCAGTTCTGCCTTGCCTCACGACCGGCAAAGCGTAATATATCTGACTAATTCTCGCCGCCCACAACAGAGATGAAGCCCCGATGCGATCACTGAATCTGCCTGCATTGGTCGCCGTCGCCGGCACCGTGCTGTGCGTCCCGGCCGCTCACGCTGATGGCGATACCGCAACGCTCATACCCAACAACAAGCGGCTCAACGACGGTGTGGTCGCCAACGTTTTCACCGTGCAGCATCAGGCAGGCTGCACCAACGACGTGAGGTACAACCCGCAGCTGCAATTGGCCGCGCAGCGGCACACCCAAGATCTGCTGAACAATCGAAATCTCGACGGCGACATCGGCTCCGACGGCTCCACAGCGCAGGACCGCGCCAACGCAGCCGGTTTCCATGGTCCGGTGGCGGAAACGGTCGCAATCAACCAGTCCATTGCGATCAGTGGCAACGACTTGATCAATAGGTGGTATTACAACCCCGCTTACATGGCCATCATGTCCAACTGCGCCAACTCCCAGATGGGGGTGTGGTCGTTGAACAGCCCGGATCGGACCGTTGTGGTGGCGGTCTACGGCCAGCCACCGCAACCAGGTCCCAGCAGCCCCGGTGGAGCGCAACCGTCGCCGCTGGCCGCTGGACAAAGTCAGACCAACATTCCGATCGACGGCACCACCCCCGACTACGACGCCAGCGATGAGCTCGAGTTCGGCATCAACTGGCTGCCCTGGATTTTGCGGGGTGTATATCCGCCGCCTGGCAATCCTCCGGAGTAGGCAAGGGACACAACGTCGTCCGAGCCTGCGCGGCAACCGCGTCGACGAACCGGGCTTAAGCGCGAGGCATGAAAGCGGCCCCCGGAGTGATCCGGGGGCCGTTCCTTTAGTAGCGGGGACAGTGTGTGGTTCGAGGACATGCGCATAGCGTGTCTCAAGACATCCGAATAGGTGGCGGCGTGAGTGTCAAGGTGTGTCGAAGGCGCGCTTGGTCATCACCGCGGTTGTCGTCGAGGGACGTAGCCA
>JBAWAV010000010.1:0-1570 GCA_049589475.1 Mycobacterium sp.
TCATCACCGACGCCCACATCGGCGCCCTGCTTCTAGCCGGCCACATCGACGACGCCGATGCACCGGCGCAGACGATACGACAGCGTCAAATCGAGTTCCGGGCATTTCAGTCTTTCCAAGTCGGCTCTCTCGCGGTGGGCAGAGCAGCCCTTGGTTCCGGGCGACTCGACGCCGCGATTTCCGCGCTGACCCAATCCATCGAAACCGTGGATGCTTCAACCGACTCCAACGGGTGGGGTTATCGGTGCCAGATTCCGCTCACGACAGCGCGCGCGATGCGCGGCTCGACCGACGAGGCGGCGGCCCGGCTCAGAGCACTCGAAAAGCTGCGCCATCCCAGCTGGCGATACCTCGACTACGAGCACGCGATCGCCAAGGCGTGGGTGGCCGCCGGGCAGGGCGCCATCAGTGAAGCGATCGTGATCTCGCTTGCTGCCGCCGAAACAGCGAGGGCCAACGGGCAATTCGCTCCTGAAGTGATGTGCTTACAGACCGCTACGCAGTTCGGGGATCGTTCCTGTGGGCCTCGATTGCGAGAGCTTGCAGCGATCGTCGAAGGGCCCCGCGCCGGCTTGGCCGCCCAGTTCGCAGAAGCGTTGCACGACGACGATGGTGCCGAATTAGCGGCGGTTTCAGCAAAATTCGAAGATATGGGCGATGTGATCGCTGCTGTCGACGCGGCGGCTCACGCAGCCATCGCGTACCGTCACCACGACTTACGCGGGTCGGCGTTGGGATGCTCGGCCAAGGCCGAAGCGTTGGCCGAGCAATGTGGCGGCGCCCGTACGCCAGCCCTCCGCAAAGCTGTCGAACGATTGCCGCTGACCGACCGTGAACGAGAAATCGTGATGCTTATCGGGCAAGGGCTGTCCAACCGGGATATCGCGACACGGCTGACGTTGTCGGTTCGAACCGTCGAAAGCCACATCTACAAAGCGATGTCCAAAACCGGCACGTCCAATCGCGACGAGCTCGCGGGGCTGTTGCCTTCGCGCCGGGAACGACACGGCGGCAACGGCTCGCGTCAGCTCAATTGATCGGCTACCGCGACCTACGACTACTTATCTGCCTCTTGGTGGTATCACGCCGCAACGCTGCGAAATATCAGTAGTGCGCCACTGACATCGACCGATCCACCGCGTTCGACGATTCCAGAAGCGGATCTCACCGACGGAGGATTGACATGATCACCGAAGACACTGCCGTCATTACCCTTGACGAGGCCCGAGAGCGATTGGTTTCGCCGGCACCGGTCTTGATCAGCGAGCACGAGGTCGTGCTCAGCACGGCGGTTGCACTGCGGACACGACCGGCGACCCGACGCCGGTGGTTCGAGGCGGCCCACGTCCTGCTTGCCGCCGTGCACGGCTCGCTTGCTGCGTCGAGGCAAGAAGGCCGTCCAGCGCGTCGCGACTACCCGAGGCACTACGCCTATCTCGAGAACGCCTGTATGGCGCGCGAGATGGCTCGCCTCTGACGATCGCGAAAGCGTGAGCGCACCGCTCACGCGATAGCGCGGTTGGCTGGGTTCGCAGCCTTATGACTCGCACCCTCAGCGGGCATCCTGCCG
>JBAWAV010000011.1:0-4912 GCA_049589475.1 Mycobacterium sp.
CGCTGTGATGTCTGCTGCGCCGGATTTGGGGGCCGGCATCGGCTTTGGTGTTCGATGTGCCAACCCGGGTAGAGTGACCGGGTTATTGCATATGCCCGGCCATGGCGGACTCGGGCCGCCACACAGATAGCGGAGTTATGGGTTCAGTAATCAAGAAGCGCCGCAAGCGGATGTCGAAGAAGAAGCACCGTAAGCTGCTTCGCCGCACGCGGGTGCAGCGCAGAAAACTCGGCAAGTAACCGCCCGCCGCTGCCGTCGCTAGGCTAGTCAGGTGGAGTCGTCGGGCGGTCAATCAGGCAACGGAACTGACAGCGTTCACTATCCGAAAGTCGTGCTGGTCACCGGCGCGTGCCGGTTCCTCGGCGGCTATCTCACGGCACGTCTGGCGCAGAACCCGATGATCAACCGGGTTATCGCGGTGGACGCCGTCGCACCCAGCAAGGACATGCTGCGGCGGATGGGCCGCGCCGAGTTCGTCCGCGCCGACATCCGCAACCCGTTTGTCGCCAAGGTGATTCGAAACGGCGACGTCGACACGGTGGTGCACGCTGCGGCGGCGTCGTTCGCGCCGCGGTCCGGTGGCGGGGCGGCGTTGAAGGAAATCAACGTCCTCGGTGCGATGCAACTGTTCGCTGCCTGCCAGAAGGCGCCGTCAGTCAAACGTGTCGTGCTGAAGTCCACCTCGGAGGTCTACGGGTCGAGCCCGCACGATCCGGTGATGTTCACCGAAGACAGCAGCAGCCGTCGTCCATTTCGCGAGGGCTTTCCCAAGGACAGCCTCGACATCGAGGGTTACACCCGCGGGCTGGGCCGGCGTCGGCCCGACATCGCGGTGACCATTCTTCGGCTGGCCAACATGATCGGGCCGGCGATGGAAACCACGCTGTCGCGATACCTCGCCGGGCCACTGGTGCCGACGGTGCTCGGTCGTGATGCCCGACTACAGCTGCTGCACGAGCAGGATGCGCTCGGCGCGCTGGAGCGCGCTGTGATGGCAGGCAGGGCAGGCACTTTCAATATCGGCGGTAGCGGGGTCATCATGCTGTCGCAGGCGATTCGACGGGCCGGACGTGTCTCGCTGCCGGTGCCGGGATTGGGCCTGTGGGCACTGGATTCACTGCGAAAAGCCAACCGCTACACCGAGGTCAATCGCGAGCAACTCGACTACTTGAGTTACGGCCGGGTGATGGACACCACCCGCATGCAACAGGAGCTCGAATACCACCCCAAGTGGACCACTGCGGAGGCTTTCGACGATTATGTACGCGGCAGAGGTTTGACTCCCATTATCGATCCAGAATGGGTACGCTCCATTGAAGGTCGAGCCGTAGCCGCAGCGCAGCGCTTTGGCGGACGAATCACAATCAACTGATGGTGGGGCGAGGTTAGTTTCGTGGCGGGCGACTCGAAGGCGAAAGTCATTCCGCTGCACGGGAATTCAGGTCGTGCGGCGGCGCAACGGCGTGCCGGCCGCGCGCAGGCCTCCCGTCAACATCCCTCACTGCTCTCCGAACCTGACACCCACGCGTCGGCAGATGAGATCGCCGCCGTTGTCCGCGAAATCGATCTGCACCGTCGCGGCGCGGCCGACGTTGAACAGACTCCTAACGAGCTTGCGCAAAAGGTCAGCTCCGTCGCCGAATTTCTACGGCACCGGTTCACCGGCGACTACCGCGTCGACGAGTTCGGGTTCGATCCGCATTTCAACGAAGCGATCGTGCGTCCGCTGCTGCGGTTCTTCTTCAAATCGTGGTTCCGGGTCGAGGTCAGCGGCATCGAGCATCTGCCCGACACCGGCGCGGCGCTGGTGGTGGCCAACCACGCCGGCGTGCTGCCGTTCGACGGGCTGATGGCCTCGGTGGCCGTGCACGACGAACACCCCGCGCACCGGGACCTGCGTCTGCTGGCCGCTGACATGGTGTTCGACCTGCCGATGGTCGGGGCGGCGGCCCGCAAGGCCGGCCACACCGTGGCCTGCACCGCCGACGCGCACCGACTGCTGGCCGCCGGCGAGCTGACAGCGGTGTTCCCGGAGGGCTACAAGGGTCTGGGTAAGCGTTTCAAGGACCGCTACAAGCTGCAGCGGTTCGGCCGCGGCGGCTTCGTCGCGGCGGCGCTGCGCACCAAGGCTCCGATCATCCCGTGCTCGATCGTCGGGTCCGAGGAGATCTACCCGATGTTGACCGACGTCAGGTTGCTGGCCCGGCTGTTCGGTCTGCCGTATTTCCCGATCACGCCGCTGTTCCCGCTGGCCGGACCGGCCGGGTTGGTGCCGCTGCCGTCGAAGTGGCACATCGCATTCGGTGAGCCGATCCCCACGTCGCACTACGAGCACGCTGACGCCGAGGATCCGATGGTCACCTTCGAGCTGACCGATCAGGTGCGCGAGACGATCCAGCAGACGCTGTATCAGCTGCTGGCAGGGCGCCGGAACATGTTCTTCGGCTGAGCTCTTACGCCGCCGGCTTGACAAGGGTGAACTGGCAGACGTCGCAGCTGCCCTCGTGGAACAGGTTGGCGCACCCCTTCAGATACTTCATGTAACGCTCGTAGACCTCTTCGGACTGGATGGCGATCGCCTCGTCCTTACGGCTCTCCAACGCCTGCGCCCAGAAATCCAGGGTCCGCGCGTAGTGCAGCCGCAGCGGTTGGACACGGGCGATCTCGAAGCCCGCCTTGGTTGCGTGCTTCTCGACGATCTCTACCGTCGGCAGCCGGCCGCCGGGGAAGATCTCGTTCATCATGAACTTGGCGAACCGCGCCCTGGACATGGTGATCCTGATGTCACGCTCTTCGAATTCCTCGGCGCTGGGGATCACGATGGTGTGCAGCATCATCGTGCCGCCGGCCGGCAGCGCGTCCCACGCCATCTTGAAGAAGCTGTCGTAGCGTTCGAAACCGAAGTGCTCGAATGCGCCGATCGAGACGATCCGGTCGACTGGCTCGTGGAACTGCTCCCAGCCCTCCAGCAGCACCTGCCGGGTGCGAGTCGTGTCCAGCTCGTCGAACGATTTCTGCACGTGGGCGGCCTGGTTCTTGCTCAGGGTCAGGCCGATCACGTTGACGTCGTACTTCTCGATCGCGCGGCGCAGTGTGGCCCCCCAGCCACAGCCGACGTCGAGCAGCGTCATCCCGGGCTCCAGACCCAGCTTGCCCAGCGACAGGTCGACCTTCGCCTGCTGCGCCTCTTCCAGCGTCATGTCGTCGCGCTCGAAGTACGCGCAACTGTAGGTCTGGCTGGGGTCGAGGAAGAGCCGGTAGAAGTCGTCGGAAAGGTCGTAATGCGACTGGACGTCGTCAAAGTGCGGCGTGAGGTCGGTGCTGCTCATAGGATTTCGGTCCCCCTGATTCGTTCGCGCTGACACTAAGCCCCGCCCCGGATAGAAGCAATTGCCGCGATCGTGGCTTCCGCATCCGCGTCCGGGCTGGTGGATTCGCCGAGCATAGTGACGATGCTGGTGATGACCGGGTTGCCATCGCTGTCTGTGACTTCGCTGCGGATTTCCGCGATCACGGTGCTGTGCGACTCGATGACCGAGTCGAGATAGGTGTCGAAGTAGAGTCGGTCACCGACGACCATCGGCCGGTGGTAGACGAACCTCTGGTCCCGGTGCAGCACCCGAGCGAGGTTGATCGGGATGTCGAACTTGGTGAAGACGTCGAGTTGGACCCGTCGGCCGGCAACCGCCAGGAATGTGAGCGGAGCGACCATGCTGGGATAGCCGGCTTCGGCGGCGGCATCTTCCGAGCGGTGTGCCGGGTTTGAGTCCTTGACGGAGAGCGCGAACTCGCGGACCTTTTCGCGGCCAACCTCGAAGTAGTCCGGATACCGGTAGTGCGTTCCGATGAGGCTCTCGGCGCCTACGGGTACTGCCATTGCGCTGTTCTCCACTCTGATGGGTGCTCAGCGGCGCAGCTTATCAGCGAGATTGCCGCCGAGATGCCACCGCGGCCAGTGCGCCCCCAGCCGCGCCGAGCGCCAGGGCCGACGGTACGCCGATCCGGGCGGCCTTGCGGGCGGTCCGAAAATCGCGGATTTCCCAGCCGCGTTTGCGCGCGTAGTCGCGCAAAGCGGCGTCCGGGTTGATCGCCACAGCCGTGCCGACCAGGGACAGCAACGGCACGTCGTTGTAGCTGTCGGAGTAGGCGGTACAGCGCTTGAGGTTGAGGCCCTCGCGGATGGCCAGCGACCGCACCGCATGCGCTTTGCCGGGGCCGTGCAGGATGTCGCCGACCAGTCGGCCGGTGAATATCCCGTCGACCGATTCGGCGACGGTGCCCAGCGCGCCGGTGAGTCCGAGGCGACGGGCGATGGTGATCGCGAGTTCGTAGGGCGTGGCGGTGACCAGCCAGACCTGTTGGCCGGCGTCGAGGTGCATCTGCGCCAGATCGCGGGTGCCCTCCCAGATCTTCTCGGCGATGATCTCGTCGTAGACCTCTTCGCCCAGCCGCATCAGCTCGTCGGTCGACCGGCCTTCGATGAAAGCCAGCGCTTTGCGGCGGCCCGCGGCGACGTCGTTGCTGTTCTCCTTGCCGAGCACCTGGAACTTGGCCTGCGCATAGACGAACCCGAGCACGTCGCGATAGGTGAAGTACTTCCGGGCGGCCAGGCCGCGGCCGAAGTGCACCAGCGACGAGCCCTGCACCAAGGTGTTGTCGACGTCGAAGAACGCCGCCGCGGTCAGGTCGACCGGCGGCTGCTCGGGTCCCGGCTCGTTGTGGGCGTCGACCAGCGCGCGTTCGGCGCTGGCGTTGCCGGCCAACGTCTCGAACTGCAGGTCAGCCGGGTCGGATGCTGCGCTGGAGTCGGGTTCGACGGCATCCGGGCCGTCGGGGGAGATCACGCGTCAACATTATCCGGCCGCGCGACGTTCGGGCGGTCGGCGGAGCAGGTGGTGTCGAGGGACGTATC
>JBAWAV010000012.1:0-4205 GCA_049589475.1 Mycobacterium sp.
GTGTCGGCCAGTGTGTCGCCGATCATGATCTCCGGAATGCCCGCGACGGCAACGATGTCACCGGCGATCGCCTCGTCGGTGGACGTCCGTTCCACGCCCTCGGTGACGAGCAGTTCGGTGATCTTCGCGTTCGTGATGACCGGATGCCCGTCGACTTCCCGCATCCAGGCCACTTGCTGGCCTTTTTTGATGCGGCCCTTGTAGATCCGGATCAGCGCCAGTCGGCCGAGGAACGCCGACGCGTCGAGGTTGGTCACCAGCGCCTGCAGCGGCGCCTCGGGGTCGCCCTGCGGCGGCGGGATGTGCTCGAGCAGCACGTCGAACAACGGGTCGAGGTTGTCGCCGTCGGGGTTCTCGCCGTTGGCCGGTTCGGTCGTGCTGGCGATGCCCGCGCGGCCCGATGCGTAGAGGGTGGGCAGGTCGAGCGCCTTCTCGGCTGCGGCCTGGGCTTCGTCGTCGAGGTCGGAGGCGACGTCCAGCAGCAGGTCGTGGCTCTCCGACACCACCTCGGCGATACGGGCGTCGGGGCGGTCGGTTTTGTTGACCACGAGGATGACGGGCAGGTGCGCGGACAGCGCCTTGCGCAGCACGAACCGGGTTTGCGGCAGCGGTCCCTCAGACGCGTCGACGAGCAACAGCACGCCGTCGACCATGGACAGGCCGCGCTCCACCTCGCCGCCGAAATCGGCGTGGCCCGGCGTGTCGATGACGTTGATGACGGTCATCGAACCGTCCGGGTGCTGGCGATGCACGGCGGTGTTCTTGGCCAGGATCGTGATGCCCTTTTCCTTCTCCAGGTCACCGGAGTCCATCAGCCGCTCGATCGCATCGTCGCCGCGATGAGTCAGTGCGCCGGACTGCCGCAACATCGCATCGACCAGGGTCGTCTTGCCGTGATCGACGTGAGCGACGATGGCGACGTTTCGGAAATCCACGCCGGTGATTGTTTCAGTGCAGGTGGTGTATCGCGAAACTGAGCGGCTGTGACGTTTACCGCGGGGTCTCTGTCGCGCTGGTCAGCAGCCGCGTCAGCGCCGCCAGGAAGCCCCGGTCGGCTGGCACCCAGTCGACGTCGTGCAGCTCCCCCGCAGACAACCAGCGCAGCGCGGCGTGATCGTGCGGCGCAGGCTCGCCGCGGACCAAGGTGGCCGCATAGGCCCGAAGCGTCATAGTCGGAGTGAGCGCAACGTCGTCGCCGAGCCGCTCGCCGACCGCGACGACGACTCCGAGCTCTTCGGCGAGTTCGCGGGCCAGCGCCGCGGGTTCGGTCTCACCCGCCGAGACTTTGCCGCCGGGAAGTTCCCATCGGCCGGCCAGTTCGGGCGGCCGGGTGCGTTGTGCGATCAGCACCATCGACTCGGCGACGATCGCTCCGGCGACCACGATCTGGTTGACCATCGCGGCTGACGGTATACCCGGTGCTCGCGCATCGCCCGGCCTCCCAGCCATACAGAAAAGCCAGCCATACAGAAAAGCCCCGACCACATGCCGGGGCTCTCTGCTAACTGGACGATGGCCTTCTTTTCTGGTGTCTTCTTGGCCGCCCGATCAGAACAGCGACGGCATGATGTCGACCAGGAAGTTGGCGCCGGTCGCGTTAGCGTCAAGGCTGTCACCGAAGACGCTGGCGAAGTCAAAACTGCCGGGATCAGCCAGGTTAGCGCCAGCGGTGGCTTCACTGCCGTAGCCCAAGATGCTGGCGATGTCGTTGTTCCCGAGCAGATCGACGCTCGTGCCGCCGGCCTGGGCCGTGCTGCTGCCGAGCACGAAGGCGTCGTTGCCGTTGCCGAACTCGGCAAGCGAGGTGCCGCCGCCGACGCCACTGAAGGCATGGTTGAAATTGCCCTCGATAGCCGATGCGACGGCGTCGTTGCTGTGGGCCGAGGCAGAATCAAAGTTGCCGTCACCGGCCGTGGCCGTGCTGCCGGCGACGGAGGCCGATGCATAGTCAAGGGTGCCGCCGGTAGCCGTGGCATCACCGTTGGTCTCGCTGGCGACGGCAGCGAGGAGGTTACCGTCGTCGGCCGTGGCGGTGCCGCCGTCAGTGGCGAAGGCCGCGTTGGCGTCGCCAGCGCCGGCTGTAGCGGTGCTGAAGAGGCCGTTTGCAACAGCCAGATTGAGGAAGCCGCCGGTCGCCGTGGCGTCGGTGTCAGCGCCGCTCGCGATCGCAATGTTCCCCATGCTCGAGGTGGCCGTGGCGGTGCCCTCCTGCAGCAACGTAAACCCGTCGATCGAGATGGCAAAATTCGCCGATGGATCGGCCGCGGGTAAGGCGTCTTGCAGCAGCGGCGACACGTCGATCGAGCTGAAAATGTTCGGATCGGGCGACGGGTCGGCAGACGCGATCCCCGGCACGGAGGCGCACACGGCCCCGACGGCTAAGCCCGCTCCGAGAATGCCAATCCGACCAACAGCGATGATGTTTAGCATGATTTGTCCTTCCCTGAAATTGAGCCGCCATCCCCCATTGGGGGGAATCTTGTACATGTGTGCCGTGACTACTTTCTAATGTAACTCTCAGTTAGAGGCTTAACTAGGGTTGCGCGGGATCGACCGGAAATGCGCCTTTTGCCGATAATGCCGGACAATCCCAAAAGGGGTTCTGACCTGTGCGCTTCCGAACATCGCGCGCCCTGCGAATGGTCAAAAGTGTTTGCGGATTCAAAGTTGATTTCGCTCAGCATCTTTTCAGGCAGGACCGCGCCGGCGTGACCCAATGTGCATGCTGGCTATACCGGTAGGGTCGGAGATATGGCTGTGTTAACGGATGACCAAGTAGACGCCGCACTGCCTGACCTCAACGGGTGGGCACGCGAAGAAGGCGCCCTGCGCCGGTCGGTGAAGTTTCCGGAGTTTCTGGCCGGGATCGACGCCGTGCGCCGGGTGGCTGAACACGCCGAGGCCGAAGATCACCACCCCGACATCGATATTCGTTGGCGGACGGTGACTTTCGCGCTGGTGACGCATTCCGAAGGCGGCATCACCGACAAGGACGTCGCGATGGCGCGCGACATCGACGCCATTATCTCGAGCTAGCCTCGCGCGTCCGACTGGCCGCGATCCAGGCCAGGGTCGCCAATGTCGCCACGATGTAGACCAGGCCGCCCCAGGCCTGATACCACGGTCTGCCGTTTTGCCAGATGGTCGGCTGGGCGAAGCTCAGCAGCCACGGCACGCCGATGATGGTGAGCGCCAACCACGTCCAGCCGAGGATGCGCGCACCGAGGCGGTCGGACAGCGGCCCATGCAACAACCAGATCATCAACGGCACCAGCCACACCCAGTGGTGGGTCCAGGAGATCGGCGAGAGCAACAGCCCGAACAGTTCGACGATCAGCAGCGGACCGAGTTGTTCGGTGCCCCGGGTGTTCAGTGCACGCCAGGCGAGCACCGAAAGTATTGCCGTGACGGCGATCCCGACCAGCACCGCCGGACTGTAGCCGGCGTCATGGCCGATGATCCGGCAGATGCCACCCCGCCAGGACTGGTTGAAAATCGTGCAGATGGGCCCGACCCGGTCGGTCTTGAAGATCAAATCGGTGAAGTAGTAACGGGTTTGGTCACCGACGACCAACGCCGACACCGCAATGGTGGCGAAGAAGACGACCGCCGAGAATGCCGCCGCACCCCACCGGCGGGCGCCGACGAAATACAGGCCGGCGATCGCCGGCGTCAGCTTCATCCCGGCCGCCGTCCCGACCAGCAGGCCCGACAACCACCATCGGGTGGTGAACACCGCCCACAGCACGGCCAGCGCGAGCAGCACATTGATCTGGCCGTAGTCGAAGGTGCTGCGCAGCGGCTCGAGCCAGATCGCAACCCCGGTCCACAACATCGCCAGCCGGTGACCTTCGCCGGACGCCACGCCGAGCAGGCGTTGGCTGAGCCGGACCACGCGGTAGAGCGCGGCCATCGTGCCGACTGTCCAGCAGAACGCGACCACGCCGAACGGCAGCAGGTGCAGCGGGTAGAAGACCACCGCCGCGAACGGCGGATAGGTGAACGGCAGCGGGAAATCCGGCGTTTGGTCGGCGTAGACGTAGCGGTAGAGGCTCCCCGGATGGTCGATCATGGCGGCCCCGCCGACGTACACGTGCAGGTCGACGAAGTTGGCGCCGTTGGGCGCCAGGTAGGTCCAGGCGAGCCGGGCCGCGACGCTGAGGATCAACAACACCGGCGCGGCGGCCTGCAGCCGGGTCGCGAGC
>JBAWAV010000013.1:0-23271 GCA_049589475.1 Mycobacterium sp.
CCAAGGCAGTGTTTCAGCGCTCTGAACTGCGCAAACATCCTGGTGGCCAGGGCCGGGATCGAACCGGCGACCTTCCGCTTTTCAGGCGGACGCTCATACCGACTGAGCTACCTGGCCGGAAGGCATCAAGTGCCTCGCCGATGGTGGCGACCCTGACGGGACTCGAACCCGCGACCTCCGCCGTGACAGGGCGGCGCGCTAACCAACTGCGCCACAGGGCCTTGCTGTACCACCTACTCCGCGTTGCCGCGTCGCGTACCCCCAACGGGATTCGAACCCGTGCTACCGCCGTGAAAGGGCGGCGTCCTAGGCCACTAGACGATGGGGGCCAGAACCGAATCACTCCGGGGTACTCGCAACGTGGTTCGTTGGAGCCACGTCAGCTTAGGTCACGGGGTACCGAATCCTCAAACGGGCACACAGTATCCTGGTCCCTCGCGCCCCTATAGCTCAGTTGGTAGAGCTACGGACTTTTAATCCGCAGGTCCCAGGTTCGAGCCCTGGTGGGGGCACAGCTCCGGCTAGCCGATTCGCGCCAGCTGGTTTTCGCCGTAAAGCTGGGCGCACGCGGCGCGTCTGATCTTGCCGCTGGTGGTGATCGGGATCGAACCGGGTGCGACCAGCACGAGATCGGCGACGCGGATGCCGTGAGCACTCGATATCGCATAGTTGACGTCGGATGTCACGACGTCGATCCGCGCTGCGATCTCTTCCGCTGAACTGCCGCGGGGCTTGTATTCGACGACCAGGGCCAGCTGCTCGTCGATTGCATCTGGAACCGCGATCGCGGCGACCCGCCCCCCGGTGATCTCCTGGACCGTCGCCTCGAGGTCGTCCGGATAGTGGTTTCGCCCGCTGATGATGATGAGGTCTTTGATGCGGCCCACGATGAACAGCTCGCCGTCGCTGATCACGCCGAGATCACCCGTGCGCAGCCACGCTCCGTCGGGGGTGCCGGCCGACGGTTCGACGAGGCGTCCGGCGAACGCCTCCGCCGTCGCGTCGGGGCGGCCCCAGTAGCCCTGCGCGACGTTGTCGCCGTGTATCCAGATCTCTCCGACCGCGCCGGCCGGATTCTCGGTCCTGGTGTCAGGATCGACGATGCGCACCGTCGGCGCCAGGGGCACTCCGTAACTCACCAACGCCGTTCCGGTCGAGTCGCTCAGCCGTTCGGCATGACCGGCCGACAGCTTGTCGGATTCGAAGTGAACGACCTTTGGCGGGTGCCCCGGTGCGCGCGCCGCCACGTACACCGTTGCCTCCGCCAACCCGTACGACGGCCGAATCGCCTCTGGTCGCAAGTTGAATTTCGCGAACCGCTCGGTGAAGCGCTTCAGCGTCGCGACGTGGACTCGCTCGGCGCCACACACGACGTGCGTGACCCCTCCCAGATCCAGGCCCGCCATGTCGTCGTCGCTGGTCTTGCGCACCGCAAGTTCGAAGGCGAAGTTCGGTGCGGGCGAGAACGTCCCGGTATTGGTGGCCATCAACTGCATCCACCTGGCAGGCCGGATCAAGAACGACATCGGGCTGGTCAACACGCTGTGCATGCCGGCGAGAATCGGTGCGCAGACTCCGATGAACAGTCCCATGTCGTGGTAGAACGGCAGCCACGAGACCACGGTGGCCCCCGATGGGGCGACGCCACCTGTGTCGCCGAAGTAACCGGTCATCACCTGTTCAAAGTTCGCCACGATGTTGTGATGGGACACCATCACACCGGCCGGGTGGCGAGTCGATCCGGAGGTGTATTGCAGCAACGCCGTGCCGGTGTCCGGGCCGCGGCCGGCGAATCCCGTTGTGCCGTCGACATCCAACGCATCCACCTCGACGAACCGCGCGGTGCACATGAGTTCGTGCTGGCTCAGGTAGTCCGCGACTCCGCCGGCGACGGAGGAGGTCGTCAGCACCACGGCAGGGGCGGAATCTGCCAGCACCCGGTTGACCCGTTCGTCGTGTGCCCCAACCTGAGGTACCGACAGCGGGACCGCGATGAGCCCGGCTTCGAATGCGCCCAGTAGACCGACGATGTAGTCCAGGCCCTGAGGCGCGACGATCGCGGCCCGGTCGCCCACTGCGCCGTGCCGGCGCAGCTCGGCAGCGACATGGCGTATCCGCAGATGAAGCTGCGACCATGTCAGGGTTTCCGGGACTCCGTCGGGATCGTCGCCGTAGTCGACGAACGTGAATGCGGGTTCGTTCGGTTGCAGACTCGCGCGTTCACGAATGACCGCAGGAACGGAACCCGTTGCGAGACCTGGCATCGTCATCGGGTTGCCTTTCGAGATGGTGACTGGTGGAGGTCCTGAGGTGCCAGTAACGACGCCAACGCAGCGCGCATCTGCTCGCTGCCCAGAATCCCGTGATGCCCGACGCCCGGGGTCTCCATCAGTTCGGCCCGGCCTCCGGCCGCGATCTGGAGCGCATCGCTGAAGGGAACCGAGTGGTCCTGCGGATCGTGCAGGATGCACACCCGCACGGTGGCGCCGAGGCCCAACGTCCTGATGTCCCAATGCGATACCGGGACACCGTCGCGTCTGCGCAACTCCTTGGCGACCAGCATCGTCACACCCGCGGGTAGCCGTCGCTCGGCCGCCCATCTGTCGAGGACGCCGGACAGCGAGCAGGCAGGTGCGAGGAGTAACAGCGACCGCACCCCGCTGGACTCCGACCGGGCGATAGCGGCTACCACAGCAATCGCCGACAGCGAATGCGCGACCACGGTCTGGATACTCGGAAAGCGCCGCAGCACAGCGCCGACGGCCTCGACATATTCGATCAGAGTGGCCTGCGACCCTCGCGACGCCCCATGACCGGGAGCATCAAAGCACAGCACCGATTCGCCGTGGGCCACCGCAACATCGACGACGGCCGCCATCGTGGTGCTGTCGGCGCCCCAGCCATGCATTGCCAGGACGCTCGGGTCGTCACTACCCCACTGGTATGCGGTGGATACTCGGTGCACACCGGTCAATGTGATTCGGCGAGCACCCAGTGGACACATGTCGCTCGGAGCGCGGTCGAGGCGGCGGGTGTTGACGAACATCGCCGTGTGGACATAGCCGGCCAACCTCGGCGCAACGCGATGGCCGCAAGCGGTGGCGGCAGCCAGCATTGTGCGCGCTCTCATGCTGCCCCGGCGGCCGTTGTCGGAGGCGATCCCGTATCGGACCTGCGCATTTGCCGTGTTGCGTAGAGCCCTGAAATCGGATCGTAGAAAAGGCATTTGCGCACGATTGTCCAGACTCGGCCGATGCTGGCTTTCTCGACACGAACCAATTCCGGATACCGCTGCCTCAATGCGGCCTGCGCCTTCGGCAGGTTGTAGTAAGGCACCGAGGGAGCGACGTGGTGGGCCGTGTGCAACGAGATGTAATGCGTACAGAACAACAACCACCGCGGGTAGGTGAAGTCGGTGGTGACCAACAGTCTGCTCGCGTTTCGTGTCCAATAGCGGTCCGGCAGGTAGGGAATATCTTCGGCGCTGTGTTGCATCAGCGTGGTGATCGAGAACCAGGCATGGATCGCGAACCACGGCGCCGCGAAGTACAACAGCAGCCCCTGCCACCCGGTGAGATAAGTGAGCGCTGACAGGTATCCGCCGCCCACGACCGCGACGAAGCAGATAGACCGGCGCACGTCACGCCGCATCTCTCTTTTGGGGTAGTACCACGGGCGAAAACCGGACTTGAGCCAGTAGTTGATGGTGCCGGCCCAGATCGCCCATGTGCGCGTACTGAAGTAAACGAACCGGTACCGACGTGGCATCCGTCGGTAAATGTCCTCCGAGACCGGACGCCAGTCGGGGTCCAATTCCACGTTGTTGGTGTGGGCATGGTGGAAGTTGTGCTCGTGCCGCCACGCGTGGAACGGGTACATCAGCGGCAGCAGCGCGAAATGACCGATCGCGAAGTTCAATTGGCGGTTGCGGGAGAAGGAGCCATGACCGCAATCGTGTCCGATGCAGTGCAGACCCCACCCGCCGAGCCCGGCGAGGATGATCAACGGAACTATCAGATACGAGTTGCCCACCAAGGCGATGCCGGCCACCGAGCCGACATACAGTGCCAGACTCACAGCCGAGCCGGCCATACCACGAATCACCCTGGGCTGCATGTACTCCCGCGGGATAGCCGCGGCCAGTTTCTGTCCCTCGATGGCGTCGCTCTTTTGGATGAACTCCAGGAACCTCGGGTCGGCTTCGGTCGGAATGTCGGGCCGGAACTGTTTCTGAGTCATGGCTGGCTCTTTCAGAGGCGCTCAACCGGGGAGGCGGAGCTCGCGGGTGAGGTAAGCGGCGAGGTCGTCGATGGTGCCGTGGTCGAACAGGATCGCCGGAGAGAGTCTTCGTTCGACGACCTTCTCCAACGCGCCGGATACCTGGACGGCCGTCCGCGAGTCGAGCCCGTAGGTGTCGAAAGGTTTGGCGGTATCCACGTCCGATTCGGCGCACTTCACCCGGCGCGCCAAATCGGCGACCAGCCACGAGCGCAGCGACTCGTGGGTCAACGGTCCGTCGATCGCGGGCGTCTTCGTTCTCCTGAACATCGTCACCTATCTCCTGGGGCGGACACGGCAGGCGCGGTGGCGCGGTTGCGGCGCAACCGGTGGTCGATTGTCGCGCGGCTGGGCATATGCAGGTCCCACACGATGTGCGCCTTGGCCAGCATCGCGATCACCCAACCGCTTAGATCTGGTTCCCACCAGCGCATTCCGTGTCGATAAGCGCCGGGAAAAGCATGGTGATTGTTCTGCAGACCCTCACCGAAAGTGAAGAAAGCCACCGGCCAGTTGTTGGCGCTGTCATCACGGTTGGCGAACGGCCGCGAGCCGATCATGTGGCTGACCGAGCCGACGCACCAGGCTGCCTGATTAGCCACGAACACGCGCGCCAGTCCGCCGAAGATGAAGCCGGACAACGCCGCAGCGACGTTGCCGCCCACGGCCCAGCCGATGGCGGCGGGCAGCAGCAGCCCGGCCAATCCCCAGATCGGGTAGCTCCGGTTGTAGCTGTAGAGCCGCCGATCGCGCAGCACATCGGGGGCGAACACCGTCGATCTGGACTCCTGGTCGCTGAACATCCACGGAATATGGGCGTACCAAAGCCCTTTCAGCTTGCCGGCGATACTTCTGCCGCCCAGGTTCGGCGAGTGGGGATCGCCCTGCTCGTCGGCGTAGCGGTGATGACGGCGGTGCGTGCTGACCCAGAAGAGCAGCGGACCTTCCAGGGCCATCGAGCCCGCGATCATCAGGACGCCCTCGAAGAACCGGGACGTCTTGAAGGACTTGTGGGCGACGTAGCGATGAAATCCGATGGTGATCCCGAACATCTGGATCGCGTAGAACACGCCGAACAGGACACCGTCGAGTACGGTGGCCCGTCCCGCGGCGAGCAGGTAGACGCCGAAGCCGAATCCGAGCGCCGGGATGCCGATGGTGACCAGCGCGACCACCCGCTTGGCCCGTGCACCGGCCGGGTTCAGTTGCACGATGGCCTTGGCGAGCGACTCCCGCCCATCGGGCGGCGATGTGGGCGATGACATTGCGGCGTAGCGCATTTCGGCTGTCATGTCGCCTCTCCTGCAAGATCGGACTGCGAATCGACGTACCGCACGTGGTGCACGAGACCCAGCCGATCGAGGAGCCCGATGAAGTCTCCGGCCAGATCGAGCTGCCACCAGTGCCGTCTGGTCCGGGCCAGTGCGGGCCGGGCGTGGTGGTTGTTGTGCCACGACCCGCCCATGGTGGGTGGTGCCAGCGCGGCGATGTTGCGGCTTCCGTCCCGCACCGGGAACGCACGCCCACCGATCGTGTGGCCCAACGAATTCACCGCCCACGTGGCCTGATCCAGGGCTAAGATCCGCGCGAAGCCGCCCCAGAGAATCCCGCCGATTACGCCGTGCACCGATTGGGTGACCAGCCCGCCGACGACACTGGGGGCCACGATGCCGAGCACCACCAGGGTGAAGTACCAGGCGTTGATCTTCATCACCCTGCGATCGGCGAGCCAGTCCCGGGTATGCCTGCTCCAGTCGTTTTTCTTGACGTCGAACAGCCACCCGACATGGCTGTGCCACAAGCCTTTTGCGCGGCCCCACCACCCGGGGCCCCGCGGCTGAGGCGAATGCGGGTCACGGTCGGTGTCAGCGAAAGCGTGATGCAGCCGGTGGTTGGCGACCCAGAACACGACCGGTCCCTGCGCTGCCATCGACCCCGCGATCGCGAGGAAAACCTTGACCGGTTCGGACGCCTCGAAGGACCGGTGGGTGAAATAGCGGTGTAGTCCCGCCTCGACGCCGATCGCGGTGATCAGGTACATGACACCGAACAACGCGATGTCGCACGCTGTCACCCCGAAGTAGATCGCGTAGACAACCGCGCCTACGGTTCCCAAAGCTGGTAGGCCGACGGTCAGATATGCCAGTCGTGAGGCGAGCACGTCGCGGTCGTGAACCGAAGGGGCAGCAGCGAATTCGGCGCTCATGCCGGCGCGCCCTGTAGCGCGTCGGCCAGGAAGAGCCGCTTGGCCTCTTGCCGGCGGACCTTTCCGCTGGTGGTAGTGGGAATCGTTTTTTTCGGGCAGATGTGGACGTCAGGGCCGACGCCGAACTCGGCGGTCACACTGGAGCGGACCGCGTCGGCGAGCTTGGTATGGCAATCGATCGGGATCTGTGTGAACGCCGCCTCGGCGACGACGACCAGCCGTTCGGTTCCGTCACCGGGTACCGAGAACGCCACCGCCCGCCGCAGCGACGGGTCGGCGCGCACCACACTGGCCTCCACGTCTTGCGGATAGATGTTGCGGCCGCTGACGATGATCAGGTCCTTGATCCGTCCGGTGACGAACAATTCACCGTCGCGCACAAAGCCAAGGTCACCGGTGCGTAGATAATTAGCGTCTTCGCCATCGAGTCGCGCGTGAAATGTCGTTTTCGTCAACGTGTCCCGGTTGAAGTAGCCGGCGGCGACACTGCGGCCGCGAACCCAGATCTCGCCGATCTCACCGGGTGGAACCAGGCGACCCGATTCAGGGTCGACGATCCGGACGACGTGTTCGGAATCGACTTCGCCGCAGCTGACGACGATGCCGTCGGCCCTGTCAACGGTGTTGTAGCGGTGCCCTTTCCGTTTTCCGGCGACGAACAGCGTCGCCTCCGCCATCCCGTAGCAGGGAATCAGCGCGGTGACGTCGAACCCAAGAGGTGCTGCGTGCTCTTCGAAGAGCGCCAGGGTATCTGCTCTGATGGGTTCGGCTCCGCAGTAGAACTCCTTGACCGTTGACAGATCGAGGTTGTCGACGTTGTCGTCGAGTGCCTCGATGGAGGCCTCGAGTGAGAAGTTCGGGCCGACGGTGATCGACACGCGGTATTCGGTGATGGCCTCCAACCAGCGGCGGGGTTCTTGCACGAAGTGCATCGGCGACATCAGCACCAGCGGCCAGCCGTGGTGCAGCGACAGGATGATCGTGCCCATCAACCCCATGTCGTGGTAGGGCGGCAACCACGAGAGCCCGACTCGATTCGGGTCCGGTCCCATGCTGCGGGAAAGGACTTCGCAGTTGCTCATCAGGTTGTCGTGGGTGATGCAGACGCCCTTCGGCGAACCGGTCGACCCGGACGTGTACTGGATCAGGGCGAGGTCATCGGGCGAGTACGCCGCGGGCGCCACTGCAGCGACGCCGGTGTTCAGTTCGTCGACGTAGAAGATCAGCGGATCGATGCCGGCGCACGCGAGCCTGCGCTGCAGCGCTTCGACTTGAGCGTCGTACATGGCGTCGATGACAATCGCGTGCGGGATGCAATCGAGGACAATCGCGTGGAAGCGGTCCAGTTCCTTGGACCGCGACGGCGGAAAGCAGGGCACCGGGATCGCACCGAGCATCATGATGCCGAACAGCGCGGCGATGTAGTCCAGACTCGGGTTCACCGCCAACACGACGCGTGAGCCGCTGCGCACACCCCGAGACGAAAGCCATGCCGCGACTGCCGCCGCGCGGGTCGCGGTGTCGGCGTAGGTCCACCGTGATTCCGACCCCGCTGTGCCGTCTGCGAGGAATATGTAGGCAGGGTCGTGCGACGAGGATCTGGCGCACAAAACGTCGACAATAGTGCGAGGGTTCTCTAGCACAAGTTTGCTCCCTGTGACTACGTCCAGCAAAGATGCCCTCTGCGAAAGCCTCGACGACCGGCACGCCCCGAGCCGGCCCAGCTACGCCGGAAATTAGTGTAGCCAGCAGGCGTGATCTGTGCACAGTATGTTGCCAGGAAATTGGTAGCCAGCCTGAAGGTCGGGTCGCTCGGCCACCTTCCGACGACGAAGACGCCGCCTACCGGTTGGCCGGTAGGTGCAGTTCGATGACTTCGGCCAGATGACGTCCGACATCATCGAGGGCATCCGTCGATCCGCTGGCAAGTGCGATCACCACAGCGCCCTCGATGGCGGCGATCGCCAACGTCGCCAGCGACCGGGCGCTGTCCGGGTCGGCGCCGGAATTGACCAGTCGATCGGCCAGGATCGCGCGCCACTCGTCGACCGCCTCTGCTGCGGCTCGCGTGGCAGTCGGTGCTTCCGAGCGGCCCAGGATCGCGGCAACGATCGGGCAGCCCGCCTGCATGTCAGTCGCGCGCAGCTGCACCTTCCACTGGTCGATGAAGATCCGGACCGCCTGAACCGGGTCGTCACCGTCGTCGGCCGACCGGATCACGGCGCTCAACGACTGTCCGGCGAGGCGGGTGGCCTCGGTGACGAGTTCCGCTTTGCCACCGGGAAAATTCAAGTAGACGGTTCTGCGCGCGACGCCGCTGTCCTCCAGTAGGGCACTGAGGCCGGCTCCGGCGACGCCTCGCCGTTGGACCAGGCCGGTGATGCTGGCGATCAGCGCATCTCGTGCGGACATGGGTTGAACTATACCGATTGGTCTACTACCGTGAACTCAACGACACCGCGACAATCGGAGACAGCCGTGACGAATACCGATGACGACAAGACGTTGCGCAAGTTCCGCAGAGAACGAGCCGTTGGACGCCTGCTGAACCCGATCGTGCAGGGATTGAGCAGATTCGGGCTCCGCACCGCGCTGGCCACCGAACTGGAAACCGTCGGCCGCAAGACCGGTCAGGCGCGACGCGTTCCGGTTTCTGCGCAATTCGACGACCACGGGGCGTGGGTGATCTCTCAGCACGGCAACAGGTCCGGTTGGGGCAGAAACATTGCCGACAACCCGAATGTTCTCGTCCGACAAGGCAGTCAGTGGCGCGCCGGAGTGGCACAGTTTCGCCCCGACGACGATGTCGTGGCGCGCGGACGCAAGTTCGGGCGAGTGGGGGCGAAGGTCGTCAAGGCGCTGGAGACGACGCCGGTGTCGGTGCGAATCGACTTCACCGACTAACGCACCGGGAGCCGTCAGCTCCGCACGGCGTTGAGGTACGTAATGTCGGCGAAGGCCTGCGCCACCTCGTCGTCGGCATAGACGAAACCATTGGCGGCGTGCATCTCGGCGACGGGGCGATGCGACACCTGCCAGCCGCGCTTGGTCAGGTCTTCGATGATGTGGCTGCGCTCGTAGTGGTACACCAGATCGTTGAAGTCGATCTCGAATCCCAGTTCGCTCATCCGCTCGTGGTGGCTGCGCCAGCGCGGATCGTTGAAAACCGTTGTGTCCGGAACGAACTCGCAAGCCAGTTGGCTTTTCGGCGCGCTCAGCGCGGTGATGTTGCCGAACAGCGCATCCTGGGCCTCGGGCGGCAGATAGACGACGAGCCCTTCGGCGCTCCATGCCGACGGAGCCTGCGGGTCAAAGCCCGCGGCCTGCAGCGCGGCCGGCCAGTCATCGCGCAGATCGACAGCGACGGTTCGACGTTCGGCCGTCGGGGCGGCGCCGAGTTCGCTCAGGGTCGACGTCTTGAACTCGATGACATCCGGCAGGTCGACTTCGTAGACGACCGTGCCCTGCGGCCATGGCAGGCGATAGGCCCGGGCGTCCAAACCGGCGGCGACGATCACCGCCTGCCGGATGCCGCTGCGGGTCGCGTCGACGAAGAACCGATCGTAGAACCGGGTCCGCACCGCCATTCCGCGGCCCATGCGGGCCGGATCGAATTCGGTGTCATCGGTGACGGGGATTTCGCCGTTGACCAGTCGGGTGTAGACGTCGATACCAACCTTGCGCACCAGCGGCGCGGCGAACGGATCATCGATCAGGCCCGCGTCTGACGCCAGCGCTCGCTGTGCAGCCACCATGGTGGCCGTCGCGCCGACACTCGTCACCAGATCCCAGCTGTCGCTTTCGCTGCGTACCGACATCACGGCTCCCATCAGGCGTAGTGAAAACAATATAGATCATCTACTTATTGACACCGTCCGCCGATGCCTTAGTATCTGCGTATGCACGCAAATAGTGAGGATGTCCGGTTGCCCGACGATCAGGTCCGCCTGGTCGTCGAGGTGTTCCGGATGCTGGCCGACGCCACCCGCGTGCAAGTGCTGTGGTCGCTGGCCGATCGTGAGATGTCGGTCAACGAACTCGCCGAGCATGTCGGCAAACCCGCACCGTCAGTGTCTCAACACCTGGCCAAGTTGCGGATGGCACGACTGGTGCAGACCCGTCGCGAGGGCACGACGATCTTCTACAGCCTGGAGAACAACCACGTTCGGCAGCTCGTCGTGGACGCCGTTCACAACGCCGAGCACTCCGGCCCTGGAGTACCGCGTCACCATCGAGGCGACGACGGACTGCGGATCGTCGAGAAACGAAGTTAGACAATAATTTTCATGACAGGAGATGATCGCAGATGACCGAGCAGCACACCCACGAGGGCCCGCACTCGCACGAGCACGCGCACGGCGGCGTCGAGCACGCTCACCCGCACGACAGCCATGACCACGAGCACATCGAGCACGTGCACACCCATACCCACGACGACGGCACCGAGCACGCCCATTCGCACGTGCACCAAACCGGGCTCGAGGAGTCGCACGAGCACATCCACTGACGGGAGTCCGTCATGGACTTCGCGTAGCGGCCTGTCGACGGCCTCAGACGTTGGGGCAGTAGTGCTTTGGGTTGCCGCGCTCATCCAGCGGCGGCAGGTTGCGGGCCGGCGTCTGCACCAACGGGGTGTCCATCGGGATCCGGCCGTTGGCCCGGTCGAAGCCGGCGCGGGCCCGCGGATGCTTGCGGTACCGCGACGGCACGACGCCGAACACCAACCGGACCAGATCGCCGAACCGGCGGTGTAACCACTCGTCACGGCGCGACCAGGTGTAGCCCATCAGCTCACGCACCGGCGAGTCGTAGAGCCCGACGGTCACCCAGACGAAGAACGGATGAAGCAGCTTGCGCTGCAGCGCCCATAGCGTGTCCGGAATCCATTGCGCGAATGGCGGTTTCGGCAGCTCGGCCAGGTTGAGCACCTCGCGTGCGGCGAAGTTGTTCTCCAGCACCTCGCGGCACATGTGATCCCAGTAGACCTGGAAGTCCTCCCACGTCTCGGGCACCGGCCGCATGCTCATGCCGTACATCCGGTACCACTCGATGTGCTCGTCGAACAGCTGCCGCTTCTGGTCTTCGGTAAGGCCGCCGCAGAACCGTTCGGCGACATGCAATGTGCCGACGAAGAACGTGGAATGCGCCCAGTAGAAGACGTCGGGATTCAGTGCGTGGTAGCGGCGGCCCAGATCGTCGGTGCCTTTGATGTCGACGTGGTAGTCGCGCACCTCGGCGCCGGTGGTCGGCGCGCGATCGCCGTCGAAGACGACGCCACCGATCGGGTACAGCGACCGCAGCAATCGCGGCCAGCGCTCGCGGAAGAACGTCGAGTGGTCTTCGACGGCCGCGCCAAGTTGCGGGTGCATGTTCTGCATCGAACCGGCCCACGGACCTTGCAGCATGCCGCGCCAGTCGCCGAAGTATCGCCAGGTCAGCGAGTCGGGGCCGAGTGGTTGCGGCGGGGCTTCGTATCCCAGCGGCGAAACCGGGCAACCCGTCCCGACCGGGCGTACCTCGGACGTATCTTGAGTCACTGGTTAAGTTTCCTGTTCGATTCAGCCAAACTGACTACATGCGTTGTCAACAAGAGTCTAGGAGTGCCGTGCCGTCCGGTCAACGCGCGCGTCGCTGGTCGGGTGTTCCACTGGAGGATCGCCAGGCCATGCGGCGTGACGAACTCGTCGGCGCCGGCGTGCAGCTGCTGGGCGGGGAGAGCGGCCCGGCGGTGACTGTGCGAGCGGTGTGCCGGGAGGCCGGCCTGACCGAACGCTACTTCTACGAAAGCTTCGCCGACCGCGACGAGTTCGTCCGCGCCGTCTACGACGACGTCTGCACCCGGGCGATGTCGGCGTTGATGTCGGCGACGACGCCGCGCGAAGCTGTCGAGCAATTCGTCGCGCTGATGGTCGACGACCCGGTGCGCGGCCGGGTGCTGCTGCTGGCCCCGGCGGTGGAGCCGGTCCTGGTGCAGTCGGGCGCGGAGTGGATGCCGAATTTCATCGACCTGCTGCAGCGCAAACTCACCCAGATCGGGGATCCGGTACGGCAGAAGATGATCGCCACCAGCCTGATCGGTGGCCTCACCGCGCTGTTCACCGCCTATTTGGACGGCCGGCTGGCGGCCACTCGCGAGCAGTTCATCGACTATTGCGTAGACATGCTGCTCAGCAGGGTCGAGACCCACTGAGTGGCACACACGGTGCGCCACTCGGTGACTTACCCGCACGGAACTTGAATGTCACCGATAGACACAGATATATTGACTGAAACCGACAGACACAGATATCTGGGAGGGCGTCGTGCCGGATCCACAAGACCTGGACCTGTTGCGTGAACTTGAGCCGGTCGTCGAGAAATACATGAACCGGCACCTGAGCGTGCACAAGGCCTGGAACCCGCACGACTACATCCCGTGGTCGGACGGCAAGAACTTCTACGCCCTCGGCGGGCAGGACTGGGAGCCGGGCCAGTCCAAGCTCACCGATGTCGCGCAGGTCGCGATGGTGCAGAACCTGATGACCGAGGACAACCTGCCGTCGTATCACCGCGAGATCGCGATGAGCTTCAGCATGGACGGCGCCTGGGGTCAGTGGGTGGACCGCTGGACCGCAGAAGAGAACCGGCACGGCATCGCACTGCGTGACTATCTGGTGGTGACCCGCGCCGTCGACCCGATCGAGCTGGAGAAGTTACGCCTGGAGGTGGTCAACCGCGGCTTCAGCCCGGGCCAGAACAAGCAAGGCGACCTGCTATCCGAGAACCTTTTCGACTCGATCGTGTACGTCACGTTCCAGGAACTGGCCACCCGTGTCTCACACCGCAACACCGGCAAGGCCTGCAACGAAACCATCGCCGATCAGTTGCTGGCCAAGATCTCGCAGGACGAAAACCTGCACATGATCTTCTACCGCGATGTCACCGAAGCCGGCCTCGAGATCGATCCGAACAAGGCGATGCACGCCCTGCACCGGGTGCTGCGCAACTTCAAGATGCCCGGATTCTCAGTGCCGGAGTTCCGCCGTAAGGCAGTGATGATCGCCGTCGGCGGCGTCTACGACCCGCGCATTCACCTCGACGAGGTCGTGATGCCGGTGCTGAAGAAATGGCGCATCTTCGAGCGCGACGACTTCTCCGGACAGGCTGCGCGCGAGCGCGACGACCTTGCCGTGCTGATCAAGGAGCTCGAGGCGGCGTGCGACAAGTTCGAGATCTCCAAGCATCGCCAGCTCGAGCGCGAAGCCCGCACCGGCAAGAAGATCACCGCCATGGATTTGCACCGCACCGAGGGCACGCTGTCCCTCAGCCGGCGGTAGCCCGCCATGCGGATCGGCCCCATCGCGCTGGCCAGCCCGGTGGTGCTGGCGCCGATGGCCGGAGTGACGAACGTCGCGTTCCGCACGCTGTGCCGAGAACTCGAGCGGGCACGCGTCGGCACCGTCAGCGGACTCTACGTGTGCGAGATGGTGACGGCGCGCGCTCTCGTTGAGCGGCATCCGGTCACCATGCACATGACGACGTTCGCCGCCGACGAGTCGCCGCGCTCGCTGCAGCTGTACACCGTCGACCCGGCGACCACGTACGAGGCGATGAAAATGATCGCCGACGACGGGCTCGCCGACCACGTCGACATGAATTTCGGTTGCCCGGTTCCCAAGGTGACCCGGCGCGGGGGCGGTGCGGCGCTGCCGTTCAAGCGCCGGCTGTTCGGCCAGATCGTCGCCGCGGCGGTACGCGGCACCGAAGGCACCGACATCCCGGTGACCGTCAAGTTCCGCGTCGGCATCGACGACGAGCACCACACCCACCTCGACGCCGGCAAGATCGCGGAATCCGAAGGCGCGGCCGCAGTCGCCCTGCACGCCCGCACCGCCGCCCAGCGCTACTCGGGAACCGCGGATTGGGAGCAGATCGCGCGCCTCAAGCAGCATGTCCGGACGATCCCGGTACTGGGCAACGGCGACATCTTCGAAGCCAGCGACGCCCTGACCATGATGGCCGTGACCGGGTGCGACGGCGTCGTGATCGGGCGAGGATGCCTGGGCCGGCCGTGGTTGTTCGCCGAGCTCTCGGCGGCGTTCACCGACAGCCCGGCGCCTACGCCGCCGAATCTGGGCGAGGTCGCCGACATCATCCGTCGGCACGGCGAGCTGTTGAGCGCCCACCTGGGCGTAGACAAGGGCATGCGCGACATCCGCAAGCACATCGGCTGGTACCTGCACGGTTTTCCGGCCGGATCGGAACTCAGGCGTGCTTTGGCGCTGGTCAAAACTCGCGACGAACTCAACGCGCTGCTGGACACGCTCGACCAGACCGCGCCGTTCCCGGCGGCGGCCGGCGGGCCCCGCGGACGGCAGGGGTCACCGGCCCGGGTCGCTCTGCCGGATGGCTGGCTGGCGGACCGCGACGACTGCACGGTTCCGGCCGGGGCCGACGTCATGCATTCGGGCGGCTGAAAGCGGGACCCTCCCGAGATCGCGTTTCCTGGGCGCTCTCAGTACGATGTGGAACTTGTTGCAACACGCATTGGTGGTCGAGCCCGTTGCCACCACCGCGGCTCTGCTGCCACAAGCACAACGCGACCGCACCGGTCGCTCGGATTCGCGGCGCTGCCTCGGCAGCGCAGTGCTGATGTGCGCGCACGAGCACGTGGGGCATCCATCAGATTCGGAGGCCGGTAGGACATGAGTGACGGCGACCTAGGCGCCGATGAACCCACTCGCGGCCACAACGGCGACGAGTCAGGGTCTACCGGAACGCCGCAGGGATCGCGAGGCGCCGCGCCGTGGGAACGGTTCGGATCGACTCCGCGGGCGGTCGCCGTCGCCCATCGATGGTCAGCGCCCGCAGCGGCGTCACCCCCGACCGAGCCCGCCGAGTCCGCCACCGACGAGCACGCCGCCGGCGGATCCCACGCTGCGGGCGGGCTCAGCGTCGCCGACCTGATCGCCAAGGTGGGCGTCCCGGTCGCTGACCGACCCCGTCACCACCACGCTGCTCCCGAGCCCGGTCAACCGTCGGACGACGCATACGACCCCTACGCGGACCCGGCCCCCGCGGACTATGCCTACGACCTGCCCGACTTCGACGACACCCAGCCCGAACCTGCCGACGTCGAGCAGACCGCGGTGTTGCCCACGACGTCGGCCCCGCTGCGGCCGGCGCGACTGGTCGACACGCCTGCGGCGGCCCCCACCGAGCCGGCTGACCTCGACGAGCTGGACGAAGATGACGACGAACGCCCGACGCCGAAGCGCAAGCGACACCGTGGTGCGCTGATGATCATCGGCCGGTTGATGGCGGCCACGATCGCTGCGGCGGCACTGGCGATGACTGGCGGAGCCTGGCAGTGGAGCACGTCGAAGAACCACCGGCTCAACACAATCAGCGCGTTGGACCCGCAGTCGCGCGACATCGTCGACCCGAACGCACAGTTCGGCGACGAGGACTTCTTGATCGTCGGAATGGACTCGCGCGCAGGCGCCAACAGCAGCATGGGCGCCGGTGACACCGAAGATGCCGGCGGAGCCCGCTCGGACACCATCATGCTGGTCAATGTCCCGGCGAACCGGAAACGCGTTGTGACGGTGTCGTTTCCGCGCGACCTGGCGATCACCCCGATCCAATGCGAGGCGTGGAATCCCGACACCGGTGAATACGGACCGCTGTACGACGCGGACACCAAGAAGTGGGGATCCCGATACGTCTACACCGAGACGAAGCTGAATTCGACGTTCTCGTTCGGCGGACCGAAGTGTCTGGTGAAGGAGATCCAGAAGCTGTCCGGCCTGAGCATCAACCGTTTCATCGCCGTCGACTTCGCCGGCTTCGCCAAGATGGTCGACGCGCTGGGCGGCGTCGAGGTGTGTAGCGCCACTCCGCTCAAAGACTACGAGTTAGGCACCGTGCTGGCGCATTCCGGACGCCAACTGATCGACTCGAAGACCGCGCTGAACTACGTGCGAGCCCGCAACATCACCACCGAGAACAACGGCGACTACGGACGCATCAAGCGTCAACAGCTGTTCCTGTCTTCGCTGCTGCGCTCGCTGATTTCCAAGGACACCTTCTTCTCGCTGGACAAGCTCAACAACGTCGTGAACCTGTTCATCAGCGACAGCTATGTCGACAACGTCAAGACCCGGGACCTTGTTCAGCTCGGCCAGTCGGTGCAGGGCATGACCGCAGGCCACGTCTCGTTCGTGACGGTACCGACGGGGGTCACCGACGAGAACGGCGACGAGCCACCGCGGACCACCGACATGCGGGCGCTGTTCGACGCGATCATCAACGACGATCCGCTGCCGGGCGAAAACGACCTGAATGCCACAACGAGCCCGCCGACCAAGTCTCCGACCAGCAAGGCGACCCAGTCCAGCAAAGCGCCCGACCCGCATCCCGAGCGTCTCGAGGCCGTGACGGCCTCACCCCGCGACGTCACCGTGCAGGTATCCAATTCGACCGCCAAGTCCGGCCTGGCCGGCACGGCCAGCAGTCAGCTCAAGCGCCAAGGATTCAAAGTCAAGTCGCCCGACGACTACCCGACGGCACTCAAGACCACCACAGTGCTCTTCTCACCGGGCAATGAGCAGGCCGCCGCGACAGTCGCGGCGGAGTTTGCGCATGCGAAGGTCGAGCGGATCACCGGAACCGGGCACGTGGTGCAGGTGGTGCTCGGCTCGGACTTCTCGTCGGTCGGCGCCACCCCGCCCGTGGGCTCGTCGGTCAGCGTGCAGATCGACCGCAACGCGAACAGCAGCAGCCAGCCGACCAAGCTTCCGGATGACTTGACGGTGACCAACGCCGCCGACACCACCTGCGAATAGCACGACCGCCGACGACTATCGGGCAAACCGGCATTCACCGCGAGTTCATGCCCAACTTCGTGCAGGTTAATGCTAGTCCGGAGCGCGAGAACGTAGTCTTGACAACATGCGCACCGCTTACCACGAACAGCTTTCTGAGCTTTCGGAGCAGCTCGGCGCGATGTGCGGGCTGGCCGGAGGCGCGATGGAGCACGCGACCCAGGCGTTGCTGCAGGCCGATCTGGTGCTGGCCGAGCAGGTCATTTCCGACCACGAGCACATCGCGGACCTCAGCGCCCACGCCGAGGAGAGCGCGTTCGTCTTACTCGCCTTGCAGGCACCCGTCGCCGGCGACCTTCGGTCGATCGTCAGCGCCATCCAGATGGTCGCCGATATCGACCGGATGGGGGCGCTGGCACTGCACGTCGCCAAGATCGCCCGCCGTCGCCATCCGCAGCACGCACTGCCCGAGGAAGTCAACGGCTACTTCGCCGAAATGGGACGAGTTGCAGTCGAGTTGGGCAACAGCGCACAAGAGGTGCTGTCGACTCTTGACCCGGAGAAGGCCGCCCGCATCCGCGAAGAAGACGACGCGATGGACGACCTGCACCGCCACCTGTTCACCGTGTTGATGGACCGCGATTGGAAGCACGGCGTGGCCGCAGCCGTCGACGTGACCTTGCTCGGCCGCTTCTACGAGCGGTTCGCCGATCACGCCGTCGAGGTGGCGCGCCGCGTCATCTTCCAGGCGACCGGCCAGTTACCCGAGGAAGAGCCCGTCGGCAACTCTGGCTGAGTTGCCGGAGATCTAGCCGAACCGGCCGGAGATGTAATCCTCGGTGGCTTTCTCGGTCGGGTTGGAGAAGATCTTCTCGGTGTCGTCGATCTCGATCAGTCGGCCCGGCTTTCCGACGGCTTCGAGGTTGAAGAACGCGGTGTGGTCGCTGACCCGTGCCGCTTGCTGCATGTTGTGCGTGACGATGACGATGGTGTATTCCTGCTTCAACTCCGCGATGAGATCCTCGATCGCCATCGTCGAAATCGGGTCCAGCGCCGAACACGGCTCGTCCATCAGCAACACATCCGGTTGCACAGCGATGGCCCGCGCGATGCACAACCTTTGCTGCTGACCGCCGGACAACCCGCCGCCCGGGCGGTCCATCCGGTCCTTGACCTCGTCCCAGAGATTGGCGCCCCGCAACGCGTGTTCGGCGGTGTCGTCGAGCAGCTTGTGGTTGCGCACACCTTGCAGCTTCAGCCCGGCGATCACGTTATCGCGAATCGACATGGTAGGGAACGGGTTTGGCCGCTGAAACACCATTCCGATCGCGCGACGCACGCCCACCGGGTCGACGCCGGCACCGTAGATGTCGTCGTCGTCGAGCAGCACGGAGCCCTTCATGCTTGCGCCGGGCGTCACCTCGTGCATCCGGTTGAGTGTGCGCAGCACGGTGGTCTTCCCGCAGCCCGACGGCCCGATGAACGCCGTCACGCTGCGCGGCAGTACCGACAGCGACACGTCAGCGACCGCATGGAAGGAGCCGTAGTAGATGTTGACGTCTTTGAGATCCAACCGCTTAGCCATTAGAGCTCCTGCCTAGCTTTTCGGGTGCGAAGACTCTGGAGACCACTCTGGCCACCAGATTGATGACAGCGATCAGCACGATCAGCGTAAGGGCAGCGCCCCACAGCCGCTCCGTGGGAATCGGATTGGAGCCCGCGCCCGCCACGGTCTGGTCGTACATCATCCCCGGCAGCGACCCCATGAAGCCGCTGGACATGTCGAAGTTCATCACCTGCGAGTAGCCCACCAGGAGCAGCAGCGGCGCGGTCTCCCCCATGACTCGGGCCAACGCCAGGAAGACCCCGGTGATGATGCCGGACAGGCCGGCTGGAAGCACGATCTTGGTGATCGTCTTCCACTTCGGCACGCCCAGCGCGTAGCTCGCTTCGCGCAGATCCAGCGGGACGATCCGCAACATCTCCTCGGTGGCGCGCACGATCACCGGGAGCATTAGCAACACCAGCGACAGCGACACCGCGAAGCCGGACCGCGGGAAGCCGAGCGTGGCGATGAACAGCGCGTAGATGAACAGCGCGGCGACGATCGAGGGCACGCCGGTCAGGATGTCCACCGTGAACGTGGTCAGCTTGGCCAGAGTGCTGTCGCCGCCGTACTCGACCAGATAGATCGCGACGAACAGGCCGACGGGTACGGAGATGGCCGCACACACCAAGCCTTGCAGGACGGTGCCGACGATGGCGTGGTATGCACCGCCACCGGCGAGGAACGCCGTCATGTCAGCCTGTGAATGCGTCCACCACACGGTGGAGCGGACCGTGTTGAATCCTTTGTTGACAACCGAATACAGCACCCAGATCAAGGGCACCAGAGCCGTCGCCACCGACAGTGTGACCAGCACGGTGGCGACGGCGTTGGCGGCCCGGCGGCGGATGCTCAGGCCGGTGATCGTGCGCGCCTTGAGCGGGCGGTCCAGGATCGACGTCATCGGGTGTCTTTCCCGACTTTTCCGGCCGTGCCGGCGCGCGCCATCGCATTGACCACGAAGGTCAGCAGGAAGAGCACCAGCCCGGCGGCGATATAGGCGCCCGCCTTGTACTGGTTGTTGAATTCCGAGGCGGTTGCCGCGATCTTGGTGGCGAAGGTGTAGCCGCCGTCGAACAGCGACCAGCCGAACGCCGCCTGGGTGCCGCGCAGAATGATCAGCAGCGCGACCGTCTCCCCGAGTGCTCGGCCAAGGCCGAGCATCGTGCCGCTGATGTAGCCGGAGCGCCCGAACGGCAAGACGGTGGTTTTGACCACTTCCCAGCGGGTCGCGCCGAGTGCCAGCGCGGCCTCGATCTGGTTCTGCGGCGTCTGGATGAAGACTTCGCGGGTGACCGCGGTGATGATCGGCAGGATCATCACCGCCAGCACGATCCCCGCCGTGAAGACGGTCCCGCCCCCGGACACCGAGGCGTTGCCGGTCGCGAAGAGAAACACCCCGCCCAGGTGGTCGTTCAGCCACGTCGCGACCGACCGCAGATTGGGCGCCAATACGTAGAGGCCCCAGACGCCGTAGATGATCGACGGAACCGCGGCGAGCAGATCGACCATGTACGCCAGCGGTCCGGCGATCCGGCGCGGCGAATACTGCGTGAGAAAGATGGCGATTCCCAACGCAATCGGCATTGCGAGGACAAGGGCGAACAGCGCCACGCACACCGTGACCTGAACCAGGTCGAAGATGCCGAAGTGCATCGCCGAGGTGTCGGTGGTGATCCAGTTCCCGCCGTAAGTGAAGAAGTTCTCCTTGTCCCGCGCCAGGGCCGGTATCGCGCGCCACAGCAGAAAGAGGCCGATCGCACCGACCAGGACGACGATCAGGACGCCGGATCCTGCGGACACCGTCCGATACAGTCGCTCGCCGCGATGCGGTGCGGTGCTGCCCCACGGCAGCGTCGGGGTCATCCTTCGCTGACGGAAGGGCGCGGCGATGACTTCGCCGGAACCTGCGCTGGTCGGGTCCGGCGTGGTCACGAAAAGTCCATCGATGCTGTCACTGGATCGCCCTGACCGCGGCGAGCAGGCGCTGCTTGAATTTGTCGGGCAGCGCTACGTATCCGGCGGCGGACAGGCCGCCCTGACCGTTGCTGGCGGCCACCGTCAGCAACGACTTGACCGCGGCGCTGGTGCCGGCGTCATACCCCTTGGAGCAGACGATCTCGTAGGTGGCCGGCACCAGCGGATAGGCCCCAGCCTCCTTTGTGCTGTAGATCGAATCCAGATCCAACTTCAGGTCGTCACTCTCGCCGGCGAATCTGGCGTCGTCGATGGCCTTGCGCGCGGCGTCTTCGGTCAATGCGACCCCGCCGCTGCCGGTGTTGATGCGCGCATAGGGCAAACCGCTCTGGTCGGCGAAGCCCTTCTCTACGTACCCGATGGCACCGGGCGTCGACCGCACGGCCTGAACGATTCCGGCCGACTTCTGCGCGCCTTCTCCGACACCACCCTGAAACTCGCTGCCGGCTCCCCTGGTCCAGCTGTTCGGGGCGGTGGCGGCCAGGTACCTCTGAAAGTTGTCGGTGGTACCTGAGGAGTCCGACCGGTAGATCGGGGTGATCTTGTCGTCGGGCAGGGCCACGCCGGGGTTGAGTGCCACGACGGCCGGATCGCTCCAGTCGGTGATCACGCCGCTGAAGATCTTGGCCAGCACATCGCCGTCGACGACCAGTGATGTGACCCCGTCGACGTGGTAGGTGAGGGCGACCGGACCGAACACCATCGGCAGATGCCAGGGGGGATTTCCGTTGCAGCGCTGGGTCGCCGGTCCTATCTGGTCGTGGCTCAGCGGCGAGTCCGAACCGGCGAAATCGACGTGGCGCGCGATGAATTGCTCGCGGCCGGCGCCCGATCCGGTGGGGTTGTAGGCAAGGTTCTTGCCTCGACACAGCTCGGCCCACGCCTTGTTGAACAGTGCGATCGCGTTCTGCTGAGCCGTGGATCCTTCGGCGGTCAGATCGCTTTTACCGCCGCAGTCCACCGGGCCGGTCGGCGCAGGCGACACGCCGCTGAGGTTGCTGTCGCTGCCACAGCCGGCCAGCACCGCGCATCCGAGCACGGCCGCCGAGAGCGCCTTAGCTAGCGCCGCGCCGAGCCCGTCGCGCTTCACTGATCTCGCTTCCGCAAATGATTTCCCCAGGCAACGTAGGCGTCGTGCGTAGACGGGATTCACCCGTCGAGTGAACGCAGAGTAAACAGCTCAGCGATCCGCGTAGGCGGTGTCGAGGCCGAACTGGGTGAATCCTAGCCGCCGATACGTTTTCAGCGCCGCGGTGTTGTCCGACTCGACGTAGAGCATCACTGTGGGTTCCGCCGAACCGCTGAGCCGGTGCGCCAGATGGGCGATGCCCACTGCCGTCAGGAGCCCACCCAGGCCGCTGCCCTGCGCGCCAGGGTCGACGCCGATAACGTAGACCTCGCCGAGCCCGGCTTGATCGGAATGCACCTTCGTCCAGTGAAAGCCGAGCAGCGCGTCGGTGTGCTCGTCGAACGCCAGGAACAGTCCTTCGGGGTCGAACCACGGCTCGGCCTGCCGCTCATCGAGGTCGGCGGCACTCAAGCCACCCTGTTCCGGGTGGGTCGCGAAAGCGGCGTTGTTAACCCTCAGCAGCTCAGCGTCGTCGGCGGTACCGGCGTAGGTCCGGATGCGCACCCCGTCGGGCACCGTCGGCTCGGCGGCGTCGTTCAGGTCATGCAGCTTGCGGCGCATCTGCACGAGTTCGCGGACCGGCTCGAGACCCAACGCCGAAGCGGTCGCCCGCGCGGGTTCCAGTGTCCCGTGCGCCCAAAAGTGGTTCCGCCCATTTGTTTTCGACAGAGCGGCCCGGATCATCGCGGCACCGATGCCGTGTCTGCGCGCCTCCGGGTGCACCACCAACTCCGCCATGCCGAAGCCGTCCTCGGACCCGGCCGCGAGATTCAGATAACCGACGACCCGCTCACCGCCGACGGCCACCAGATGCTCGGTGCGCTGATGTGCCAACTCGCGCAGCACCTGCTCACCGACCGGCGTGACCTTGTCGACATCGCTTGCCGCCGTGACGAGTTCGCGTATCTGCTGTTGCTCCTCAGCGGCCAGTGCGGGCCGCCACTGAGGTGATGTCACTGGCTGTGCAGCGGATCCGCCAGTGGATCCCGGTAACTGTCGACGTCAGCTTCGGAGTCAGCCCCGTCGGCCTCGCCGCTGGGTAGCCGGCGGGTCGGGCGGACGGCTTTGTAGCCCACGTTGCGAACCGTGCCGATCAGCGCTTCGTACTCGGGCCCGAGTTTGGCTCGCAGCCGTCGCACGTGTACGTCGACGGTGCGGGTTCCGCCGAAGAAGTCGTACCCCCACACCTCGTGCAAGAGCTGCGCCCGGGTGAACACCCGACCGGCGTGCTGCGCCAGGTACTTCAGCAGCTCGAACTCTTTGTAGGTGA
>JBAWAV010000014.1:0-7679 GCA_049589475.1 Mycobacterium sp.
CGACTCGATCGAGTCGACTTGACCCACTTGCACACCGCGCATCTCCACCTTCGCGCCGGGGTTCATCACCAAGCCGGCCCGCGGCGAAAGCACCGTGACAGGGGTGCTTTCGGTGAAGCTGCCCGAGAACAAGCCCACAGCGACGGCGACGATCGCGGCGATAACCGCCACGGTCGCCAGACCCGTCAGTGCGCGAATCCCGTTGTTGGGCATCGAAAATTATCCCTTATCCCGAAAGGTTGAAGTTACCGTTTGAGCCGTAAATCGAGAGCGAAACGAGCAACGTTACCGAAATCACGACGATCAGCGAGGTGCGCACCGCATTGCCGGTCGCGACGCCCACGCCCTCCGGACCGCCGGACGCGAAATATCCGTAGTAGGTGTGCAGCAATAGAACGGCGAAGGCCATCAGGATGGCCTGCAAGAACGACCACACCAAGTCGAGCGGGTTCAGGAACGTGTCGAAGTAGTGGTTGTAGAGGCCACCGGACTGACCGAACAACACGACCGTGGTGAATTGGCTTGCGAGGAAAGACAAAATGACCGCGATGCTGTAGAGCGGGGTGATCGCGAGCATGCCGGCGACGATCCTGGTGCTGACCAGATAGGAGATCGGCCGAATCGCCATCGCCTCCAGCGCATCGATCTCTTCGCTGATGCGCATGGCGCCCAGTTGCGCTGTCACACCGGCACCGAAGGTGGCCGCCAGGCCGATGCCGGCGACGACCGGCGCGGCGATGCGGACGTTGATGAAAGCCGACAGCAGCGCGGTCAACGCCTCGATGCCGATGTTGCCGAGTGAGCTGTAGCCCTGGACCGCGAGCGTGCCACCGGCGGCCAGCGTCAGGAATCCGACGATCACAACGGTGCCGCCGATCATCGCCAACGTCCCGGCGCCCATGCTGATTTCGGCGACCAGCCGGATGATCTCGCGACCATAGCGGGTGACCGCGAATGGTATGCCGGCCAATGCCTTGCCGTAGAACACTGTGTGGTCGCCGATCGCGGCGAAGGTGCCGATAGGCCTACGCCAAGAGCCGAACGCCCGGAAGGCCCGCGGATACGTCATCCGCAGCGACTTCATTATTGTCACGGCATCTCCCCCACCATCACTTCGTCGTGAATCGGATGCCGATCGCGGTGACGACCACATTGACTACGAACAGCGCCATGAACGCGTACACCACGGTTTCGTTGACGGCGTTACCCACCGCCTTGGCGCCTCCTCCGGAGACTGTCAGCCCCCGGTAACACGCCACCAGGCCGGCGATGACACCGAACAGCGCCGCCTTGACGCAGGAGATGATCACCTCCGGTACTCCGGTGAGCAAAGTAATCCCCGCGGCGAACGCGCCGGGGTTGACATCTTGGACGAACACCGAGAACACGTAGCCGCCGACGATCCCGATGATGACGACAAGGCTGTTGAGCAACAGTGCGACCAGGCCGGCGGCCAGCATCCGGGGAGTGACCAACCGTTGGACTGGGTTGATACCCAAGACCTCCATCGCATCGATCTCTTCGCGGATGGTGCGCGAGCCAAGGTCGGCGCACATCGCCGTCGCGCCGGCGCCGGAGACGATCAGCACCGTTACCAACGGACCGACCTGGGTGACCGCACCGAACGCCGCACCCGCACCACTGAGATCCGCCGCGCCCAACTCACGCAGCAGGATGTTGAGAATGAAGCTGATCAGGACCGTGAACGGGATGGCCACCAAGAACGTCGGAGCCAGCGCAACCCGTGCCACGAACCAGGACTGCTCCAGGAACTCCCGGGCCTGGAACGGCCGGCGAAAGGCAAACCGGATCGCGTCCGCGCTCATCGCGAAGAGCCCTCCGATGGCTTGCATCGCCCCGGATAGACCATTCGGCAAGCTGATCCCGGAGGACCAACGCTCCGCTCCCTTAATCGCCATCAGTGCCTACCGTGCCCACGCCAGTCCTCCGTATCGTCCGCCGAAGCTGGCGCACCCGAGCAACACGGGCCGGCCCATCCCTAACTTCTTGAAGCGTCCGGCGATTATGACCCATGCCGCATGCGGCGGGAGTGAAAATTGGCAACCGAGGGACCTCCGAGTTAAGTGACGGCACCGATAGTTTTGAGCTCGATGATGCGGTCCCAGTCCAATCCGAGCTCCATCAGAATCTCGTCGGTCTGCTCGGCGAACCCCGGGGCAGGTCCCGACTGCGGTGCGGCGACGTCGAATTGCACCGGGTTCGCGACGAGCTCGAGTTCACCGGCCTGTACTACATATTCATTCGCTCGGACCTGAGCATCGTTGGCCGACTGCAAGGTGTCCTGCACCGGCGCCCACGGCCCGGCGAGCGTGGCGAAGCGTTCGCTCCACTCCGCGAGGGTGCGGCTGGCGATCGCTTTGCTGAGGATCTGGACGGCTTCAGCGGTGTTGGCGGCGATGTTCTCGCTTGTGTCGAAGCGAGGATCGTCGGCCAGTTCCGGCTGGTCGATGTGCTGGCATACGTCGGCCCAGAACTTGCCGGCCTGCATCATCACGAAGGAGATATAGCGTCCGTCCGACGTCGCGTACAGGCCCACCAGCGGGTTGATCGGAGAACCGTGCACGCCCGGTGGGAATGCCTCCATGCGCTGATGGAGATGACTCGTCAGCGCGACTGTGTGGCCCAGCGACCAGAGGCCGCTGCCCAGTAGCGAGACGTCGACGACCGAGGGCTCGCCGGTGCGTTCGCGCTTGAGCAACGCCGCCGCGATGCCGCCGGCAAGGTTGGTTCCGGAGATGGTGTCGCCGTACGCGGGGCCGGGCGTACCGACCATGCTCTCGGTTCCGGGCGGGGTGATGGTGGCCGCGGTTCCGGCCCGGCACCAGAACGCGGTCATGTCGTAGCCGCCTTTTTCCGACTCCGCACCGCGTGGACCCAGTGCGCTGCCGCGGGCGTAGATGATCTGCGGGTTGACCGCCCGGATGTCATCGACGTCGATGCCGAACTTCTTGCGGTGTCCGGGCAGGAAGCTGGTCAGGAACACATCCGATCGGCGGGCAAGCTCGTAGAGCACCTCTTTGCCGTCGGGCACCGATATGTCCAGGCCGACACTGCGCTTGAGCCGGTTGGCGTGTTCGATGTTCGGGTTGGGGTCTCCTTCGACACGTAGCAACCCGGTCTGCCGCAGGCCGCGCTGCGGATCACCGGTCACCGCGTGCTCGACCTTGACCACGTCGGCACCCCACTCGGCAAGCACCGCGCCCGCGGACGGGACGAACCCGTACATGGCGACTTCGAGAACGCGGATGCCCTCCAGCGGCCCCGTCATGCCACACCCGGCGCGGGTACCGCAAAAGTCTTGCGCTCCAAGAATTCCTCCAGACCGGCCACGCCCATTTCCCGGCCGACGCCGGACTGCTTGAAGCCGCCGAACGGCGCGTCGGCGCTGAAGTAGTTGCCGCCGTTGATCGAGAACGACCCGGTGCGGATCCGGCGCGCCACCGCCAACGCCCGATCTTGATCGGCGCTGAACACTGCGCCGGCCAGGCCGTAGATGGAGTTGTTGGCGATGCGCACGGCGTCGTCGTCATCGTCGAATGCGATGACGGCCAGCACCGGCCCGAAGATCTCCTGCTGCGCGATCTCACTGTCGGGATGGACGTTGGTCAGCAGCGTCGGCGCATAGAAGTAGCCCGGGTCCAGCCGCTTGCCGCCGGTGACCAGGGTCGCCCCGTCGGCGACCGCCCGCCGGACCATGCCGTCGACCTTGTCGCGCTGACGTTCGTTGATCAGCGGTCCCATGTAGGTCTTCGGGTCGGCCGGGTCACCATGGCGCACCTTGGCGAAGTTCTGCGCGATCAACTCGACGATCTCGTCGTGGTGCTGCTTCGGCACCAGCAGCCGCGACGTCAGCGCGCACCCTTGTCCGGCGTGGGTGACCATCGAGAACGCCGCGAACATGCTGGCGTTGACGAAATCGGCGTCGTCGAGCAGGATCGCGGCCGACTTCCCGCCAAGCTCGAGAAAGACGCGTTTGACGGTATCGCTGGCCGCGGCCATGATTCGGCGCCCGACGGGCGTAGACCCGGTGAACGTGATCACGTCGACGTCCGGGCTGACCGTCAAGGCTTCTCCGACGGCGGGATCCGACGAGCTGAGCACGTTGACGACGCCGGGCGGGATATCGGTGTGGTTGGCGATCAATTCGCCGAGCGCCAGCGTCACCAACGGCGTGTCCGGGGCGCCTTTGAGCACGACCGTGCATCCCGCCGCGAGTGCAGGCGGCAGTTTCGCGAGGGCCAACTGGTTCGGGTAGTTGTACGCGATGATCGCGCCGACCACCCCGGCCGCTTCTTTCTCGACCCAGCGCCGGTGCCGCATTCCGCGCGAGTCGATCTCGCCGAGTTCCTCGCTCATCGGATAGTCGCGCAAGACGTCGGCGTAATACTTCACGATCTTGATCGGCTCATCGAGCTGGGCGCCGTGCGTCAGCGCGCGCGTCGCGCCCACCTCGGCGATGGTCAGCTCACGCAGTTCCTCAGCGTGGTCGACCAGCGCCCGATGCAGCTGCTCCAGGCAACGAACTCGCAGCGCCACATCCGTCGACCAACTCGTGGTGTCGAAGGCCCACCGCGCTGCCGCGATCGCGGCAGCCGCTTCGTCGGTTCCGGCGTCCGGAGCATGGCCGATGACGTCCCCGGTGGCCGGGTTCACCGACCGAAAGGTCCGGTCGGTCGTGACGAGCTGACCGCCGATCAGCAGCCGCCTGTCAGCGTGCGCGGCCCCAGCTTCTACCGATGAGCTATCACTCATGGTGGCTGTGGCCGTGTCGTGCGATGGCATTCCGGTCCCCTCGACACGTGGATAATTTCATTCTCATCCCGGGCGAATCTTACATTCCGAGAACGAGAATTCAACCAAACGGGAGAAACGAGACTGGCATACTCATACTCGGAATGAGCCCGTCTAACTTCCGGCGTCTTCGCAGGCTGAGCATGGTTTCCCAGGCATCTTGCGAGCGGCCGGAACGTGAGAGTAAGGTTCTCATATTCGGAAGGGAGATTCTTTGTGTCTGAGACGGTCTCTGCCCGGGTGACCTCATGAGAACGGCCATTGTCACCGGCGGCGGCTCCGGAATAGGCCTCGCCGTCGCGGAGCGACTCCGCAAAGACGGATTACAGGTCGCAACCCTCGACCTCAAGCCGTCCGACACCCCGTCGGCGTTCACCGCCGACGTGACCGATCGCGCGCAGATCGACTCCGCGCTCGCGGGCATCCGCGATCAACTGGGTCCGGTCACCGTTCTGGTCAACGCGGCCGGGCTCGACGGGTTCAAGCGATTCGCCCATATCGACTTCGCGGACTGGCAGCGGCTGATCGACGTCAACCTCAATGGGGTCTTTCACATGATCCAGGCCGTGCTGCCCGACATGCTGGACGCCGGCTGGGGCCGCATCGTCAACATCTCGTCGTCGAGCACCCACTCCGGTGCACCCTTCATGTCGCACTACGTCGCCGCGAAGTCCGCCGTCAACGGGCTGACCAAGTCGCTGGCTCTCGAATACGGACCGAACGGCATCACGGTCAACGCGGTGCCTCCGGGTTTCATCGACACCCCGATGCTGCGCAGCGCCGAGGAGCGCGGCAATCTCGGCGACATCGAGAAGACCATCGCGGCAACACCGGTACGTCGAATGGGCAAACCCGAGGACATCGCGGCGGCCTGCGCGTTTCTGGTGTCCGAGGAAGCCGGTTACATCACCGGTCAGATCTTGGGTGTGAATGGCGGACGGAACACCTAGTCGCCGTGCGGATTTCCGAGAGGGGTAGTTGTGGGACAGACTGAGGGCCGGGTCGCGGGAAAAGTCGCATTCGTCACCGGTGCGGCTCGCGGCCAGGGCCGTTCGCACGCCGTGCGGTTGGCCGAAGAAGGCGCCGACATCATCGCCGTCGACCTCTGCCAGGACATCGACACCATCGGGTACCCGATGGCCACGCCGGAAGATCTGGACGAGACCGCACGGCTCATCGAGAAGACCAGCCAACGGGTAGTGATCGCGCAGGCCGACGTTCGGGAGGCCGCGCAATTGCAGACCGCTCTGGACAGCGGTGTCGCCGAATTCGGCAAGCTCGACATCGTGGTGGCGCAAGCCGGTGTCGCCGGCATGAAGGGCGACCCACCGCTGCGGGCCTGGTGCGACGTGATCAACACCAACTTGATCGGAACGATCAACGCGATTCAGGTTGCGCTGCCCCATCTTCGCGAAGGTGCGTCGATCATCGCCACCGGATCGACCGCCGCGCTGATGGACACCTCGAAGAAGGACAACCCTGGTAAGGACCCGGGTGGCATGGCCTACGTGCACTCCAAGCGCGCCCTGTCGAACTATGTGCACGACTTGGCAACGGAGCTGTCGGCCTTCGGAATCCGGGCCAACGTCATCCACCCGACCAACACCAATACCGACATGCTGCAGAACGTGCAGATGTACCGTTCATTCCGGCCGGATCTGGACAACCCGACGCGCGCCGACGCCGAGCCGGTTTTCGGTGTGCAGCAGGCGATGAAGATTCCGTTCGTCGAACCGGAGGACATCACCAACGCTGTGCTGTGGCTGGCTTCCGACGAAGCCAGGTATGTGACGGGTATGCAGCTGCGCGTCGATGCCGGCGGATACCTCAAGTGGTACGACTACCGCACGTAAGGAAGAGTAGTGAAAGTTCGGGTTGATTCAGATCGTTGCCAGGGGCACACGCTGTGTTCGATGATTGCGCCGGATTCATTCGTGCTCGACGACATCGAAGGTCACGCATCGGCCATCACCGAAGACGTTCCGCCTGACCAGGAAGAGGTCGTGCGGGAGGCCGCGCACTCCTGCCCTGAGCAAGCCATCTTGATCACGGAGGGCACAACGTGAGCATCGACGACGACATCTCCAACGACAGCGATCGCAAGAAGAACCGGTATCACTTCGACCGGCACACGCCGGAGTACCGCGGCCAGTTCGAAAAGATCACCGAAGAGATCCACGACAAGTGCCCGATCGCGTGGACCGACACCTACGACGGTCACTGGGTCGCCGGCGGCAGCGACGCGGTGTTCGAGCTCGCCCGCTGCCCGGTCGTGTCGAACGATCACGATATCAACAACGAACGCCGCGGCTACCAAGGCATTTCGATCCCCAAGGCCAAGCGGGCGAGCGGCGTGCGCGGCGGCATCCTGGAAATGGACGAGCCCGAGCACCGCATCTACCGCACCGTGCTCAACCCCTACCTGTCGCCTGCCGCGGTGAAACGATGGGCTCCCTTCATCGACGAGGTCACGCGCGCCTGCATCGACGAGAAGATCGAAGAAGGCCGCATCGACTTCGTCGACGACCTCGCCAACATCGTGCCCGCGGTGCTCACCCTGGGCATGCTCGGGATCCCTCTTGAGCACTGGGACATCTACGTCGAGCCGATCCACGCCTCGGTTTACACCCCGCCCAACTCGCCCGACATGCCCCGCCTGCAGGCCAGCAGGCTCGCCATGCGCGACGACATGATGGGCCAGCTCGCGGGGATCAGGGCGAACCCAAGGCCCGGGCTCATCCACGCGCTCGCGACGGCGGAGATCAACGGCACCGTGCCGCCGGACTTCGAACTGCTGGGGATCATCGCGCTGCTCATGGGGGGCGGCTTCGACACCACCACCGCGCTGACCGCGCGCTCCCTTGAGT
>JBAWAV010000015.1:0-16563 GCA_049589475.1 Mycobacterium sp.
CAGGTCGCGCGCTCGGCCGGTGTCGGCGCATTGGCCGGCGGCGCGCAGCGCACCGCCGCGACCACCCGGGTACCGATGAGCGCGAGGCCGTCGGCGGCGTCGACGCTGATCGGCGAGTTCGCCAACCCGGCGCGGTGCATCGCCGCGTAGAGCACATCCCCGGACCGGTCGCCGGTGAACACCCGGCCGGTCCGGTTGGCGCCGTTGGCCGCCGGAGCCAGGCCGACGATCACCAGCCGTGGACGCTCGGCGCCCCAGCCTGGAACCGGCCTGCCCCAGTACGGCTGGTCGGCGAACGACCGTCGTTTGGTGAGTGCTGATTCTTCGCGCCACTCGACCAGCCGCGCGCAGGCCCGGCACACCGACACCTCGGCGTCGAGTTGCGCGAGCGATCTCGCGGCGTCGGCCATCGCGGTCACCTGGGCCGGCTCCGACGCCACAGCTGTGCAGGCAGTCGCGGGGTCGCCTGGCCATCCGGTACCGGGCGGCACTGGAGATTCGAACGGCGCACCGGTGCGCGGGTGGGCGAGCGTCACGGCTCTACTGTGCACGAACGCCATTCGCAGTGTCCGTAGGATCGCCCTCATGCCCGCTGATGCGCTGGCCGCACTGATCGCCGAGCTGCCCGAGGGGATGGTCGTCACCGACCCCGCGGTCACCGAGGGTTACCGGCAGGATCGAGCCTTCGATCCGTCGGCCGGAAAACCGGCGGCTGTGGTGCGTCCGCGGCGGACCGAAGAGGTGCAGACCGTCTTGCGGTGGGCGACGGCCAACCAGGTTCCGGTGGTGACCCGCGGGATGGGCACCGGCCTGTCCGGCGGTGCCACCGCGGTCGACGGCGGCATCGTGCTGTCGACGGAGAAGATGCGCGACATCGCCGTGGACCCCGTGACCCGCACCGCGGTCTGTCAACCCGGGCTGCTCAACGCCGAGGTCAAGAAGGCTGTGGCCGAGTACGGCCTGTGGTACCCGCCCGATCCGTCGTCGTGGGAGATCTGCAGCATCGGCGGCAACATCGCGACCAACGCGGGCGGTCTGTGCTGCGTGAAATACGGCGTCACCACCGACTACGTGCTCGGTGTTCAGGTGGTGCTGGCCGACGGTACCGCGGTCCGGCTCGGTGGGCCCCGTTTGAAGGACGTTGCCGGTCTGAGCCTGACCAAGTTGTTCGTCGGCAGCGAAGGCGCGCTGGGCGTGATCACTGAAGTGACACTGCGATTGGTGCCGCCGCAGCAGCCGTTGGCCACGGTGGTCGCCTATTTCGCGTCGGTGGAGGCGGCCGCTCAAGCTGTGCTCGGGGTCACGTCACGGCTGCGCCCGGCGATGCTGGAGTTCATGGACTCGGACACCATCAACGCCGTTGAGGACAAGCTGCGGATGGGTCTGGACCGGAGCGCTGCCGCGATGCTGGTGGCCGCATCCGACGAACGCGGACAAGCCGGGAGCGAAGACGCCGAGCTGATGGCGGCGACATTCACCGAATACGGTGCGACGGAGTTGTTTTCGACCGATGACCCGGACGAGAGCGAGGCGTTCATCGCCGCGCGCAGGTTCGCCATCCCAGCCGTCGAGGAGAAGGGGCCCCTGCTGCTCGAGGACGTCGGAGTGCCCGTGCCGGCGCTGGCCGACCTGGTCAGCGGGATCGCGCGCATCGCCGCACAGCACGATCTGATGATCGCCGTGATCGCGCACGCCGGCGACGGCAACACCCACCCGTTGATCGTGCACGACCCAAACGACGCCGCGGAGCTCGAACGGGCCAACCTGGCCTACGGCGAGATCATGAACCTCGCCGTGCAGTTGGGCGGCACGATCACCGGCGAGCACGGCGTCGGACGATTGAAGCGACCCTGGCTGGCCGGCTATCTGGGACCCGACGCGATGGCGCTCAACCAGCGCATCAAGGACGCCCTGGACCCGCAGGGCATCTTGAACCCCGGCGCCGGCGTCTAATCACCCCTGCCACGTTCGCCTCGTGATGGAGGCGAGTGTCGTTGTGCCCGCCTCCGAGCGACAACCGTTGACATATGCGACTCGTTGTCGTACCAATAAGACATGACAACGACTTTGTCTCACGCGCCGCAGTTCCACCTGGCGACCGCTGAGACGTGGGCCAACCCATGGCCGATGTACCGCGCGCTGCGCGATCACGACCCGGTGCACCACGTGGTGCCGTCCGGCCGGTCCAATGACGACTACTACGTGCTGACCAGGCACGCCGACATCTGGGCGGCCGCGCGCGACCACGAGACGTTCTCGTCCGCAAAGGGCCTGACGGTCAACTACAACGACCTGGAAATGATTGGGCTGCAAGACAATCCACCGATGGTGATGACAGATCCGCCGGTGCATACCGAATTCCGCAAGCTGGTGGCGCGTGGTTTCACTCCACGCCAGGTCGAAGCGGTGGAGCCGAAGGTCCGCGAGTTCGTCGTCGAGCGCATCGAGCGGCTGCTCGCCGACGGCGGCGGCGACATCGTCGGCGAGCTCTTCAAGCCGCTGCCGTCGATGGTCGTTGCGCATTATCTCGGTGTGCCGGAGGAGGACCGCGGCCAGTTCGACGGGTGGACCGAAGCCATCGTCGCGGCGAACACCACCGAAGGCGGCATCGCGGGCGCACTGGAATCGGTCGGCGAGGCGGTCGGATCGATGATGGCCTACTTCACCGAGCTGATCGAACGTCGTCGCATCGAACCCGAAGACGACACCATCTCGCATCTGGTCGCCGCGGGAGTCGGCGCCGACGGCGACATCGCCGGTGTGCTGTCCATCCTCGCGTTCACGTTCACGATGGTCACCGGCGGAAACGACACCACCACGGGCATGTTGGGCGGTTCGGTGCAGCTACTGCACCAGCGACCCGACCAGCGACGGCTGCTGGTCGAACAGCCGGACCTGATCTCCGGGGCCGTCGACGAGTTCCTGCGGCTCACCGCGCCGGCCCAGGCGCTGGCCCGCACCGTCACCCGCGACGTGACCATCGGCCACACCACAGTGCCCGCCGATCGACGGGTGTTGCTGGTCTACGGATCAGCCAACCGGGACGAGCGCCATTTCGGTTCGGACGCAGGCGAACTCGACGTGCAGCGGCAACCCCGCAACATCTTGACCTTCAGCCACGGCGCTCACCACTGCCTGGGCGCGGCCGCGGCACGCATGCAGTCCCGAGTCGCACTGACCGAATTGCTCTCGCGTTGCCCCGATTTCGAGGTCGACGAGGACAACATCGTGTGGGCCGGCGGCAGCTATGTACGCCGTCCGCTATCGGTCCCGTTCCGGGTCAGCGCGTAGATGCCGGCCAACGACTGGCTCGCGGAGCGGCGCACCGAGGTCGCCGCGGACCGGATCCTCGACGCCGCCGAGCAGCTGTTCACCCGACACGATCCCGGGTCGGTCGGCATGAACGAGATCGCCAGGGCCGCAGGCTGTTCCCGGGCAACCTTGTACCGCTACTTCGAGAATCGTGAAGCGCTGCGCAACGCCTATGTCAGCCGCGAGACCCATCGGCTGTTCGAGGCGGTCGGCGAACACCTGGACGGCATCGACGATCCGCGGGAGCGGCTGGTTGCCGGGATCGTCACCGCACTTCGACTGGTCCGCGAAAGCCCGGCTCTGTCAGCTTGGTTCGCCTCGGCAGCTCCGCCGATCGGCGCCGAGCTGGCCGAGCAGTCCGACGTGATCGCCGCGCTGTCCACCGCGTTCGTCGATTCGCTCGGCGCCGACCACCCCGCCAACGCCCGAGGTCGCGGCCGCTGGCTGGTCCGCGTCATCACGTCGCTGCTGATCTTTCCTGGCCGTGACGAGGCGGACGAGCGGGCGATGCTGGCCGAATTCGTTGCCCCGGTTGTGGTTCCCGTCGAGCAGGTCAGTCCCGCACGCGAGTGAATCGGTGCAGCAGCCAGGCCGGCGGAATGGTGACTACCATGGTCGCCACAAACAGCCCTGGCATCGAGCCGGTGTACACGTGATCCTGCATGATGTAGACCATGGCGAATTCCATTGTGATCAAATGGATCAGGAAAATCTCGTAGGAGATCTCCCCCAGCCACACCATCGGCCGGGTCGCGAGGAATCGCGAGTACCAGCCCTGGTTGCCCAGGGCCAGCGGCGCGACGGCGAGTCCGGCGATCGCTGCGTAGAACACCGCCTTGTACAACGCTTGCGACAGCCCGAGCGGCGACGTCGTCGGATCACCGGCGATCGGCGTGGAGGCGATGACGTAGCAGACGGCGGCGAGCGGCAGCGCGACGAACGCATAACAGCGCACACCCATCTGCTGCAGCACCGTCAAGCTCATGCCGGCGAGAAACCAGATCAGGTAGGTCGGTAACCACAGCCGGGCGCCGTTGGGGATCGACGTGGTCAGGTGCACCCCGACCAGCCAGACCGGCGAGATCAGTGCCAATGTGGCGATACCGAAAAGCAGCAGCCTCGGCCGCCACTGCCGTCCGCACAGCACCACCAGCAGCAGGTAGGCCAGCAGCGGAAGAATCACGTAGAACGTGGCTTCCACTGCGAGACTCCACATTTGGGTCAGCCCCTGGTGGAGGTATCCCCGGAGGTAATTGAAGGTGTAGATCTGCGTCAACGTCAGATTGCGGAACAGCCCGAACCAGGTGTGGCCGGGATTGGGTCCGGCAGTTCGGAAGTGGTAGATGACGTACGCGATCAACACCGTCACCACGTAGGCGGGCATGATGCGGCGGACCCGGTGCCACGCATAGCGGCGGATCGACGGCTCCGCGCCACCGGTGACAACCGATTTCACCCACGGCCGGAACAACAGATACCCCGAGAGCACAAAGAAAATCGGAACGCCGATCTCCATCCGCGCGCTTACCAAGCCGAAATAGCCCTGGATGTATTTGCCGGTGGTGTACGCCGCGTGTGTCGCCACCACCAGAATCGCGGCGACGGCACGGATACCCGTCAACGACGCGACCCGGTCCGGTCCGGCGACCTGTTCCAGGCCGCCCTGAGCCGTGGTGTCGGCCTGGGTCATCCGGAGTGGTCCCGGCGTGGCCCGCTGCGCCCCCCGCCACGATTCTTGTCCTTGGCCCGATCCGGTTGAAGGTTGATCAGCACCCCGGAAATACGGGTCTTTTCAAGCGCTTTCAGCGTCTCGCGAGACAGTTTTACCGGTAGTTCGACCAGTGAGAAGTCCGGTTTGATCGTGATGTGGCCGAAGTCGCTGCGGTGCAAGCCCCCTTCGTTGGCGATCGCACCGACGATCGAGCCCGGGCCGACCTTGTGCCGCTTGCCGACCGCGATCCGGTAGGTGGCGAGCCCCTTCCGGGGACCATCGCCGGTACCGCGGGCTGGTTTGGCGGGCCGGTCCTGATATTCCCGGGTCCGGCGTTCGGGCGGTGGCTCGGGTGCCAACAGAAAGGCTTCGCCGTCACGCAATTGCGCCGCCAGCGCCGCGGCGATGTCGGCCATCGGAACGTCGTGCTCACGTTCGTAATCCGCGACCAGACGGCGGAACAACTCGATACCGGGTGCGCTAAGGCTGTTGGTGATCGAATCGGCGAACTTCGCCACCCGTTGTGCGTTGACGTCGTCGACGCTGGGCAGCTGAGCTTCGGTCAGCTTTTGCCGGGTCGCTTTCTCGATCGCCTTGAGCAGATGACGTTCTCGTGGCGACACGAAAAGCAACGCGGCACCGGATCGTCCGGCCCGGCCGGTTCGCCCGATCCGGTGCACATACGACTCGGTGTCGTGCGGGATGTCGTAGTTCAGCACGTGCGATATCCGCTCGACATCCAACCCGCGGGCCGCGACATCGGTGGCGACCAGGATGTCGATTCCATTGCCGCCACCTCTTTTGAGGGCGGCGATGGTCCGCTCACGCACGGCCTGCGGGATGTCACCGTTGATGGCCGCCGCGGAAAACCCTCGGGCGCGCAGCTTTTCGGCGACCTCTTCGGTGGCCTGCTTGGTGCGGACGAAGACGATCATCGCCTCGAACGGCTCGACTTCGAGGATCCGGGTCAGTGCGTCCATCTTGCGCGGACCGGCAACCTGGATGTAGCGCTGCGAAATGTTTTCGGCGGTTGTGGTTTTCGCGTCGACCTTGACCTCGGTCGGTTCGTGCAGATACTTGTTGCTGAGCTTGCGGATCGCCGGCGGCATTGTCGCGGAGAACAGCGCCACCTGCTTGTACTCCGGAGTCTCGGCCAGAATCCGCTCGACTTCCTCGGCGAAACCCATCGTGAGCATTTCGTCGGCCTCGTCGAGCACCAGGTAATCCACGTGGGACAGATCCAGCGTCCCGCGCTCGAGGTGATCGATCACGCGGCCGGGCGTGCCGACCACCACCTGCGCGCCGCGCTTCAACCCGGCCAGCTGTGTCGTGTAGGACGCCCCGCCGTAGATCGGCAGCACGTTGATCTGGGGCAGGTGCGTGCCGTACCGGCTGAACGCCTCGGCGACCTGCAAAGCCAGCTCCCGCGTCGGCGCCAGCACCAGCGCCTGAGTGACCTTGCTGCTGGTGTCGATCTTCGACAGGATCGGGACCGCGAACGCGGCCGTCTTACCGGTGCCGGTCTGGGCCAGCCCGACCACGTCCGAGCCCGCCATCAGCGCCGGAATCGTCGCGGCCTGGATCGCGGAGGGGGTTTCATAGCCGACGTCGACGACCGCCTGCAGTACCGACGGGTGAATCTGCAGGTCGGCGAAGGTCACCGTGCCATCATCTGGGGAGTTCATGTCAGGACGAAGTTTAGTGGTCAACTGCCGCCCGGCCACGCCTGCCGCGTCGACAGAGCTGGTCAAGGTACCGTGCGGCGTTGTGTGGACACGTCAATGCCGTATGGGCGGTGATCGCCTTCTGGCAGGGTTTGCCGCCGCCGCACTGCTCGCCGCGACCCTGAGCGGCTGCGGATCAGGGGATTCGACCGTCGCCAAGACCCCGCAAGCCACCGCCCAGCCGACTGTTGCGCCGCACTCGGCGGCCCCGCCGCCGGTCGCAGGCGCGACGCCGACCAGCTCGGCGCCGGTCGACCCGTGTGCGGTCAACCTTGCCGACCCCGCGATCGCCAGAGGGATTTCCGAGCTGCCCAACGATCCCCGCAGCCAGCAGCCGTGGAATCCCGAGCCGCTGGCCGGCAATTTCAACGAGTGCGCACAGCTGTCCGCGGTCATCGTCAAGGCCAACACCAACGCCGAAAGCCCCAACACGCGCGCGGTGATGTTCCATCTCGGCAAGCTCATACCGCCGCGCGGCGTGCCCGACACGTACGGGTTCAACGGTCTTGACCTTTCGCAGTGCACCGGCGACACGGTGGCGTTGATGTACTCCGGCGGCATCGGCTTGCCCAGCGTGGTGAAGTTCCGCTGGAACGGCAACGGCGTGGAGCTCGTCGCCAACGCCGGACGCTGATTGTCGGTGTAGCCGCTTACAGTGGCTGCTGTGTTCTTGGCAGGCGATCGCATCATTTACAGCGCGTCGGATCTCGCATCCGCCGCGCGCTGTGAGTACGCGCTGCTGCGGGCATTCGACGCGAAACTCGGCTGGGGTGCCGGCGTAGCCGTCGAGGACGAATTACTCGCGCGCACGGCGGCTCTCGGTGACGAGCATGAACAGCGCCGGCTCGATCAGTTGCGCGAGGAGTACGGCGGCGAGGTCGTCGTGATCGGCCGTCCGTCTTTCACGGTCGAGGGCATCACCGCCGCCGCGGCGGCCACCCATCGGGCCGTCGAGAACGAAGCGCCGGTGATCTATCAGGCCGCGATGTTCGACGGCCGCTTCGTCGGGTTCGCCGACTTCCTGGTCCGCCGCGACGGGCAGTACCAGGTGTCGGACACCAAGCTGGCCCGCTCGGCGAAAGTCACCGCGTTGCTCCAGATCGCGGCCTACGCCGACACCTTGCACCGCGCCGGCATTCCGGTATTCCCGGAGGCCGAGTTGATTCTCGGCAACGGCACCGAGGTCGGCTATCGCGTCGACGAACTGATCCCGGTCTACCTCGAGCAGCGCACCCGGTTGCAGCACCTGCTCGACGAGCACCACGCCGGCGGCGCCCCGGTTCGCTGGGACGACGAGCGGGTGCGGGCATGTTTTCGGTGCCCGGTCTGCGACGAGCAGGTGCGTTCCACCGACGACCTGTTGCTCGTCGCGGGCATGCGAGTCACCCAGCGCGCCAAGCTGATCGATGCGGGCCTCACCACGGTCGCCGACCTGGCCGAGCACACCGGCCCGGTCGCCGACCTGGCCGCCCGGGCCGTCGACACGCTGGTCTCGCAGGCCAAGCTGCAAGTGCGCCAACGCGATAGCGGCACACCGCAGTACGAGGTGGTCGATCCGCAGCCACTGACACTGCTGCCCGACCCCGACGAGGGAGATCTGTTCTTCGACTTCGAGGGTGACCCATTGTGGACAGCCGACGGCGTCGACTGGGGCCTGGAATATCTGTTCGGCGTACTGGAAGGCGGACGGTCGAGCACTTTCCATCCGCTGTGGGCACATGACCGCGCCGACGAGCGCCGGGCCCTGATCGATTTCCTCGCGTTGGTGGCCAAACGGCGTAAGCGTTTTCCGAATATGCACGTCTACCACTACGCGTCCTACGAGAAGACCGCGCTGCTTCGGCTGGCCGGCCGTCACGGCGTCGGTGAGGACGACATCGACGACTTGCTGCGCAGCGGGACGCTGGTGGACCTGTATCCGATTGTGCGCAAGAGCATTCGGGTCGGCGCCGAATCGATCAGCCTGAAGGCGTTGGAACCGCTGTACATGGGCGCGCAGCTGCGGTCGGGCGACGTGACCACGGCCGCCGACTCGATCACGCAGTACGCCCGGTACAGCGAGCTGCGAGCTGACGGGAGATCCGACGAGGCAGCGACCGTCCTCAAGGAGATCGAGGACTACAACCACTACGACTGCCGGTCAACACGCGGCCTGCGCGACTGGCTGATGTTGCGGGCGTTCGAATCCGGCGTCACACCGATCGGCGCGCAGCCGGTTTCCGACGGCGCGATCATCGAGGAGGCCGATTCGCTCGCCGACGCTCTGCACGAGTTCACCGGTGACGCGGCCGCGGGTGACCGCACCCCCGAGCAGACGGCGGTCGCCCTGGTGTCCGCTGCCCGCGGCTATCACCGCCGCGAGGACAAGCCGTTCTGGTGGGCGCATTTCGACCGGCTGAACTATCCCGTCGACGAGTGGGCAGACGAGACAGACGTTTTCATCGTCAACGAGGCTACCGTCGCCGTCGACTGGGACCTCCCGCCGCGAAAGCGCAAGCTGCAACGTCAGCTGCAGCTGACCGGCGACTTAGCCCGCGGCGCGCTGAACCGCGAGGTCTTCGCGCTCTACGAGCCGCCGGCCCCAGCCGGTCTCACCGACAACCCGGATCGGCGCGCCGCAGGGCGCGCCGAGGTGCTCGAGGCCGACGATCCGGCCGCGCCGACCAGCGTGATCGTCTTGGAGCGAACACCGAAGGACGGCAGCACCTTTCATCAACTCCCGTTCGCCCTGACACCGGGCCAGCCGATTTCGACGACGCCGCTGCGGGACTCGATTAAATCGGTCGCTACGGGCGTCGCGGCCGGACTGCCGCAACTGCCCCGCACCGCGGTGTTCGACGTCCTGCTGCGCTGCCGGCCCCGTACCCGCAGCGGCGCAGGGCTGCCCAGAGCGGGAGACGGCGTCGACAACATCACCGCGGCCCTGCTCGACCTCGACGGGTCGTATGTCGCCGTGCACGGACCCCCGGGAACCGGCAAAACCTTCACCGGCGCGCACGTCATCGAACGGCTTGTCGCCGAGCATGGTTGGCGGGTCGGCGTCGTCGCCCAATCGCACGCCGTCGTGGAGAACCTGTTGCGCTGCACGATCGACGCCGGTATCGATCCGCAGCGCGTCGCCAAGAAGCGATCCGACCGCGACTCGCAAGTCGGCTGGCAGCAGATCGGCGAGAGCGAGTACGCCGGATTCATCATCGGCACGCCCGGCTGCGTCATCGGGGGTACGGCCTGGGATTTCGCCAACCCGAACCGCGTTCCGCCGGGCAGCCTCGACCTGCTGGTGATCGACGAAGCCGGCCAGTTCTGCCTGGCCAACACCATTGCCGTCGCACCGGCGGCCGCCAACCTGCTGCTGCTGGGTGACCCGCAGCAGCTGCCGCAGGTCAGCCAGGGCACCCATCCCGAGCCCGTCGACGGGTCCGCGCTCGGCTGGCTGGTCGAAGGTCAGCGCACCTTGCCCGCCGAACGCGGCTACTTCCTCGACCGCACCCACCGCATGCACCCTGCCGTGTGCGCGCCGGTGTCGACCTTGGCCTACGAGGGCAGGCTGCAGTCCTACAGCGAGCTCACCGCCGCACGTCAGCTCAGCGGATATCCGGCCGGGGTCCACGTCGTCCGTGTCCACCATGAAGGCAACGCCACCGAGAGTCCCGAGGAAGCGGAGGCGATCGTCGACCACATCCACCGCATCATGGGCGCGGCGTGGACGACCGAGCACGGCACCCGGCCGCTGACGGCGTCGGATGTTCTGGTGCTGGCGCCCTACAACGCACAGGTGGTGTTGCTGCGTCGCCACCTGGCCGAAGCGGGGCTCGGCGATGTCCGGGTCGGCACCGTCGACAAGTTTCAGGGCACCGAGGCGCCGGTGGCGATCATCTCGATGACCGCCTCGTCGGTCGAGGACATCCCGCGGGGAATTCCGTTCCTGCTCAATCGAAACCGGTTGAACGTGGCGGTCAGCCGCGCGCAGTACGCGGCCGTGATCGTGCGCGCCGAGACGTTGACCGACTACCTGCCCACCGGACCGACCGGTCTGGTGGAGTTGGGAGCGTTCCTCGCGCTGACGGCGGCGGGAGCCGCGGGACGACTCGTTTAGGAGTCGGGGTGCCAGTGACGTCCATAGCCCGGCCCGGCGTCCGGGTCTGAGCGACGTCGCTCCTCGGGTCGCGGCCGGTGGTAGCCGTTGCGCGGCTCACCTTGCGGGTTGGCCGGACCCCGAGGACGGTCGGTGCTACCGCCGTAGGTTTCGATGTCGTCGAAGAACGGCTCGTCGTGGTCGATGGGGCGATACTGCCGCGGCGGGAATTCCTCGACCGGCCGGAATCGGTGTTCGTCGCCGACGTGGAAACCGTTGTGCGCGAACCCGATCGGCTCGTCGTCGGACTCCTCAGCCACCTCCTCGAGCAGGCTGTGCCACGACTCGACCGGCAAGCTGCGCCAGTTGTCGGCGGGCGCCGGTCGAGGATGATCGACGTGTTTGGGCAGCGGCTCGGTCCGGTCCTCCTGGATGCGCGGCCGCACAGCCGCGCGGGGCCGCCGAGGCGAAGCTGTGGCCGAGGGCGTCAACGTGTACTCCACGTAGTCGTCATCGTCGTCGAACCCGTCCCGGAAACCGTCGGAGCCGTTCTCGAAACCGTCTGCGGCACTGGGCCTTACCCGAACGCGCCGGGTCGGCGCGTCACTGGTTTCGGATGCCGCGTCGTCGGCACGCTGCCGCTGTGCGGCGTTCGCCGGCTTCGCGGAGTCGACCATGAACAACGCTGCCCCGACCCCGAACAGCGCGACGAACGCCGGCAACAACATCGACTGCGACATCGCGGTGGCGAATGGGTCGCGCAAAAACTCCGGCAGCTGCAGCGCAGCGCCCTTGTCCCCTCGCGGGCCGAACCCGTCGGGCGTCGGCGGCAGGTGCGAGCTGATCCGTGAAGTCATGAACGAGGCCATGCCGGCACTGCCCAGCACGGCGCCGACTTGACGCGTCGCGTTATAGACGCCGGAACTGGCACCGGCGACCTGAGATGGCAGGTTGCGCGTCGCCGCGGTGGCCAGGGGCGACCAGATGAAGGCCATGCCGACGCCCAGTAGGAAGAACGGCAGAACCAGTTCCCAGATCGGCACGGACGCCGTCATCACGAACGACAGCCAGGTCACCCCGATGGCCAGCGCCGAGAAACCGAAGCCGACCAGCGGCTGCGGATGGACCCGGTCGATGATCCTCCCGACGAACGGCGCGAGCACACCGCTGGTGACCGCCATCGGCGCGGTCAGCAAGGCCGCGCGCGTCGGCGACAGTCCGCACACCACCTGGGCGTAGAACATCAATGGCAGCACCATCGCGGTGGCCACGAAGCTGATCACCACCACGCCCACGTTGGCCAGGCTGAACCCGCGGTCGCGGAAGATACCGAGCGGAACCAGCGGTTCGTGAGTGTTGAGCGACTGCCAGTAGATGAATGCGGTCATGAACCCGATACCGGCGACCAGCACCGCCCAGATCCACGGCGCCCAGCCGCCGGACTGGCCCTCCTGCAGCGCGAAGACGACCAGAAACATGCCCACCGCGGACAACCCCACGCCGATCAGGTCGAAGCGGTGCTTGTGCGTGGGCAACGACGGCACCAGCCAGTACGCCAGCCCCAGCCCGATGATGCCGATCGGAACATTCACGAAGAAGATCCACGCCCAGCCGAGCGCGTCGACCAGGATCCCGCCGGCCAGCGGCCCGACCAGCGTGGCGACGCCCGCGGTCGCGCCCCACATGCTCATCGCCATCCCGCGGCGGTCGGCCGGAAAGGTGCGGGTGATCGTCGACAGGGTCTGCGGGGTCAGCAACCCGGCACCGATCCCCTGCACCATCCGGGCGGCGATCAGCATTCCGATGCTCCCGGACAGGCCGCACCACAGCGACGCGAGGGTGAATACGGCCAGACCGGCCAGGTAGAGGTTCTTCGTCCCGAACCGGTCGCCCAGTCGGCCGGCCACCAGCAACGGAACCGCGTAGGCCAGCAGGTAGGCGCTGGTCACCCAGATCACCGTGTCGTAGCCGGTGCCGAGCTTGTTCATGATGCTCGGGTTGGCGACGGCGACGATCGTCGAGTCGAGCAGGATCATGAAGAAGCCGACCATCATCGCCCAGAGCGCATTCCACGGGTTGATGTCTCCTGCGCGGCCCGATGCTGCCGGGCCGTCGCCCGGCCGGCGGCGAGCAGTCGTTGCGGTCATACCCCCACCTCGTCCGTCTGTTGTCGCCCCGGCCGATCGGATCGCATCGAATCGGCAAAGCTTCGCAACCACGTCAGCTCAGCTTGCATCATTGCCAGCAAGTAATCGAACGCCAGCCGATACCCGGCGGGTGTGACACCGGCATCGCACAGCGCCGTGATCTCGGCAGCCCGGGCCTCGAGCGCCCCGCCCCGGTCGTCAACCGAGTCGGCCGCGGCGTCGTCACCCAGGGTATCGATCGCGGCGAGAGCGACAGCGAACTGCGGAAACTCGTGTACCGGCGTGCCGATCAGTTGACCTACCCGCTGCGCAAGTGCGTCGATGCCGGCGTCGGTGATCTCGTAGACGGCGCGTTCCGGTCGCCTGCCGTCCCTGACGGTCGCGGCGCGGCGGATCAGTTTCTCCTCCGTCAGCCGGTCCACGACATGGTAGAGCGACCCGGGCCGGAGCTTCACGATGCGGTCGGCGTGGCGTGCGACCAGAGTCTGGAACATCTCGTAGCCGTGCATCGGGCGGGCCTTCAGCAGCGCCAACACCGAGATGCCCAGCGACGTGAGTTGGTAGGCAATCGACTATCCGTCTTGCTTGGCGGGCCGCCCCGGCTCAGCGTCGGGCGGGACGTGAACCCGCGTCGTCATCGAATGTGTCCGCCCCGGATTATTCCCAATGGAGTAATCGCAACCACGCCTGGCCCCACCTTTCCCCGCACCGGCGCTAGCCTGAAAGCACGTAACTGCCCGCGAGTAACCGGGCAGCCACACTGCCTGGAGGCATCCATGAGCGCCCGATGGAACCGGTCATCGCCTGATTCGTTGCCCGCCACCACCGACGGCAAGCCCAAGGCGTCGGTTCGGGCGCTGGCGAACATCATCGAGCGCAGTTCCCGCATTCAGGGGCCGGCTGCCGCGGCGTACGTCGAACGCCTGCGACGGGCGGATCCCAGCGCCGACCCCGCAGCGATCGCCAAGAAGCTGGAGAAGCGCTTCTTGGCGGCCGTGACGGCCAGCGGCGCAGCGGTCGGGTCGACGGCCGTGCTGCCGGGGCTCGGCACGATCGCCGCCCTGTCCGCCGCCGCCGGCGAAACCGCGGTATTCCTCGAGGCCACCGCGTTCTACGCGCTGGCGACCGCATCGGTGTACGGCGTCTCGGCCGAAAACCGGGAACGGCGCCGCGCTCTGGTGCTGTCGGTGTTGGTCGGCGACGACAGCAAGCACGCCATGGCCGAGCTGCTCGGTTCGGGACGGACGAGTGGGGCATGGCTGTCGGAGGGCGTGGCGTCGCTGCCGATGGCGTCGTTGTCCCAGCTGAACTCGCGTTTGCTCAAGCGGGCGGTGCGGCGGTACACGCTGCGACGCGGCGCGCTGCTGTTCGGCAAGGTTCTGCCGGTCGGGATCGGCGCCGTCATCGGCGCCGTCGGCAACCGGCTCGCGGGTAAGAAGATCGCCCGCAACGCCCGCAATGCCTTCGGCAAGCCGCCCGCGCGGTGGCCGGGCACCCTGCACCTGCTGCCGACGGCCTCCGACGCGACGTGAGCGCGGTGTAACAGCAGACCGAGCCGGTGCGAAGTCACATGGCGGATCGTCGGCAAAGGGTTAGCCTTTATGGGCGATGACTGTCGGGGTGCCGCAGGTGTCCGGCGACGATGCGGGTGGTCCCGAGGAGGAGCCGGACAATCAGGTGTCCGGCGACGATGCGGTGTGCAGGTAGTAGCAAGCGCGGCGTAGCGCTTTTCGGAAGAGGAATCGAGGCGAGTAGCTGCTGTGAGCAGTACGAGTTCACCATTCGGCCAGAACGAATGGCTGGTCGAGGAGATGTACCGCAAATTCCGCGACGACCCCTCCTCGGTCGACCCGAGCTGGCATGACTTCCTGGTCGACTACAACCCCGAGCCGACCGGCGAAGGTCACGCGGACCCGAAGCCGCCTGCGCAGGCCCGCCCGGCGGCTCCCGCTCCGGCACCAGGACCCGCGCCGGAGTCCGTCAAGACCGCCGCGTCCGGCAACGGAGCGGTGAGCGCACCGCCGCCCGCCGCGCCCGCCGCCAAGCCGTCGGGGCCGCCGCCCGCCGAGGGTGACGAGAACCAGGTGTTGCGTGGGGCGGCTGCCGCCGTCGTCAAGAACATGTCGCAATCGCTGGACCTCCCGACGGCGACCAGCGTCCGCGCCATCCCCGCCAAGCTGATGATCGACAACCGCGTTGTCGTCAACAACCAGCTCAAACGCACTCGCGGCGGCAAGGTTTCGTTCACCCACCTGCTCGGTTACGCACTGGTCCAAGCGGTCAAGGTGTTCCCGAACATCAACCGGCACTACGCCGAGATCGACGGGAAACCCAACGCGGTCACGCCGGCGCACGTCAATCTCGGTCTCGCCATCGACTTGCAGGGCAAAGACGGCAAGCGTTCGTTGGTGGTCGCCGGCATCAAGCGTTGCGAGACCATGAGTTTCGGCGAGTTCATCGCCGCCTACGAAGACATCGTCCGGCGGGCCCGCGATGGCAAGCTGACCGCCGAAGACTTTTCCGGCGTGACGATTTCGCTGACCAACCCCGGCACCATCGGCACCGTGCACTCGGTGCCGCGTCTGATGGCGGGCCAGGGCGCGATCATCGGCGTCGGCGCGATGGAGTACCCGGCCGAACTGCAGGGCGCCAGCCCGGAGCGCATCGCCGAACTGGGTATCGGCAAGCTGATCACGTTGACCTCGACCTACGACCACCGCATCATCCAGGGCGCGGAGTCGGGCGACTTTTTGCGCACCATCCACGAGATGCTGCTCGCCGACGACTTCTGGGACGACATCTTCCGGGAGATGGGCGTCCCGTACCTGCCGATCCGGTGGAGCACCGACAACCCGGACTCGATCGTCGACAAGAACGCCCGCGTGATGGAGTTGATCGGGGCATACCGCAACCGCGGGCATCTGATGGCCGACATCGATCCGCTTCGGTTGGACAACACCCGATTCCGCAGCCACCCCGACCTCGAGGTGATCACCCACGGGCTGACGCTGTGGGACCTGGACCGGGTCTTCAAGGTCAACGGATTCGCCGGTTCGGAGTACAAGAAGCTACGCGACATCCTCGGCCTGTTGCGCGACGCCTACTGTCGCCACATCGGTGTCGAGTACACCCACATCCTCGACCCCGAGCAGCTGGCGTGGCTGGAACACCGGGTCGAGACCAAGCACGTCAAACCGACTGTGGCCCAACAGAAGTACATCCTGAGCAAGCTCAACGCCGCCGAGGCATTCGAGACCTTCTTGCAGACCAAATACGTTGGCCAGAAGCGGTTCTCGCTCGAGGGCGCCGAGAGTGTGATCCCGATGATGGACGCCGCGATCGACCAGTGCGCCGAGTACGGGCTCGACGAGGTGGTGATCGGGATGCCGCACCGCGGCCGGCTCAACGTGCTGGCCAACATCGTCGGCAAGCCGTATTCGCAGATCTTCAGTGAGTTCGAAGGCAACCTGAATCCCGCGCAGGCGCACGGCTCCGGTGACGTCAAATACCACCTAGGTGCCACCGGCGTGTACCTACAGATGTTCGGCGACAACGACATTCAAGTGTCGCTGACCGCCAATCCGTCACACCTGG
>JBAWAV010000016.1:0-3550 GCA_049589475.1 Mycobacterium sp.
GGGCGGCTTCCTGGGCGAGTTGCACGCGGGAGGTGAGTCCGAGTTTGGTGTAGACGTGGGTGAGGTGGGTTTGCACGGTGCGCGGTGAGACGAAAAGCCGGGTGGCGATGTCTTTGTTGCCTAGCCCTTCGCTGAGTAGTCGGACCACGTCGAGCTCAGTGGGAGTCAGCGACCCCCAGCCGCTGGTGGGTCGCTTACGTTGACCGCGGCCGCGCTGGGCGTACGCGATCGCCTCGTCGGTGGACAGTGCTGCGCCCTCGGCCCACGCCGAGTCAAAGTCGTTCTGACCGAGGGAATCTCGCAACGCCGCCACTGAGGCTTCGAAGTCGGCGTCGTAGACCTTGAAGCGGACTGAACCGAAGCGTTGCCGGATGCTCTGCGCTGCGGCGAAGAGGCGGACGGCTTCGCGGTGACCGCTGGAATGCCCGGCCAGAACGGCCAGGCATTCCAGGATGTCGGGGATGAATAAGCACGCCTCGGCTTCGGCGGCACGCGTCAGCGCGTCGTAGGCGTCGCGCTCGGCCTGGTCCGGCTCACCTTGCGCGATCGCCACGCGGGCGCGCGCGATCAGCGCCTCTGACAGGGAAGCCCCCGTCATCGTCGAAACGGCGGCGTCGGCGGAGCGGCGGGCCGAGAGTAGATCCCCGCATGCCAACGCGGCCAGGGCTCTGAGGATTTGCTGCAAGGCGGTCTGCGGCACGGCACTCGTGTCCTGCACCATCGCCTCGGTCGCATGGGCCGCCGTCACAGTATCGCCGGCGGCCAGGGCAACCATAGCCAAGCTCCCGTAGGCGACGCCCGCTTTGAGCCCGCCAAACTCAGCGGTGGCCTCGACGGCCGCGTCGACGGCTGCCCGTCCCGCATCGGTGTCACCCTGGTACGCCAGCGCCACGCCCTGGTATGCCAGGCAATCCACCCTCCGCATCCCATCGTGAGCCGTTTCGGCCTCGACGGCCACCGCGGCGAATTGTTCGACAGAGTCGGCCAGGACGCCCTGAAATAGCTGTGCGACCGCGAGCCCGAAGCGGCACCGGCGCGAGCTGACCCGGTCGCCGACCGAGTCGGCGAGATCGCGTCCCTCTTCGGCGGCCGCGCGCATCGCGAACGTGTTACCAGCGAAGATTGCTGCCGCGGTTTGCACGACCAGGATCTGGGTGAGTCTCCACCGGTCGCCCAGATCCCGGGCCAGGCTGATCGCCTCGGCCAGGTACGCGCTGGCCCGTTCCGCGTCGAAGTAGCAGGCAAGGTAGCCGCAGGCCGTAAGCGCGCGCGCCAGGAGTGCCGGTTCATCGACCTCGCGTGCGATCGCCAGGGCCTGCTGGGCTCGACCCGGGCTCTCGGCTGAGCCCGCCCAGAGGCCGAGCTCAGCGCTGTCGGCGAGCGCCCGCGCCCGCACAGCGAGCGCCACCCCGGGCTGGTGTGGGCCGAGTTCGGCGAGGCCGGTGTCGAACCAGTTCAGCCCTTCCCTAAGACGTCCCCGCGCTTGCCACAGCGGCTGCAACGCAGACGCCAGCGCCAGCGCAAGTTCGACGTCAGAGTTTTCGCGACTCCACGAAAATGCTGCGCGCAGGTTGTCAATCTCGAGGTCGGCCTGCTCGATGCGCTGCTCGTACTCACCATTTACCGGGGCGTCGAGCGCAGCGGCCATCGCCGTGTAGTAATCCCGGTGCCGCGCCCGCACTCTGTCGGCCTCATCGGATTCGCCGAGCTTTTCCAGGGCGTACTGCCGCACCGTCTCCAGCATCCGGTACCGCGTGCGGCCCCCACTTTCGTCGGCGACCACCAGCGATTTGTCGACCAGTAGGGTCAGCTGATCGAGCACCTGATAGCGCTCCACGGCACCAGATCCGGTGACCGTCTGGGCGGCCTCGAGGTCGAAGCCGCCGTAGAACACCGCGAGACGCCGAAACAGGACGCGTTCGGGTTCGGTCAACAAGGCGTGCGACCAATCCACCGAGGCGCGCAGTGTTTGCTGGCGGCGCACCGCGGTGCGCGAACCGCCGGTCAACAGCCGGAACCGGTCACGCAGGCTGTCAAGGATTTCGGCCAGCGACAATGCCCGCACCCGAGCTGCGGCGAGCTCGATCGCCAGTGGCACACCATCCAGGCGGGCGCAGATGTCGGCCACCACCGCGGCATTGCCATCGCTCAAGCGGAAATCGGGCCGAGCCAGACGAGCGCGATCGGCGAACAACTCGATTGCTTCGTCAGCCAGCGATAGCGACGGCACCCGCCACGTCGCTTCACCCGCCATTCCAATCGGCTCACGACTCGTCGCAAGCAGCGTGAGCCTCGGCGCCCCACCGAGGACGGTGACGACCAGATTGGCGCACGCGTCGAGCAGGTGCTCGCAGTTGTCCAGAACCATCAGCATCTGCCGGTCGCGGACAAACCGCAGCAGCGTATCGAGTGTCGAGCGGCCGGGCTGGTCTGGCAGTCCCAGCCCGCGGGCGGCCGTGATCGGCACCAGATCGGGGTTGGTGATCGGCGCCAGATCCACATACCAGATCCCATCGGCATATTCGTCGGCCACCTGGTTCGCGACTTGCACTGCGACACGCGTCTTGCCCACCCCACCGGCTCCGGTCAGGGTGACTAGCCGGCTTTCCGTCAGCAGCTTGCTGAGCTCGGTCAGCTGTGAGCTGCGGCCGACAAAACTGGTGAATTGGGGCGGAAGATTATGCGCGGCAACATTTTTCGCAGTGTTGAGTGGCGGGTAGTCGTTGCGGAGATCGGGATGGCACAGTTGCACGACCCGTTCCGGGCGGGCAGCTCCGCGTAGTTCATGAGTGCCCAGATCGGACAGCCACACGTCGGCAGGCAGCATGTCGGCAACTAGTGCCTCCGTCGTACCCGACAGCACGGTTTGGCCGCCGTGAGCCAAATTGCGCAACCGCGCCGTCCGGTTAATGGTCGGGCCGATGTAGTTGTCGTCGTCCCGCAACTGAACCTCGCCGGTGTGCAGGCCGATCCGCAAGCTAATCGGTGCAAGCGGCGCTCGCTGCAGGTCCAGCGCACACGCCACCGCATCACTGGCCCGCGCGAACGCAACAACGAAGCTGTCGCCTTCACCCTGCTCCAGCGGGCGCACACCGCGATATGCCGCCACCAGATCCGAGAGTGCTCGATCCAGCCGCGCGAATGCCGCGGTCATCTCGTCGGGCTGGGTTTCCCAGAGCCGTGTGGAGCCCTCGACGTCTGCAAGTAGCAACGTCACTGTTCCGGTCAGCAGCAGCCCGCTCACGCCCAGCTCGCTCCAGTCCACCAGCGGCGCATCCGCACGTGGCTCAATGTCGCTCATGCTAGCCAGCATGCGTTGAGCGCGTACCGCAAAACATCAGCGCAAACGCGTATATCGCGGCCGGTATGGACGGAAATCGGCTTCAGTCGTGGCGGGCCGCTTCCTGCGCGAGCTGCACACGCGAGGTCAGGCCTAGCTTGGTGTAAACGTGGGTGAGGTGGGTTTGCACGGTGCGTGGTGAGATGAAAAGCCTTGTGGCGATGTCTTTGTTGGCGAGCCCGACGCTGACCAGGCCGACGACGTCGCGCT
>JBAWAV010000017.1:0-13277 GCA_049589475.1 Mycobacterium sp.
GTGGTCGGGCGGATCCATCGTGACCATGTGCTCGAACATCGGGAACTGGCTGCGGTGCGCGTCGATAAGGGGACGGAGGTCGTCGAAGTCGACCTCGAACGGCAACGGAGGAAAGGGCCCGCCGAGCGCAACGATGTTGGAAAACGTCTCCGGGTCCTTGTAGACCGCGTTGGCCTCTTCCCATCCGGTGACCGCGACGACGTTGTGGTGCGGGAGCCGCAGCACCGGGTTCTGGCTACGTAGGTAATCGAAGTAGGGATGCGGATCGGGCACGAGCGACTGGTCGGTGAAGAAGTCGATCGAATCGAAGTTGCTCATGTGCGCGCCTCCCGAGGCTGGCCTACCCAGTGATGTTCGGGCAACCGTGGTGTGTGGGGCAGCGGGCTGCTAAGAACTTTAGCGCCGCCCCGGACTGAGATCGACGAATGTGCCGTAATTGCTGAGCACCTGCTTAGCATGACGCTAATGTCGTGGTCAAGGCGAGAGTGGGTGCCGACGCTACGATCGGCACACTCAGCAAGTATTCGGCGGGAGTCTGGAATCAGGTCATGACGACGGCGCGCAGGATCGGGGCACCGGACGCCAAGAATCGTGGCGTTCTGCTCGATGCTGCCGAGCATCTGCTGCTCGAAGAAGGGTATGCCGCAGTCACTTCCCGTCGCGTGGCGGAGAAAGCGGCGCTCAAACCGCAGCTGGTGCACTACTACTTCCGCACCATGGACGATTTGTTCTTGGCGGCGTTCCGGCGCCGTGCCGAACAAGGCCTCGAGGTGCAGGCCCAGGTGCTGCAGGCGCCCCAACCGTTGTGGGCGCTGTGGCGGTTCAGCACCGATCCGGCGGCCACCGCGATCACCATGGAGTTCATCGCGCTGGCCAACCACCGCAAAGCGTTGAAGGCTGAGATCGCCTACTACGCCGAACGTTTTCGCGAAGAGCAACGCAAAGCGCTGACGACCATTCTCGATCGATACGACGTCGCCCGGGTGAAGATCCCGCCGTTGGTGTGGTCGGTGCTGATGACCAGTGTGTCGCGAGTCCTGGTGATCGAGCAGGCACTTGACATGTCCGCCGGCCACAGCGAGACGGTCGAGATCGTCGAGAGTTACCTGCGCCATCTGGAAGGCGACCCCGAAATCTAGCCCGCTCACCAGTTACGCAGCGAACAGAGCGCGCCCTTCGGTCCATCCTTCGAGGCCTTGACGACCCCGTCGACGATCAACGCACAGTGGAACATCGGTGTGCCCGGTTCGGTACCGGTGCTGACAGAGACCATGGCGTACTGGTCGGGATTGGCCAGCATCACCGGGGGAGAGACCCAGGGGTGGCCCGGCGCGATATCGGCCTGGACATTGGGCGTGAACTGGTACGGGTTGTGGCTGTAGTCGGAGAACTTCGTCGGGTCCTGGTCCAGGTAGTAGATATCGGCCCAGATCGGGCTGGCGGCAGTGATGACGTATTTGACCTCATGCATGACCGGATCATCCGCTCGAGCCGGCGTGGCGACCAGCGCGCTGCAGCCGACTGCTGACAGCACGGCCAGCGCCGCAACGCCCTTCCCGACGGTTGTCATGCGCACCTCCGGCCGCCCGTTGAGAGGACGATATCGGCATTCTCCGTCACGGAGAATAGCGTGACCACTGCTTTTCTACAGACCCTAACGTTTGCCGGTCGCCGGCTAGAGCCAATGCGCAAAATTTCTGTCGAACCGGCCTCTCGATCCGAGGACGCAAGCGTTCAGTACGCGAGGGCATTGCGGTAGCCTCCGGGTGAGAATACTATTCTCACAAATTGCGAAGGAGGATTCCATGGGTCAGTTGTCGCACCGGGAGGACGTTCCGTTCCCGATCTTTGACGCGGATAACCATCTCTACGAACCGCCGGAGGCGCTGACCAAGTTCCTGCCCAAGGAGTACAAGGACTACGTCCAGTACGTCCAGATCAACGGGCGGACCAAGATCGCGATCCGCGGCCAGATCAGCAACTACATCCCCAATCCGACCTTCGAGGTCGTCGCTCGGCCGGGTGCCTGGGAGGAGTACTTCAAATACGGCAACCCGGACGGCAAGACCAAGCGCGAACTGTTCGGTGAGCCGATGCGGGCCATCCCGGCGTTCTTCGAGCCCGGCCCACGCCTGGAGGAGATGAACAAGCTGGGTCTGGACCGCACCCTGATGTTCCCGACGCTGGCCAGCCTGCTCGAGGAGCGGCTACGCGACGACCCCGTTGCGATCCACGTCCTGGTCCATGCGCTGAACGAATGGCTCGACGAGGTCTGGGGCTTCAACTACCAGAACCGGATCTTCACCACCCCGGTCATCACCCTGCCGATCGTCGAGAAGGCGATCGAGGAGCTGGAGTGGGCGGTCAAGCGCGGTGCACGTTGCATCCTGGTCCGTCCCGCTCCGGTCCCCGGCTTCCGCGGCCCCCGGTCGTTCGCGGTACCCGAGTTCGACCCGTTCTGGGAGCGGGTCGTCGAGCACGACCTGCTGGTCGGCATGCACTCCAGCGACAGTGGCTACTCCCGGTACACCTCCGAATGGGACGGTGCCGACCAGGAGATGCTGCCGTTCCAGACCAATGCGATGGGCATCCTCAACGAGTGGCGGCCGATTCAGGACTCGGTCGGGTCGTGGGTGATCCACGGCGCGCTCTACCGCCATCCGAAGCTGAAGGTCGCGATCGTCGAGGCCGGTTCGAAGTGGATGACCCCGTTGCTCGACGGCCTGGCCGAGGTCTACCGGAAGGCCCCGGAGGCTTTCCCGAGCGACCCCGTCGAGATGGTCAAGAACCGAATCCACGTGAGCCCGTTCTTCGAGGACGGCATCGACGATCTGGTCAACCTCGTCGGCGTGGACCAGGTGTTGTACGGCTCGGACTGGCCGCACCCGGAAGGCCTGGCCGAGCCGACCTTCTACGTCAACGCGCTGTCGCACCTGTCCGTGGACGACCAGGCGAAGATCATGGGCGGCAACCTTTCTCGTCTGGTTACGGTCTGACCTATTAGCCAGCCGTGGGAGACCATCCCCGAGATGGTCTTGAGTGCGGCGGACCGCTTCGGCGACGCAGAAGCGATTGTCGACGGTCCGCTGCGCTACACCTTTCGCGACGTTGTCGATCGGATCCGTTGCGCTGCCGGCGCTTTCGCTGACCTCGGGATCGAGAAGGGTGAGCGCGTCGCGCTGTGGGCACCGAACTCGGCGCATTGGATCATCGCCGCCTTCGGGTTGCTCACCGCCGGCGGCGTGTTGGTGCCGGTGAACACGCGCTTCAAAACAGAAGAGGCCGGCGACATCATCACCCGCAGTGCGGCCAAAGCCGTGCTTGTCCACAAGGGTTTTCTCGGACAGGATTTCACCGCACCGGCCGGCATACCGGTGATCGACCTGAAGTCCGATTTCCTCTCCAGCGGTTCACCATTCGAGCGGACGGTCAGCGGCGCGGACATCGCTGACATCATCTTCACCTCCGGCACGACCGGTCGCCCCAAAGGGGCGATGATGAACCATCGCCAGACGCTGCGGATGTACGAAGAGTGGGCGACGCTCGCGGATCTGCGCGAGGGCGACCGCTACCTACAGATCAATCCGTACTTTCACACCTTCGGTCTGAAGGCGGGTCTGATCTCGTCGTTTCTTCGTGGTGCGACGATGCTGCCCCTGGCGGTGTTCGAGATCGACGCCGCGGTGAATCTCGTTAAGCACGAACGCATCACGATGCTGCCGGGACCGCCGACGCTGTATCACTCATTGCTGACGGTAGTCGACAAGGCCACGTTGTCGACATTGCGGGCGGGAGTGACCGGTGCCGCCGACATCCCGGTCGAGTTGGTTCGGCGCATTCACGACGAGCTGCCCTTCCAGACGTTGATGACCGGCTACGGCCTGACCGAAGCCGGCAACGTGACGTTGTCGCGACCCGGTGATTCGTTCGAGGACGTGGCCACCACCGCGGGCCTGCCGTGCGAGGACGTCGAGGTGCGGATCGCCGACGACGGCGAGGTGCTGGTCCGGGGATACGGCGTCATGCAGGGTTATCTCGACGACCCGGAAGCCACCGCGAACGCGATCGACGGCGACGGCTGGCTGCACACCGGAGATTTGGGCAATTTCGACGATGCCGGCCGGCTGCGGATCGACGGGCGTAAAAAGGACATGTTCATTGTTGGCGGTTTCAACGCCTACCCGGCTGAGATCGAGGGCTACATGCTGGAACACCCCGCAGTTGCTCAGGTCGCGGTGATCGGTGTGCCCGACGAACGGCTCGGCCAGGTGGGTAAAGCATTCGTGGTATCGCACCAACATTCCGATGGGACTGTGTCTGAAGCGGACCTGATCTCGTGGTGCCGCGAGCGAATGGCTGGATTCAAGGCCCCGCGATACGTCGAATTCCTCGGTGAGTTGCCGCTGAACGCCACCGGGAAGGTGATGAAGGACCAGCTTCGGTGAGCCCTGCAGACCCGCGTTCGCATTCGCTGGTGATCGCGTCGGACTACCGCGTCCCCGATCCGGAGCAGGTGTGGCCGCTGCTGCAGCGCCGTCGGTCCGCACTCGCCGACATCGGTGCGCACCATGTCCTTCTGTACACCTCGACACATGACTACGGCCGGGTGCTGGTGACGATCGGTGTGCGCAGCCGGGAGCCGATCGTCGAACTGTTGCGGTCACGGGTGTTCTTCGACTGGTTCGACGCCGTCGGCGTCGAAGACATTCCGGCCGTCTTCGCCGGAGAGATCGTCGAACGGTTCGGCTCCGTCTCCCCGTCGGCCCGTACGGCACCCGGCGTTGTCGTGGCCGCGATGGCGTCGGTCGACGATGTAACCATGCTGACTGGTGAGATCCGCAGCGCGCTAACGCGATTCGAGACGGCGGGCATTCGGGAAACCCGACTCTTCCGGGCCTTCGACGACGGCCACGAGGTCATGATCCTGCAGGAACTCGACGACGAGGATCGCGCGCGGGAATGGATCGAACATCCCGACACCGCCGCGCCGTGGATAGCGGGTGCCGGGCAGGGCGCTTATCCACCGGTGTTCGTCGGCAAGTTCTTCGACATGATGCGAATCGACGAGTGAGCGGACTGATCGGTGTTCGTCTGCCTGTGTAACGGCATCACCAGCCAGGCGGTGGCGGAAGCGATTGCCGGCGGGGCGACGACAACAAATCAGATCGCGGCGGCATGCGGTGCGGGCGCCGATTGTGGGCGTTGCCGGCGCACACTGCGTCTGTTGCTCGGCTCATCGGATCGAAAGGGCTTACACGCCTAGTCGTTATCGACGCGGACTGCCATCCGCGGAGGTGGGTGCGACGAGCTCGGTCAACAGCTCGGGAATGTCGAGGCGCGGAACGACCGCCTCTATCAACACCATCCGGTCGCGGTGCTCGGCCGCCGCGACGAACGCGTCGTCGAGTTCGCCGTAGTTCTCGGCCCGAAAGATCAGGTGGTCTGTCACTCCGAGTGCGGTGGGGATGTCGGCCCAGCGCCACGCGACGATGTCGTTGTAGGGCGCGTTCTCTCCGTGGATCATCCGCTCGATGGTGTAGCCGTCGTTGTTGACCAGGACGATGACCGGCGACAGTCCTTCGCGCGAAAAGGTGCCGAGCTCCTGGACGGTCAGCTGCGCGGCACCGTCGCCGATCAGCAGCACCGGCCTGCGATCGCGTTCGGCCAGACCCGCGCCGAGGGTGGCCGGCAGCGTGTATCCGATTGACCCCCAAAGTGGTTGGCCGATGAAGGTCACTCCCTGGGGCAGCCGGTGGGTGGCCATGCCGTAGAAACAGGTGCCCTGGTCGGCGAGGACGATATTGCCGGGGGTGAGCGCGTCGCAGAACCTGTCCCACAACACTTTTTGGCTGAGCGGCTGATCGCGGTCGGGCTGGTGTGTAGGCACCGGGTCGGACGCTGAGGAGACCGGCGGTGACTTGATACCGCGTCGGGCGAGGATTGCGGTGAGCGCGTCCAGCGCCGCTGCCATTTCCAGCGGCGCGAACACCTGGTTGCCGACCGTGCTCTGTTGCACCCCGACGTCGATGGTTCTCGACGGATCGATGCGCTGGCTGAAGAAGCCGCTGACCATGTCGGTGAACACCACGCCCGCAGTCACCAGCACGGGAGCCTCTTCGATCGCGCGGCGAACAGGCTCAGCGCTGGCCGCGCCGGCATAGATGCCCAGGAATTCCGGCGCGCTCTCGTCCACCAGGCTTTTGCCCCACGTCAGCGTGGCGTGCGGTACCACGTCGGCCGCCAGTAGCGCCTCGAGGTTGTCCACAGCATTCAGGCGGTGCACTAACAGGTCGGCCAACACGGTCAGCTGGTGGTCTGCGATGAGTTCGGCTGCGGCATCGGTGAATTGCGCGAGCGCCCGCGGACTGGTGCCGCCGGTGTAGCGGGGCAGCGGAGCGGTTGGCGGCTCGGTTTCGAATCGGGCGACGTCGGTGGGTATCAACAGATACCCGGGCCGTCGCTGTTCGCGCACCTCGCTGAGCACCCGGTCGATCTCCCTGGTCGCCGTCGCAGGCATGAGATTGGCCTGGGCACAGGTGATTTCCCGGCTGACTCGCAAGAAGTGCTCGAAGTCACCGTCGCCCAGCGAATGATGCAGGGCCCGGCGGGTGCCCTGGGCGTCTTTCGAGGGGCCACCGACGATGTGCACCACTGGTACGTGCTCGGCGTAACTACCCGCGATCGCGTTGGCCGCCGAGAGCTCGCCGACCCCGAATGTGGTTACCACAGCAGATAATCCGCGCAGCCTGCCGTAGCCGTCAGCGGCGTATCCGGCGTTCAGCTCGTTGGCGTTGCCGACCCAGCGCAACTGGGGGTGCGCGACGATGTGGTCGAGGAATTCCACGTTGTAGTCGCCGGGCACTCCGAATACTTCGGTGACGCCGAGTTCGGCCAGGCGGTCCAGAAGGTAGTCACCGACGGTGTAGGACGGGTCATTCACGAGCACGACGGTACGCGTCTGCGGTCGAAAACGCCGTCCGCGCGGCGTCGCCTCGCTATCGTCCGGACATGGCAATCAACGAAACCCGCGAAATCGTCATCGAGGCCAGCCCGGAGGAGATCCTCGACGTCATCGGCGATCTGGACACGGTGACCGAATGGTCGCCGCCGCATCAGAGCGCCGAAGTGCTCGAGAAGGACAAGAACGGGCGCCCGCTCAAAGTGAAGATGAAGGTGAAGGCCGCGGGCATCACCGACGAGCAAGTGGTGGCCTACACGTGGAGCAAGAACAAGGTCAGCTGGACGCTGATCAGCTCGGGCCAGCAACGCGCGCAGGATGCGTCGTACACGTTGACGCCCGACGGCGACACCACCAAAGTCACCTTCAAACTCAGCGTCGACCCGGTGGTGCCGTTGCCCGGTTTCGTCCTCAAGCGCGCCATCAAGGGAACGGTCGACACCGGGACCAAGGGTCTGCGCGACCGGGTGCTGGAACTGAAGAAGGGCAACGCTTGACCGGTCCGCTGGCCGGGGTGCGAGTGATCGAACTCGGCGGCATCGGACCGGGCCCGCATGCGGGGATGGTGCTCGCGGACTTGGGCGCCGACGTGGTGCGGGTGCGCCGTCCCGGCGGCGTGGCGATCGCAAGCGCGGCGAAGCCGGGTGAAGCGGGTCGCCACCGAACGGGCGTGACGATGCCCGCCGAGGACCGCGACCTGCTGCACCGCGGAAAGCGAACCGTGGACTTGGACGTCAAGGCCGACCCTCGGTTACTGCTCGGCTTGGCCGCCAAGGCTGATGTGCTGCTGGACTGCTTTCGTCCCGGCACATGCGAGCGACTCGGCATTGGCCCGGACGACTGCGAGGCGGTCAACCCGCGGCTGATTTTCGCGCGCATCACCGGGTGGGGACAGGACGGGCCGCGGGCCAGCACCGCGGGCCACGACATCAACTATCTTTCGCAAACCGGAGCGTTGTCGGCCTTGGGTTACCGTGACCGGCCGCCGATGCCGCCGCTGAACCTGGTCGCCGATTTCGGCGGGGGTTCCATGTTCGTGCTGCTGGGCATCGTGGCCGCGCTCTACGAGAGGGAGCGGTCGGGAAGCGGTCAGATCGTCGACGCCGCGATGGTCGACGGGGTCAGCGTGCTGGCGCAGATGATGTGGACGATGAAGTCGACCGGTGCGCTGCGCGACGAGCGCGAAGCGTTTCTGCTCGATGGCGGCGCGCCGTTCTATCGCTGCTACGAGACGGCGGACGGCAAGTACATGGCCGTCGGCGCCATCGAGCCGCAGTTCTTCGCGCAACTGCTCGCCGGATTGGGCCTGGCCGCCAACGAAGTGCCCGGCCAATTCGAAATCGGTTCCTACCCAAAGATGTTCGAGGTCTTCACCGAGCGATTCGCCGGCAAGACGCGCGATCAGTGGGCGGACATCTTCGCCGGAACCGACGCGTGCGTCACGCCGGTGTTGACGTGGAGCGAAGCCGCCGCCGACCCGCACCTGAAGGCCCGCGCGACGGTGATCTGCACCGGCGGCGTCGAACAGGCGGCGCCCGCGCCACGGTTCTCCCGCACACCGGCCGGACCGGTCGGGTCGCCGCCCGCGGCCGCCACCCCGCTCGACGAAATCGGCTGGTAATCGGAGGAGTTGCCCCTCAACACCGGCCCCGTTGCTAGCTTGGATGTCAGTGGCCGTACGAGCATCGCGAGAGATTGTCATCGACGCACCGCCGGGAGTGATCCTGGAGGCGTTGGCCGACGTCGGGTCGTTGTCGTCATGGTCGCCGGTGCACAAGCGAATTCAGGTGCTGGACTGGTATCCCGACGGTCGGCCCCACTACGTGAAGGCCACCATCAAGATCTTCGGGCTGGTCGACAACGAGATCCTGGAGTACCACTGGGGACCCAACTGGGTGGTCTGGGATGCCGACGACACCTTCCAGCAGCGCGGGCAACACGTGGAGTACAACCTCCGACCCGTCGGCGTCGACCAGACCCGGGTGCGGTTCGACATCACCGTCGAGCCGGCTGGGCCGGTGCCCGCGTTCGTCGTGCGGCGGGCCAGTGAGATCGTGCTCGACGCCGCGACCAAGGGGCTGCGAGATCAGGTGATGGCCGCCCTGGGACCGGAGCCGTCGAAATAGGGATCGCGTCGAGTTAAACGGTGGCCCAGCGGCGGGCAGCACTGGCACGGTAGGACCTCGTGCGGGTGTGGCTGAGCGGCTAGGCAGCGGCCTGCAAAGCCGTATACACGGGTTCGAATCCCGTCACTCGCTCCATAGAATCAGCCGGCGCAGGACAGCAGATCCTGAAAGGCGTGCTCCATGCACTCGGCATAAGTCGACGGGTCCGGCAGTGCATCGCGATCGGCCGTAGCGCCGATCGACAAGGTGCCGTTGTAGCTCGCTATGACGTGGATGAGGTTCAAGCCACCGATCAGCGGCCCGAGTCCAGCGGCGCGCAGGAGTCGTGCACCGGCGAAGAAGATCGGCTCGGTTGGTCCCGGCACGTTGGTCACGGTCGTGTTGGCGACAGTCGGGCCGGAGAACGGAAGCACGCTGGCGGCCTTTGCGGCCACGCCGAGCAGTGAGGTCGGCACTGTTCCGATCAGGTCGACCAGTTGGGTCCGCGTCGACTGATCCGACTCCGATCGGCTGCCCGCAGTCGACGCGGCGATTGCGGCCAGCCGCTCGAGCGGGTCTGCGATGTCGGTTCCGAGCGTTTGCAGCCGACCGAACAGCATGTTCCCCTTGCCGCCGCTGTTGCCCGGATCGCGCAGCGAGATCGGGCAGGCTGCGACGAGCGACTCATCGGGAAGTTCCCCGTGGCCGTCCAGATATCGGCGAAGGGCGCCTCCCACGTAGGCGAGCGCCACGTCATTGATCGTCGAACCGGGCACACGCGCCTTGATCCGCTTGAAATCGGCGAGATCGTGGAACCGCGCTTCGAAAACACGGTGCGGTGAGACCGTTTGGTTGAAACGGGTCTTCGGCGGAAACGACGGTGCACCGACCTCGGCAACCCTGGACACGCCGCGGACCAGCTTGCCGGGCAGCCCCGCCAATCCGCGCACTACCTTGGGGGTGCTCGACGCAAGCACCGTACTCGCCCGAACAGGATAGAGCGCCGCCTTGATCGCGCTGTGCGACAGTAAGTTTGCGGTCGTTGGTAACGGGGCGGGGTGCCACGGAGCATCGGGCGCCGCGGGACGCGGGCTATCGGCGGCGAGGTCGTGCATTGCTGCGATCATCTGCACGCTGGCCATGCCGTCGACTGCACAGTGATGCAGTTTCAGCGCCATCGCGAACGAGCCCTTCGGCACTCCCGGAATGGCATTCAGCCCTTCGATGACGGTGATCTCCCACGGCGGACGTCGCAAGTCGATCTGCCGGGCGTGCAGCCGTGCGACCTGGATGCACAGCTGCCGCCAGTCACCCGGCTGGGGTAGTCCGATGTGGCGGACGTGGTACTCGAGATCGAAGCTGGGGTCATCCACCCAGTACGGTCGATCGAAACCGCCCGGCAGCTCGGTCAACCGCCGCCGGAAGACGTCCGCGAGATGCAGCCGTGCGTCGAGTTCTTCGAGAATCCCTTTGAAGGTCACCCTTCCGCTCGGGGCGGTCGAAGGGTCATAGATCAGCAGCATCTGGATTTGCAATGGCGTTGCCGAAGTCTCCGCGCGCAGCATCATGTCGTCGGTCCACGTCAGCTGCTGCACAAGCTTCCTCTCATCCACGAGCCATCCCCGACACTAGGCTCGTCGCCGCGGCGCGGGGAACGGTTTCGACAGCGATGCGCAACCCGGTCCGCGAATGCCGCCGCGTTGCTAACTTTGACGTCAGTGGCCGTACAAGCATCGCGCGAGGTTGTCATCGATGCGCCGCCAGAAGTCATCCTGGAGGCGCTGGCCGACGTGGGCTCGGTACCGTCCTGGTCTCCGGTGCACCGACGGGCCGAAGTCATCGACTCCTACCCCGACGGTCGTCCGCATCATGTGAAGGTCACCGTCCGCGTGGTCGGCATCGTCGACACCGAAGTGCTCGAATACCACTGGGGGCCAGACTGGCTGGTGTGGGATGCCGACAAGACCGTGCAGCAGCATGCTCAGCACGTCGAGTACACGCTGCAGCGCGAGGCCGACGACAAGACGCGGGTGCGATTCGAGATCACCCTGGAGCCGTCGGCGCCGATACCGGAATTCCTGGTCAACCGGGCGCGCAAGAAGGTGCTCTACGCGGCCACCGAAGGACTGCGACGGCGGGTCATGGAAGCCGTCAGCTCGGACCCGTCGACATAATCGGTTCGTCGCGAAGCCGGCCGAGCCGGCGGATCGCCTCGTCGAGGGTGTCCTCACGCTTGCAGAAAGTGAACCGCACCAAGTGATTCCACCGAGTCCAGTCCTCAGCGGCGGGATCGCAGAATGCCGTCAACGGGATCGCTGCCACCCCGACCTGTTCGGGTAAGGCCGCGCAGAACGCGGTGCTGTCGTCGTACCCCAGCGGACGCGGATCGGCGCACACGAAGTAGGTGCCCGCGCTGTCGTGCACCCGGAAGCCGACCTCCGTCAGTCCGCGAGTGAGTCGATCGCGCCTGTGCTGCAGCGACTTTCGTAGCTCGGCAACCCAAGCGTCCTCAGTGTTGAGGGCACCCGCCACCGCCGGCTGAAATGGCGCGCCCCCGACGTAAGTCAGATACTGCTTTGCGGCCCGCACCCCGTCCAGGAGTTCGGCGGGCCCGCACGCCCAGCCGATCTTCCAGCCGGTGCAGTTGAACATCTTCGCCGCGCTCGAGATCGTGACGGTGCGCTCGGCCATCCCGTCGAAACCGGCCAGCGGGATGTGCCGGTGCTCGTCGAACACCAGGTGCTCGTAGACCTCGTCGGTGATCACCAGCAGGTCGGCGTCCACCGCGATCTCGGCGATGGCCGCCAACTCGTCCTCGCCGAGCACCGTGCCGGTGGGGTTGTGCGGGGAGTTCAGCATCAGCGCCCGGGTGCGCGGGGTCACGGCACGCCGCAGCGCATCGACGTCCAGCGCGAAGCCGCGGCCGTGCGGCACCAGCGGCGCGACGACCCGCCGTGCGCCCGCCATCGCCACCACCGGCGAATAGGAGTCGTAGAACGGCTGGATCAAGATCACCTCGGAGCCGGGCTCGACCAGGCCGAGCACCGCCGACGCGATGGCTTCGGTGGCCCCGACGGTCACCAGCACCTCGCTCGCCGGGTCGTAGTCGATCCCGTAGGTCCGCTTGCGTTGGGCGGCGACTGCCTCCCGCAGTGCCTGGATGCCGATACCGGGCGGGTACTGATTGACGCCCTCGGCGATCGCATCCTGGGCGGCCTTGAGCATCGCGGGTGGGCCGTCTTCGTCGGGAAATCCCTGCCCGAGGTTCACCGCGCCGACCCGGGCCGCCAGCGCCGACATCTCGGCGAACACCGTGGTTGCGTACGGTCGCAGTCGCGACACCGTCATGGGTCCTCAGGGTAGAGCGTGCCAAGCCCCGCCGAGCGTCACGCCAGCGCGGCGCCGGGCGGCCAGTGTCACTCCAGCGTGACGTTCGGCGCTGACCGGCACTCCCAACCAACAGGTTGGACGGGCACTTTGTTAGGGTGGCGTCCAGAGGACTAGCGTCGCAATCATCCGAAACTCAATTTCTGAAGAGGAATCAGCCATGTCCGAAGAAGCCTTCATCTACGAGGCCATCCGCACGCCGCGAGGCAAGCAGCGCAACGGCTCGCTGAACGAAGTCAAGCCGGTGAACCTGGTCGTCGGTCTGGTCGACGAACTGCGCAAGCGCAACCCCGACCTCGACGAGAACCTGATCAGCGACCTGATCCTCGGCGTGGTGTCGCCGGTCGGTGACCAGGGTGGCGACATCGCCCGGACCGCGGCCTTGGTGGCGGGCCTGCCGGAGACCACCGGCGGCGTGCAGCTCAACCGGTTCTGCGCCTCGGGTCTGGAGGCCGTCAACACCGCCGCGCAAAAGGTGCGTTCCGGCTGGGACGACATGGTGCTGGCCGGCGGTGTCGAGTCGATGAGCCGCGTCCCGATGGGCTCCGACGGCGGCGCCTGGGCGACCGACCCGGAGACCAACTACCGGCTCGGTTTCGTGCCGCAGGGCATCGGCGCCGACCTGATCGCCACCATCGAGGGCTTCTCCCGTGAGGACGTCGACAACTACGCGCTGCGCAGCCAGCAGAAGGCGGCGGACGCCTGGTCGGGCGGCTACTTCGCGAAATCGGTTGTGCCGGTTCGCGACCAGAACGGACTGGTCATCCTGGACCACGACGAGCACATGCGACCCGACTCCACGCTGGAAGGCCTGGGCAAGCTGAAGA
>JBAWAV010000018.1:0-12068 GCA_049589475.1 Mycobacterium sp.
TCTCGGAGTAGCGAATCTTGAACTCGCCGTAGGGATCGTCGTCGGGGTAGGAGTGCACGGTGTCGAATTGCGATGTGACAAAAGGTGTTCGGACCCCAGTAGGGTCGATCAACACGACCCGGACGCCGAACTGCGCCACCTCGGCGCCCAGCGACAGTGAGAGAGCCTCGACGGCATATTTCACCGTGTGGTAGGCGCCGGCACCCGGGCTGGTGAACCGTCCGCCGGTGCTGCCGATCGTGACGATTCTGCCGGACCCCCGGGCGCGCATGCCCGGCAGCACGGCTTGCGACAGATGAAGCGTCGCAACGACGTTGGTCTCAAACAACTTCCGCAGATCAGCCAATGCCACCTGCTCCAGCGGGCAGGGCAGCGGATAGCCGGCGCTGTTCACCAGAACATCCACGCCGCCGTATTCGGTCGCGATCTCCTCGACGAGTAGTGATGCGGCGGTCTCATCGGTGACGTCGAGCGAGTGGGCCTGTAAACCCTTGGCGCGCAGAGCATTCAGTGCCTCGGGGTTGCGGCCGGTGGCGAACACGGTATAGCCGCGATCGCGCAGCCGGTAGGCAGTGGCCTCGCCGATGCCGCTCGTTGCACCCGTGATCAAGGCAACAGGCTTGACTTTCAACGGATTTGGGTCAGCTGTCAGAGGGTACTGGCGAGACTCTGGAAGAAGCCGGCCATATCCGTTGCCAGAGCAGGCGCAAACGAGCCGAGGTCCGCCGCCAGCGGGTTGGTTGAGGTCGCCAAATCAGCGACCAGCGCGGCGTACGACGCCGACGCGTCTGATGCCGCCAGGGTGTCGTTGGTGAGAGCACCGGCCTCCAGCCCTGAGACATCCGGAACGTACGGATAGAGGTCGGACAGATCGGATTGCGGCAAGATCCCGAAATCGACGAAGGCGGCGATCACGCCCTGGTCCGCCCCAGCGTTGAGATACGAGTCGGCTGCCGTGAAATCGATGTCCGGATTGGAAAGCGTGGCGGCCGTCGAGGCGCTCGGGTCTCCGGTCCAGTCATAGCCCAGATCGGCCAGCACTCGCATGTCAGGCTGGATCAGGTCGGCATAGGCCGATGTCCCGTTCACGCCGTGGAGCCCGTCCAATATCGGCAGATCCTGGGTGGGGATCAGGTAGTAGGTGGTGTTCCCGTACGTGCCTTCGTCCACCGCACTGGTGACTGTCGACGGGTCGAAGTAAGCCGGCCAGCCGGTCAGCAGGTAAGGATGCAGATCGTAATAGCCGTTCGCGGCGTTGGAGTCTGCGAACAGGTTGCCGTAATACTGCGGAAAGTCCGAGGCCCCGCTGTACTCGATGGTGTAGACGTCGGTCTCGTAGGGGGAATCTGCTGGTGTAGCAGGAAGGTTCACACCGAACGTCCCCGGGAACCGGGTGAAGATTCCGCCGTCGGGATTGTTCAGGTCTTCTGCCAGCACGAATTTCAGGTTGGGATCTGAGACCCCTGCAGCCGCGAGATTGATCATCTCCTGAGTGATGACGGAGTTGCTCATCGAGTAGCCGGCGACGACGAGGGCGGCGTCGGGGTTCGCCGTGAGTAGTGGAGTGAGCTGGTTGTTGAGGTCGGTGACGCCCTGGGTGAGCCCCGAGCCGTAATCGGTCTCCGGGGTGTACACGCTGACGGGGTTGCCGACAACGTTGTATATCCGCTGCCCGAAATCGGTCGGGTTGTCGACGTAGGTATTGACCACTTCCTGCATGTAGGTGGCGTCCGGCTGGGCCAGAAACGCGTGGCCCAACACCAGCGCGGTGTAGTCATTTGGGTCCTCGCCAGTTGCGAAGGCCGGCCCCGCGTTCAGCACGCATGCCAGGTCCAGCAAACCGGCACATGCGCCCGCAAGCAGGCCAACACCCAGCCCCCGCATTTTCCAGGGTGTCATCGAACCTCGATTCACGTGCGGCCCCCGCGCACCGGCTATAAATTACCCTGTTTTGGCGCTGGCCGAAGGGTTCTGCGCCCGGGTATTCCCACGTGCCGAGGCCAGGTTTTCAACTCGCTATCCCGGGTGAGCCGAGTAAGGTCGTTTCGCGTGTCCCTTCCGCTACCGGCAGCTAACCGAGCGGCCATCGTCACCGGCGCCTCGTCGGGTATCGGCGAAGCCATCGCTCGGGAGCTCGCGCAGCGTGGCCACCAACTGGTCCTGGTCGCACGTCGCGTCGACCGCCTTCGCGAGATCGCCGAAGAATTCGTTCCGCCGGCGCACGTACTGGCCGCCGACCTTTCCCGTCCGGCCGATCGTGCCGAATTGCCGGGCCGCGTCGCGGAATTAGGTCTGCAGCCCGACATTCTGGTCAACAACGCGGGCATGTCAGTCGACACGCTCATTGCGAAATCGGTTCCCGAGCAACAACTTAACTTGATCGAGGTCGACGTCGCCGCCGTGGTGGACCTGTGCAGCAGGTTCCTGCCGGGAATGGTGGAACGTAGCTGTGGCGCAGTGCTGAACGTGTCGTCGCTGGCTGGTTTCCTCCCGGCACCTGGCCAAGTCGTCTACGGGGCAGCCAAAGCCTTCGTGTTGTCGTACACCGAAGGTCTGCGTAACGAATTGCGCGGCACCGGGGTCACGGCGACGGCGCTGTGTCCGGGGCCGGTCGCGACCGGTTTCGACGACGCGGCCGGGTTCAGCGAAGGGGAACGTGCGGCCGTCCTGCCCGGCTTCATGTGGAAGTCCGCTGACGAGGTGGCGCGGGCCGGTCTGGACGGGCTGGCCGCGAACAAGCGCCACGTCGTCCCAGGTCGGGCGAACCGGCTGGCAGCGGCGTTTTGCCGGGTTACGCCCCACGAAGTGCTCCTACCGCTTCTCGCGCGACGCGCCCGGCTGAAAAGCCCAGTTAGCCGTCTGTAGGTCGACACAACCACGTACGGAAAGTTGGACACATCAGGGGGGGTGATGTGCAGGCAGATAGGCTAACGCGGTGCTTGAGGTCATCGAAAAGGGAAGCGTCAGTGAGACGCACCCTGTCCCGTTGCTCTTCGTGCACGGGGCCTGGCACGCCGCGTGGTGCTGGGACGAGAATTTCCTCAGCTTCTTCGCCGACAAGGGCTATCGTGCTCTCGCGCTGAGCTTTCGCGGCCACGGCCTTAGCCCCAGCAACAAGCCGCTGCGGAGCCTCTCGGTTTCCGACTATGTCGAGGACGTGTACTCGGTGGCCGACTCGTTGCCCACCCCTCCGGTGATCGTCGGTCATTCCATGGGCGGTCTGATCGTGCAGAAATACCTGGAGAAGCACGCCGCACCGGCGGGCGTCCTGATGTCATCCATTCCGCCCCAGGGAAACCTCGGGAACGCGCTGCGCTGGATCCGGGAGAGCCCGTCACATTTCGCCAAGATGACGGTCACCGGTAAGGCGTTGCCCTACATCAATTCGCCGGAACTGGCTCGGCACCGATTCTTCTCCTCGAACACACCGGAGGCCGACGTCTGCAAATACGCCGCCCGGCTCCAAGAGGACTCCTCGCGCATCGGCATCGACTGTCTGTTGCTGCGTCTGCCCCGGCCCAAACGCGTCACTGCGCCGATACTGGTGCTCGGCGCCGAGGAGGATGGCGCGCATACCCGTCAAGAAATCATTGCCACCGCGTGTGCTTACGGCACCGAGGCGGAGTTCTTTCCCGGCATGGGCCACAACATGATGCTCGAGCCCGGGTGGATGGCCGTCGCCGAGCGTATCGACACCTGGCTGAGCAGTCGCGGGCTCTGACGCCCGCGCGGATCACGCCCCTTTGGCGGGAATCAGCTCCAACGGAAGATGTTCCAGCCCGCGCATCGTCGGGTTCTCCAGGTAGCGGTAGGCACCGTTGAGTCGGATCGACTCGACTCGGGGCAGCAGCTGCGAGAACACCCGGGCGCCTTCCAGCCGGGTCAACGGCACGCCCAGGCAGTAGTGAACACCGCCGCCGAAGGCGAGATGGTCGGTCGGATTGCGGTCGAGGCTGAAGACGTCGGGATCGTCATAGTGACGCGGATCCCGGTTCGCCGCAGCGAACAACAACAGCACCCGTGCGCCGGCCGGAATCGTTTGTGCCCCAACGGTGTAATCCCGCGTCGCGGTACGGTAGAAGCCCTGCACCGGCGAGCCCATACGCAGCTGCTCCTCGACCGCGGCGGGAATCAGCTCGGGCTGCTCGCGCAGCCGGGCATACAGTTCGGGCCGTTGAGCCAGCGTCAACAGCAGCCCGGACAACATGTTCGTCGTCGTCTCGCTGCCGGCGCCGATCAGCATGGCGGCGCTCCAGAAGATCTCGTCGTCGGTGAGCACGTCGTCAGCGTCGGCCGGAGTCATCATCGAGATCAGGTCGTCGCCGGGATCTCGGCGTCGCTGCGCGATCAGCGGGTCGAGGCTGCGGCGCATCGCCGCGGTCGCGCTGCCCGAGCGCGCCGACAGCCGCATCCCGTGCGGAGTCAGCGGTGCAAAAGCACCCGCGACCATCTCGTCGGACCATGCCACGAATTGGGGTTGATCCTCCCGCGGGATGCCCAGCATTCTGGCGATCAGCCGGGTTGGTAACGGCTTGGCGAGTTCGGTGACGGCCTCGGCGTGGCCCTGGGTGGCCACGGTATCGACGAGTTCGTCGGCGACCTCGTTGATATTGGTCTGCCAGGCCGCCATCGCCCGTGCGGTGAAAGCGCGGGAAACGAATTTGCGCAGCCGCGTATGCGCGGGCGGGTCAGCCGCGTTCATCGACGGCAGGTAGACGCGAAACCGGCTTTGGCTCTGCGCCGACGACAATGCCTCGTTGTCGCGCAACGCTTTTCGTACGTCGTTATAGCCCGCGATGATCCAGATACCGCGCTTGCGGTTATACCAGACTCCTGGCACTTCAGGGCCCGTCAGCAAGGTGCGATAGCCCGGGTAGGGATCGTGCATGATCTGCGCCGAGAACGGGTCGAAGTCGGTGGCGGGCGCGGTCTTCCGGCCAGTCAGGGAGTAGCCGTAGGAAGTCGCCTTGTCCCGCGCGACACCAAGTGCACCGTCGACGCCGACCTTCATCAGACTGGCGCGAAATCGCAGCCTGCGAGCCAACGTCATGTGGACAAGCCCCCTGGTGAAGATCGTCCGGCGGATCGCAGCGGACGCAAGCTACCGTGACTCACGTCGGCGTGGGCGTCAGTCCTTGACGAGATGGTATGCGCGGTAGTCGATTTCGCCGCGCTCGAGATCGTTGTAGAACCACGAGCCGTCCACCACGGCGAACTCGCGCCCGAACTTGCGGAGGAAGGCAGGCAGCCGGGTATTGATGATCTCGTTCGAACGAGCCGAGTTCTTCTTCAGGCCGCGCAGCACCTCGTCATTGATGACCCGCGTCGAGACCTGCCGCAGGCCCGAGTTCGCCAGATCCGACTCCCAATTCGCGAAATTGTCACGGTTGCGGAAGTCGACGTGAAGGAAGTGCCCGCCGGGACGCAGCACCCGCTTGACTTCACTGAGGAAGCGGTCGAAGTGCGGGTAGATGTGCGAGGCTTCGACGTTGATCACAGCGTCGAAAGACTCGTCCGGGAACGGCAGGTTCTCGGCGTCGCCGTGCACGAAACTGAGGCCCGGCACTTTGTGCCGCTCATTGCAGAATTTGACTCCGGCCGCATTGAAGTCGAGACCGGTGTAGGACGCGGGCTTCAGCGTGCGAGACAGATACGAGGCGCCGCCGCCGTGGCCGGAGCTGCACTCCAGGACTTTCTTGCCGGCGAGGTCGACGCGGTCCTGTGTCGCGCACTGGTGGTAGAGCTGGATGCTGTAGCGGTTGGGCTCGTCGGCCGGGTCGAGTGGCAGGCCCAGTGGCGGGTCCTCCTCGTAGCCCCAGTTCAGGAACTGAACGTCGTCCTGGTTGTTCAACCGCTTGGTCATCAGCGGATACCAGTACCGGAACAGCTTCTTGTACGTCGCCGTCGACCCGATGCGGTAGACGAGACTTGCGCCGACGTTGTCCAGTGATGGGCTACGAACCATGCAGGAAGTATCGCATAAGGCCACGTGTGCTTGTTGTGGCATGCCTGTTTTCATGCGATGCGAACCAGCTGCGCTGTTCGTCAATTCGCGAATTAGGCGGCGTGCCAATAAAGGTGATCGTGTGATCACCTGATGCGTTGTGCGGCAGGCGATTTAGGCCGCGTTGACCGAACTCGGCAGGTGTGCGCGCTGCGGCTCGCTGCGATAACGCGAGGCGCTGCCGCTGATTCTGCAGATACGCCACATCAGCAGCGCGAACGGATTCATCAACCCCAGTTCGTCGCACAGCATTCGGGTGTCGCCGAACATATCGCGCAACGTCTGACGCGAGTCCGGTGCGCCGGAATATAGCTCTCTGCGCACTGACCGGGGAATGTCGAATTTCCGGAAGAAGCGGCGTGGCGGGACGACCATCGCCTGCCCCAGCATCCGCATCACGACCGGCACGTACAACGACAACCAGAATCGGGTGTACCACGCCAGACGCGGAACCCGCCGGTGCAGGTATTCGTGCGCAAACGAGATGTGCCGGGCCTCTTCGGCGACGTGGATCGCGATCAGGTCCTGCATGATCGGATGTATCGACCGCGGTTCGGGTTCCCGTAGCAGATTCGTCTGCAGGTAATCGAAGGGCACTTCGCCGGCCAGCACCCCGAAGAAGAAGGCGTTGGGCAAGGGGCCGGCGTAAAACGGGACCAGCGGCGACAGCACACGCAGCCAGCGCGGCATCCCCGGAACGTCGACGCCGATGCGGTTGACGATCTCCTGGAACATCAGGCTGTGGCTGCACTCCTCGATGGACTCGTGCACGCAGTAGCGGTACTCCGGTGACCCGTTGGGCACCCAAAACGCGTAATGCAGCAGGCCGCGCACCAGAAGGCCCTCGAACTGCGTACCGACCTTGGCCATGTTGGCCTGACGCCACATGCCGATCGCGACTCGCTTGTCCAGCGGTTGGGCCTGGTACCACGGATGGTTTCCCAGCGGATCTGACGTCGACAGCACCCAGCGTGGGTCGTTCTCGGTGACGGAGAACAGCGGCGCTTCCCAGTCGACGTCGGTGTAGGGATTGAAGTGACGCACCGATGCTTCGGAAAGCGACGTGAGGGTGGCGGCGTAGTCGCTGTCGTTGCTGACATCCATATTGCGCTTCAACCGCTTGACCAGGCACGTAAAGGCAGCCAAGAAAACCAGGCCCACCAGCAGAGTTGCCGCCAGCGACCAGAGGGTAATGCCCAGTGCAACCGGCAAGCCGAGGCCTCCCCTCTGGATCTGCTCCGCGTGCGCTCTGCTGCACACACCCCTCGTGGACACAGATGGGCCCGAAGTCTACCGGGTGAGTATCAAAGACCTAGTACAGAACGGCCTCATTCTCGCGTCTATTTCTACGCCCGGTGGCCCGAGATAAGCCTGGTTGTGCCCCACGAACAACCAGTCCCCATTAGACGTGACACTTGCTCTGTCCGCTGGCTGGCTGCTCGGCACTCAGCTTAGGGGATCAGCGTCGCAATGTTGAGTAGGGTGCCCTAAATTTCGTTCATGGACGCCGCCAAACCCGCTGTTAGACAGCATTACAATTGGCGAATCGCTGTCACCGAGGCCGGTGGACCGCGTAAATCACCTCCGGTGTCGTGCCCCGGGGATATGGCAGAAGGTACCGTTTAGTTCTTATGGGTGAGCAGCAGTTCGATGTAATCATCGTGGGGGCGGGTTTCGGCGGAATAGGCGCCGCGATTCAACTGAGCAACCTGGGCTACGAAAAGGTCCTGATCCTCGACCGCGAGGACGACCTCGGCGGAACGTGGCATGTCAACCACTATCCCGGTCTGTCGGTCGATCAGCCGTCGCCGACCTTCTCGTACCGTTTCGAGCCGAACCCATACTGGTCGCGGATGTATGCGCCGGGTTCCGAGCTGAAGAGCTACGCGGTGCATGTGGCCGAGAAATACGACGTCCGCCGGTTCATGCGCTTCAACACCACCGTCGAAGGCGCGCGCTGGGACGAAGACGCCCAACTGTGGCGGGTCGCGCTGGCCGACGGCGAAACCTTGAGCACCCAGTTCCTGATCGCCGCGACCGGGTTCCTGTGCCAGCCGAAAACACCGGACATCGCCGGCATCGAGACATTCGCCGGGCGCGTCATCCACACCGCCGCCTGGGATGACACGTATCCGCTTGCCGGTCGTCGCGCCGCCGTCATCGGAACCGGTTCTACCGGTGTGCAAGTCGTGCCGGAACTGGCGAAGGAAGTTGCCGAGCTGACCGTGTACCAGCGCACACCGATCTGGGTGCTGCCGAAGTTCGACGTGGTGTTCGTCCCTGCGGTGCAACGGCTTTTCGCCCGGTTCCCGGCCACCCAGCGGCTGGTCCGCTCCTATACCGACGCCATCCTGGAATGGTCCATGGTCATCACGATGTGGAAATACCGCTACTTCAAGGTGTTCAACAAAGCCATCTCGCAGTTCTCCAGGCTGTATCGGCTGCTGCTCGTGCGCAACCGGGAGCTGTCCCGAAAGCTGGACCCCGACTTCGACTTCGGTTGCAAGCGGCCCACCATCTCCAACGACTTCTACCGGGCGTTCACCAAACCGCACGTGCACCTCGACACCAACGGCATCGATCGGATCGAGCCCGACGGCATCGTCTCGAAAGACGGCACCAAGCGGATCATCGACACCTTGGTGCTGGCCACCGGCTTCGACGTCTGGGAGGCAAACCTGCCTGCCATCGAGGTGATCGGACGCGACGGCCGCAACCTCGGAAAGTGGTGGCGGGAAACGCGATTCCAGGCCTACGAAGGCATTTCGATGCCGAGTTTCCCGAACTTCCTGTCGATGGCGAGCCCGTACGCGTGGGTGGGTCTGTCGTGGTTCAACACGGTCGAATACCAGATGAAGCACATGGAGCGGCTGTTCGGTGAAATCCAGCGGCGCGGTGCCCGCACCTTCGAGGTCACCGAAGACGCCAATGCGCGGTTCCTCGAACGCATGACCAAGCTGATGGAGGACTCGGCGTTCGAACTCGGCAACTGTGTCACGTCACGGTCGTACTGGTTCAGGGATCACACCGGCAAGGGTGAGGCACCGCTGTTCCGGCCGACTTCGGTGCGCAGCGCCGTCAGAGAGCAGGAACGATTCCCGATGTCAGACTACGCGATTGCGTGATGCCCGTTAGTCTTTGGTGAAGCGGTAGATCCGGTACTCGGCGCCGCCGCCCTGGATGACGTTGTAGATCCCGGTTCCCGGCACGCCGGCGAAGTGGCGGCCGAACGGCCGGAAGAGCTTCGGCAGCTGGTGACTGATCAAGTCCAACTTGTGTTGTGCGCTGTTGTCCAGCGAGCGCACCACATCGGCGTTGATGACCCGCATGGAAACCTGACGCAACGGCATTGCATCCAGAGCGCCCTCCCAGACCGGGAATTCGGGGCGGCCGCGGAAGTCGGCGTAGAGGAAGTCACCGCCCGGCTTCAGCACGCGGGCTACCTCGGACAGGAACTTGGACAGCGTCGGATAGGCGTGTGAGGCTTCAACATTCACGACCGCGTCGAAGGAATTGTCCGGGAACGGCAGGTCTTCGGCGTTGCCGTGCACGAAATTCAGGCCAGGCAGCTTGTGGTGCTCACTGCAGTAGGCGACACCGTCCGGGTTGTAATCCAGTCCGGTGTACTCGGCGGGCTTGAACGTGCGCATGATGTACGACGCGCCGCCGCCGTGGCCGCAGCTGCACTCCAGCACCTTCTTGCCGGTGAGGTCGACCTGGCTGGCGACCTGGTTGTAGAGGTTGATCGAGTACCGGTTGGGTGCGTCGTTCTCGTCCAGCGGAAGGTTCAGCGGCGGGTCGCCCTCGTACCCGTAGTTGAGGAACGTGACGTCTTGGGTGTCGAGCCGACGGGTCAGGAACGGGTACCAGATCTTGTTGATGAATGCCTTGTACACCTTGTAGCTGCTGTCGGTGAGGCGTTCCTTAGTCGTGGGCATGCCAGGCAGTATGCCAGGCGAGGCTACGAGTCAGCTGCTGTGGTCGGCTACCGAGACCGAGTCGCGATCGCTCTGCGTCGGGGGCGTTCGCCGATACACCACCGCGAGCGCGCCCCGCGACGGCGCGATCGCCACGCCACGGAAATTGCGGCCCTCGTCCGGCGCATCGGTTGGCGTGAAACGGAATTCGCGGAGCAGCGTGCGCAGGGTGATATCCATTTCCATATTGGCGAACGACGCACCGACGCAACGGTTTACGCCGCCGCCGAACGGAAGCCACCGGAACGACGGGGGAGTGGTGCCGATGAACCGGTCCGGGTCGAAGGCCTCCGGGTCGGTGTAGTTGGCGTCGGACTCGTGCGCGAGCTGGAAGTCAACCATCACGTTGGTGTCCTGCGGGAGAACCCATTCGCCCAGGCGCACTTTCATTTTCGTGGTTCGCAGCGAGGCCGCGATCGTCGACCGGAGACGCTGCACTTCATAGATCGTCGCCTGGCGCAGTTCGGACCCGCCGGCGTCGACTTCGTCGGCGAGCCGCGACATCAGCTGAGGGTGGCGGCGCAACCGCTCGACGGCCCACGCCAACTGTGAAGCAGTCGTCTCATGTCCGGCGGCGACCAACGTCAGCAACTCGTCGGCGATGTGCCGATCGGGTATCGGTTGACCGTCTTCGTAGCGGGCCTGCAACAGCAACGCGAGCATGTCGGTGCGTTCGGGCAATGCCGCCTCGTCAGCCCGGGCCTCGGCGATGAGCGCGTCGATGACGGCGTCGAAACGTCGCCGGTAACCCGCCAACTTGCTGCCGGGACTCCAGCGACCGTATTCGCCACGCACGATCGGCGGCATCCGCTGCATCAGCGAGCCCAGCGTGATCAACGGCGGTATCACGATGCGCAGCTCGTCCAACGCGTCCGCCCGCTCGCCGAAGGTCGCGCGCATGATCGCGTTGAGCGTCAGGTTGGTCATCGTCGACAGCGTTTCGAATTCTTTGCCCTCCGGCCAGTTCGCGGTCTCGCGCAGTACTTCGTCTTCGACGATGCGCTCGTAGTTCTTCACCCGCTTGCCGTGGAAATTGGGCAGCACCAGCTTGCGGCGCTCGGAGTGTTCCTTGCCGAGCAAGCTGAACGTCGATCCGGGTCCGAAGGCCTGGCCCAAGACCTTGGTCGGACGCTCGATCAGATCGAAGCTGGTGCTGAAGACGTCTTTGACGAGGTCTCGATCGTGGATGACGACGGTCTTGCCGAACACCGGCAGATTGATCGTGAACGGACCGCCGTAGTGCCGGCTCAGGCTGGGCGCCACCCGGTACTGCAACGCGGTCAGGAACAACACGGCCTGGACCATCTTCGGCAGCCGCAACGCAGGAGGCAGCCGTACCGGCTCGGTTGTCGCCGTTGCCATGTCGCCCCTTTCGGTACCGGAAACCCTAAATCATCACGCCTTGGTCAGCCAAAGAATCTGCGGTCCGATCGTCGGCGGCCTACCAGCGCTTATGAGCGCTTTAGTCCTTGACGAACGAGTACACGCGGTAGGTGTACTCGCCGCCGCGCAGTGCCCCGTTGAACGCCCAGTCGGTCATGTCGCTGGCGGCGCGGGCAAAGGTGCGCGGGATCGCTGACCCGTGCTGGCTGATACGGGCGTGCTTGCGCGGGGCGTTCTTCTCGTTGCCGCGCAGGACGTTCTGGTCGATGACCGACATGGACAGCTGCCGCAGCGGAGCCTTGGCCAGCGCCGCCTCCCACTCGGCGACCTCCTGGCGCGGACGGAAGTCGGTGTAGAGGAAATGCCCGCCCGGGCGCAGCACGCGCGCCACTTCGGCGAGGAATTTCGGAAAGTCCGGGTAGAGGTGCGACGCCTCGACGTTGACCAGCGCATCGAAGGATTCGTCGGCGAAGGGCAGCTCCTGGGCGTTGCCCTCGATGAAATCCAGGCCGTCCAGGTGGTGGCGGTTTCGGGCGAACTCGATGCCGGCCGGGTTCAAGTCCAGCCCGGTGTAGGACGCCGGGTGCAAAGTGCGCACCAGGTAGGAGGCTCCACCGCCGTGGCCGCAGCTGCATTCCAGAACCTTCTTGCCGCTGAGGTCCGCCTGGGTGGCCGTGCGGTGGTAGAGCTGGATGAAGTAGCGG
>JBAWAV010000019.1:0-16787 GCA_049589475.1 Mycobacterium sp.
CACCCCACACGATGTGCGGGATGATCGGCACACCGGCCTCGATCGCCATTCGGGCGGCGCCGGATTTGAACTCCTTGATCTCGAAACTGCGGCTGATCGTCGCTTCGGGATAGACGCCGATGAGCTCACCGGCCCTGAGCCGCTCAACTGCGACCTCGTACGACGCGGCGCCGCTGGACCGGTTGACCGGGATGTGCCGGCAACCCCGCATGATCGGGCCGGTGAGCTTGCTGTCGAAGACTTCCTGCTTGGCCATGAATCGGACTTTGCGCGCCCGGTGCTCCCGGAAGGCCGGCAGCCCGGCCAGGGTGAAGTCCATGTAGCCGGTGTGGTTGATGGCGATGACGGCGCCGCCGGTGGCAGGTATGTTCTCCTGCCCGATGACCGTGAAGCGTAAACCCTGCACCCGCCACACAGTCCGCACGAGCGCGATGACCGTTCCGTATACCGGTTCCACGTTCATCAACCCTAGTGTTCCCGTCCAGGCCGGTGCGACGAGTCGGGTCGACCGAAATGTCCGGGCGCGGCGGCGAACCCCGCGCTGCCGCTAAGCTCGGGGCGTCAGAAACCAGCTATCAAAGGGTGTCAGTGCAGGTCACAAGCATCGGCCACGCGGGCTTCCGGATCGAGACCCCAGCCGGCAGCATCCTCTGCGACCCCTGGGTGAACCCGGCCTACTTCGCGTCGTGGTTTCCCTTCCCGGACAATAGCGGGTTGGACTGGGACAGCCTGGGCGACTGCGACTACCTGTACGTCTCGCACCTGCACAAGGACCACTTCGACGCCAAACTGCTGACCGCGCACGTCAACAAAGATGCCGTCGTGCTGCTGCCGGACTTCCCGGTGCCCGATTTGAAGAACGCGCTGCAACTGCTGGGCTTTCACCGGTTCTTCGAGACCACCGATTCGGTGAAGCACACGGTCAGCGGGCCGAAGGGCGACCTGGAGGTCATGATCATCGCGCTGCGGGCGCCCGCCGACGGTCCGCTCGGCGATTCGGCGCTGGTGGTGTCTGACGGCGGGACGACAGCGTTCAACATGAATGATGCCCGCCCGGTCGACCTGGATGTGCTGGCGTCCGAGTTCGGACAGGTCGACGTGCACACGCTGCAGTACTCCGGCGCGATCTGGTACCCGATGGTCTACGACATGCCCGCGCGGGCCAAGGAGGCGTTCGGTACGCAGAAGCGACAGCGCGGGATGGATCGGGCCCGCCAGTACATCGCGCAGGTCGGCGCGACGTGGGTGATCCCGTCGGCCGGCCCGCCGTGTTTCCTGGATGCCGAGTTGCGTGATCTCAACGACGACCACGGCGATCCGGCCAACATCTTCCCCGACCAGATGGAGTTCCTCGAGCAGATGCGCAGCAACGGCCATCACCACGGCCTGTTGATGATGCCCGGATCGACGGCGGAATTCTCTGGCGCACAACTGAACTCGCTGCAGCATCCGTTGCCCACCGACGAGGTGGAGGCCATCTTCACCACCGGTAAAGCGGCCTACATCGCCGACTACGCCGCCCGCATGCAACCGGTGCTGGCGGCCGAGAAAGCCACGTGGGCGCCGGCGACGGGTGAGTCACTGCTCGAGCCGGTGCGGACGGTGTTCGAGCCGATCATGCTGGCCAGCGACGAGATCTGTGACGGCATCGGTTACCCCGTCGAGCTTGTCATGGGGCCTCAGAAGGTCGTGCTCGACTTTCCGAAACGCACTGTACGAGAAGCTGTTCCGGACGAGAAGTTTCGCTACGGTTTCGCCATCGCGCCGGAGCTGGTGCGCACCGTGCTGCGCGACAACGAGCCGGACTGGGTCAACACCATCTTCTTGTCCACCCGGTTTCGGGCGTGGCGGGTCGGCGGCTACAACGAATACCTCTACACCTTCTTCAAATGCCTGACCGGTGAGCGGATCGCCTACGCCGACGGTTGGTTCGCCGAGGCGCACGACGATACGGCGTCGGTCACCATGGACGGCTGGGAGATTCAACGTCGCTGCCCGCACCTGAAAGCCGACCTGTCCAAGTTCGGCGTGGTGGAGGGCAGCACCCTGACCTGCAACCTGCACGGCTGGCAGTGGAACCTGGAGAACGGCCGCTGCCTCACCGCCCGCGGTCACGAGCTTCGGAGCTCACGGGCATGACCACCGATTCCTATGATGACGGGTTGGTCCAGTTGGACCGCCAGGCAATCACGTTGCGCCGCTACCATTTTCCATCCGGCACCGCCAAGATCATCCTGCTCGGCAAGGTTCGCGGATACCGGGCCGAGCCGCTGGGACTGATGCTGCACCGGTTCCGCCTCTGGGGCAGCTCAGACCTGCGCCGCTGGCTGCCGCTGGACGTGCGCCGGCCGCTGCGCTCGACGCTGATCACGCTGGACGTGCCGGGCACCCGGCCCAGCCCGGCGTTCACGCCGGTCGACGCCGAGGAGTTCACCGCGCTGCTGGACCGGCTGCTCGACGCGCGCGATTAGCCGCCGTCAGCGACCGGCGTCGGCCAGTGCTGCCTGTGCGGCGTTGTATCCGGGGATGAACGTGATACCCGGGCCGCCGTGACATCCGGTGCTGGCCAGGTACACCCCGTCCACCGGAATAGGCTGTCCGAGAAAGCCTTTCGGCCCGGGCCGGTTCGGCCCGACCTGATTGGCGTGGAACAGGCCGTGGCAGTAGTCGCCGCCCGGGGCGCCGAACATCACGCCCATGTGTTTGGGCGTGAAGGTCGTGTGCCTGCTGATGCTGCGCTCGAAGTTCGGCGCCAACCGGGTGATCTTGTCGATCACCCGCCGGCCCATCTCGATCTTCGCCGCGCCGTAGTCCACATCGCCTTCGATCGGGAACCACAGCGCGAATGCCGACGCGGCGTGCTTACCCGGCGGCGCCAGGTCGGGATCGTTCTGCGACGGGACCTGGAACACCACGGTCGGGTCGGCGGGCACGATGCCGCGACGACAGTCCTCCCACTGCTGTTGCACCTCTTCTGGCGTGCTGAAAATGCCGATCGACGCCTGCATGCTCGGGTCGTTGAGGGCCTCATACGGCGCGGCGAACTGCGGAGCCTCGTCCAGCGCGAAGTGCATCTGGATGTAGCTGCCGCGGTGGTCGATTCGCGCGTAGCGTTCGCGGACGTCGGCCGGTAGCGCCGCCGGGTCGATCAGGTCGTTGACGGTCACGTCCGGCGCCACCGCGGAGATGACGATCGGCGCGGTGATCGTCTCTCCCGCCTCGGTGCGCACGCCGCTCACATGGGCGTCGGCGACCACGATCTCGGTCACCTTGCTGCGCAGCCGGACCTCGCCGCCCTCTCGCTCGAGCGCTTCGGCCAGGTGTGCCGTCAGCGCGCCGATGCCGCCGCGCAGCTTCTTCATCTGGATGAAGTCGCCGTCGGGCACGCCGAGCCCGAACGCAAGCGCCGCTGCGCTGCCCGGGGTCGCCGGTCCGCGATAGAGAGTGTTGACAGCCAATACCGTCATCGAGCCGCGTAGCGCGCCGTGCTTCTCCCGGTCCGGCAGGTAACGGTCCAACACGTCGGTGACCGACCCGAACAGCATGTCGTCGATCGCCGAACGCTCGAATTCGTTTGTCGCACAGGCATACATCTCATCCAGCGTCTTGGGCGGCGCACCGGCGTCGAATCGGCCCAGCGCGCGGGTCGGCGCCTGGGCCCAGGCCATCAGCCCGGCCATGCCGTTGACGGCATCGGCACCGTGCACCTCGTTGAGATGGGTGAACAGCTTGATCGGATCGCTGTACTGCACCATCGGGTCGTCGCCGACGCCGCGCAACGCCACCGACATCACCTCCAGGTCGATGGTCGGCAGAGTGTCCAGCCCCAGCGCCTGGCGGACCACCGGGGCGGTCGGGAATTGCACCGAACCTGCGATCTCGAACTGGTAGCCATCGAAAAGCTCGACGGTAGAGGCCATTCCACCGGCGTAGAGCTTGGATTCCAGGCACAGCGTGCGCAGTCCCGCCTTCTGCAGCAGCACCGCTGCGGCCAACCCGTTGTGTCCGGCTCCGATAACTATTGCGTCGTAATCAGTCATGTCCTGCCCTCCACCAATGGAGGCTGGCACGCAGCCAAAGTTTTGTCAATTATGACGAAACTTGGTCCGCCCATGCATCGGTGATGCCGGCTCGCAGCGACTCCAGCGCCGCGTGACAGACCCGCGCCAACTCGCTCAGCGACCGGTCGGCGCCGAGCATCCAGACCTCCATCGCGCCGAACACCGCGGCCGCGATGCAGCGCGCCGTCACCGCGAAGCGCAGCCGGTCATCCGGCGTCGGATCGGCCGTAGAGCTACGGCGTTGCAGCAGTGCCTGGATCGCCTCGGCGAAATCTGCCTGCACCTCGTGGATATGCCGAACGATTCGGCCTGGGTCGATCTCGTCGTCGCGCAATGCGGCGATTTTGGCAACGGCGTCAACGTCATACGGGAAGGCGAAGATCGCGGCCTGCACCGAGTCGATGATCGATTCGGTGACTGGGCGGTCGTTGAGCGCGGTACGAAACCAGTGCAATCCGGTGTAGTCGGCAAACAGCAGGTCGTGCTTGGAGGAGAAGTGCCGATAGAAGGTCCGCAACGAGACTCCGGCATCCGCCGCGATCTGCTCGGCCGACGTGTCCTCGACGCCTTGGGCCAGGAATCGCACCAACGCCGCCTGCCGCAATGCCTCACGCGTGCGCTCACTGCGCGCCGTCTGCGCGGGCCGGATCATGACCGTCAAATTACCCCACATGTTGTTTCGTCAATATTGACAAAACTTTGCACCGCGAGTGAAACTGCGATCATGGTCTCGCTTCTCACGCACGCCGTCCTCGGCCTCGCCGTCATCTCCTGGATCATCGCCTCGAACCGCCAGGTCTTCTCCCGACCCGCGGGCGGCCCGCTGATCTCGCCACTGGAAGGTCTGTACTACGTCATCGGCATCGCGTCGGTGGTGCTGGGCTGGTACTTCAATATCCGCTTCGTGCAGGAGTATTCACAGGGATCGACCAATCCGCTGTGGGGTCAGCACGGCAGTTGGGCCGAATACATTCGGCTGATGTTCACCAACCCGGCGGCCAGTTCGGCGAGCCAGGACTACACGATCGCCAATGTCGTTCTGCTGCCTCTGTTCACGATCGTCGACGGGTATCGCCGCGGACTGCGGCGGCCATGGCTGTATTTCGTCTCCAGCCTGTTCACCAGCTTCGCGTTCGCGTTCGCGTTCTACTTCGCGACCATCGAGCGTCAGCACCGCCACGCGCACACGCCGGCAACTGCCGACGTTTAGGCGTTGATTCCGTCGCTGCGGTAGTCGGTTTCGCCGTCGGCCAGTCGGTCCAGCGGCGGCGGGAGCGGCCAATCATGATGCCCGGCTTGGTTTCCGCCGCGCCGCTTCGCCACATACATCGCCGCGTCGGCGGCCGCGATCAACTCGGTCAACAAGTCGCTGCTACTGCCGGCGCGGTAGGCCGGGTGAACGCCTGCGGTGCCGATGCTGGCGGTGATGCCGAACGGCAGCGAGGCGATCACTTCGCAGATCCGCTTCGCTCGGCGACTGGTCTCGTCAGGATCCCAGACATCGGCGATCACGAATTCCTCGCCACCCGATCGGCCGATCACCGCGCTGTCGTCGTTGGTGTCGCGTAGTGCACGCGCCACCGAGATCAGCGCATCGTCGCCGGTGCTGTGGCCGTAGCTGTCGTTGAGTTGCTTGAAGGAGTCCAGGTCGATCACGCTGATGACGACGTGGGCCAGCTGCTTGCCGCCCTGCTCGAGGCGCTCTTTGGCTCGCCGTTGAAAAGCTCGCCGGGTCAGCAGCCCGGTGAGCTGGTCACGCTCGGCGTGCACGGCATCCGCGCCGAGGACGTGCACAACCACCTGAATGCCGAACGGCACCGCGAGATTGAGCAGGAGCAGCAGTGTGTAAGCGGCGAAGGCGGTGACGATGCTGGACTTCTCTGCCATCCGGACGACTTCGACGGCGCCGATCCCGCTGGCGACGAAGAAGTTGTAGGCCATCAACGGCGGGGTGTGAAACAGCGCGAGGTAGCTGGCCATGGTCGCGAACGTGGTACAGACCATCACCGCGATCAGCGGATCGCTTTGCGACAGCGCGACCAGCGCAATGCTGGCGTTGGACAGCAGCGCGAACAGAATCGCCATGGTGCGGGTCGGCCAACGCACGGCCCACAACACGGCGCCGGCAGCGGCACCGGCGGCCGCGGCAAGCGTGCACGTCAACGTGATAGCGTCCAGCGGTCCGGGTGGGGCCAAGCCCGTCGCGAGTGCGACCACCGCGAGACTGCCCGCGATGAACGAGATGGTGGCTCGGGTCAGGGTGTCCATTCCGCGGGCCGCCAGATGCGCGCTCAGCCGGTCATAGTGATCGGATTGATGCCACCACAGACTGAGCCAACCCATCGCGCTCTTACACACCTCCGACGCGGTTGCCCCAACCGCGTATGCAGGGCCTCAATCAGCTGATGATAGATCAGCACTAGAACCACTTGCTTAACTTTGCTGACGTCGGTGACCGCAAAGCAGTTAAGACGGCTCCAGCACCTCGGCGCCGACGTAAGGCACCAGCGCCGCGGGGACGCGCACACTGCCGTCGGGTCGCTGGTGGTTCTCGAGGATGGCGACCAGCCAGCGGGTGGTGGCCAGCGTGCCGTTCAGCGTGGCAGCGATCTGCGGTTTGCCGGCTGAATCCCGGTAGCGGGTGGCAAGCCGGCGAGCCTGGAACGTGGTGCAGTTCGAGGTCGAGGTCAGCTCCCGGTAGGCCTGCTGGGTGGGCACCCACGCTTCGCAGTCGAACTTGCGGGCCGCCGAGGAGCCCAGATCACCCGCGGCCACGTCGATGACCCGGTAGGGCACTTCGATGCGGGCCAGCATCTCGCGCTGCCAGCTCAGCAGCCGCTCATGTTCGGCCGCGGCATCGGCTGGGTTGCAGTAGACGAAAGCCTCGACCTTGTCGAACTGGTGCACGCGGATGATCCCGCGGGTGTCTTTGCCGTAGCTGCCCGCCTCCCGGCGAAAGCACGACGACCAGCCGGCGTAGCGCCGCGGACCATCGGACAGGTCGAGGATCTCGTCGGCGTGATAGCCGGCCAGCGGCACCTCGGATGTGCCGACCAGGTACAAGTCGTCGGCCTCCACCCGGTAGACCTCGTCGGCGTGCGCGCCGAGAAAGCCGGTCCCCGACATCACCTCCGGGCGGACCAGCACGGGCGGGATGATCGGCACGAAACCGTTGTCGGCCGCCAGCCGAATCGCCATCTGCAGCAGTCCCAGCTGCAGCAGCGCACCCTGGCCGGTCAGGAAGTAGAACCGCGAACCCGACACCTTGGCGCCGCGTTCCATGTCGATCAGACCGAGCTTCTCGCCGAGCTCGAGGTGGTCTTTGGGGTTGTCGATCGTGGCCGGTTCACCGACGATGTCGAGGACGGCGTAGTCGTCCTCCCCGCCGGCAGGCACGCCGTCGATGATCACGTTCGAGATCGCCATGTGTGCGGCGGTGAACGCCGCCTCGGCGTTGGCCTGTTCGGCCTCAGCGCTTTTGACCTGGTCCGCGACGCCCCGCGCCTGCTGCAGCAGCGCGGGGCGCTGCTCGGCGGACGCCTTGCCCACTTCCCTGCTGACGATCTTCTGGTCGGCACGCAGTGAGTCCGCCGTCGAGATCGCGGTCCGGCGCGACGTATCGGCGGCCAACAGTGCGTCGACCAGGCCGGGATCTTCGCCCCGGCTTTGCTGTGATTGGCGAACGGCGTCGGGGTTTTCCCGGAGCAATTTCAGGTCGATCACGGGCTAGAACCCTACGCGTGCGGGGCCCACCAGCCACAACCACATGAAATAACTTCCGCATCAGCTGTCACGCGGCGCGTGATGCCTGACAGAATGGAGCCGATGTGGCATGAATCCGAGCAGGACGAGCGGCCTGCACGCCGGCTGCGGCGAGTCAGGTGGCTGAACAGTTTGCAGGGCACCCTGCAGGCTTCGGCTACTCGCCGCGCGTTGCTGCTGACCGCGCTGGGCGGCCTGCTCATCGCCGGTCTGGTCACCGCCCTCCCGATTGGCGGCGGTCCGGGGCGGCTGGCCGGTTACATCGACCCGGTGCCGCCCACCGGCTCGAAAGGCAATGAGGCGTTCAACCGCACCGCCAGCGGCAACTGCCTGATGTGGCCGGACCGGATGCCCGAAGCCGCCAGCATCGTCGACTGCAAGGACGACCACCGCTTCGAGGTCGCCGAGTCGATCGACATGCGTACCTTCCCGGGTTCGGAATACGGACCGTCGGCCCCGCCGCCCACGGCTACCCGCATCGAGCAGATCAGCCAGGAGCAATGCGAGTCGGCCGTGCGTCGCTACCTCGGCGCCAAGTTCGACCCCAACAGCAAGTTCATCATCAGCATGCTGTGGTCCGGCGACAAGGCGTGGCGGCAGTTCGGCGATCGACGGATGCTGTGCGGCGTGCAACTGCCCGGCGCGGGCAACGAACAGCTCGCCTACAAGGGCAAGGTTGCCGACGTCGACCAATCCAAGGTGTGGCCGGACGGCACCTGCCTGGGCATCGACCCGTCGACCAACCAGCCCACCGACATTCCCGTCGACTGCGCCGCGCCGCATGCGATGGAGGTCACCGGCACGGTCAACCTGTTGGCCAGGTTCCCTGAGGGATTGCCGCCGGAGCCCGAGCAGGACGCCTTCATCAAAGATTCCTGCACCAAGCTCACCGACGCCTATCTCATGCCGGTGCAGTTACGCAGCACGACGCTGACGCTGATCTACAGCACGCTGTCGGTGCCCAGCTGGTCGGCCGGTAGCCGGCAGGTGGCCTGCAGTATCGGCGCGACGTTGGGCAACGGCGGCTGGGCGACATTGCTGAACAGCGCCAAAGGGCCGCTGAAGATCAACGGCCAACCGCCGGTCCCGCCGCCGGACATCCCGCAGGAGCGGTTGAACCTGCCGCCGATCCCGCTGGGCCCGACTCCGGGCGGCGGCGCGTCATCGACCGGCTCCAACGGCTCGCCCAGCTCGTCGGGTTCATCGGGTTCGTCCGGATCCTCCAGTTCGTCGAGCGGATCGAACAGCCAACGGCAGGGCAACCAGCACCTGCCCGGCCAACAGCCCGCCGGACCTCCGGCTCAAGCGCCGGCACCCGAAGCGCCGCCCGCGGCGCCAGAGGCCCCGAACCCGTTCGCGCCACCGCCGCCTGCGCCCGAACCGCCGCCGGGGCAGTAGCGGCGTGGCCGTGCGGATGGATCCGCAACGGTTCGACGAGCTGGTGTCCGACGCGCTCGACCTGATCCCGGCGAAGCTGGCCGCGGAGATGGACAACGTGGTGGTGCTGGTCGCCGACCGCCATCCTGACGACGACGAACTGCTCGGGCTCTACGAGGGTGTGGCGCTGACCGAGCGTGATTCCCACTACGCCGGCTCGCTGCCGGACACCATCACGATCTACCGCGACGCGCTGCTGGACATCTGCGACGGCGACGAGCAGGTGGTCGAGGAGGTCAAGATCACCGTGATCCACGAGATCGCCCACCACTTCGGCATCGACGACGACCGGTTGCACGAATTGGGCTGGGACTAAGCGGCTGCTCGCTGACGATGCGGCCCGGCACGGGCCGCTGAGGAGGCGGGCCATTGAATATGCGGCGGCGCGGCTCCCCGAATCTGTCCGTCAGCAGTGCTATGACTGCGAGATGAACACCCGCTGCCGCGAATGCCAGGCAGGGTTGGAGCACTGTCACGGCGCGGTCATTCAGCACCGGCTGCACCGGCCGGAGTGCACCGACGCAGACTGCCCCGGCCCGGAGCTGCTACTTCACGCGTTCGTGTTGGACTGTGACGCGGTCGGCTGTGACTGCGCACAAGTCGAAACCCCGTCCGCCCGCGCGATCTGACTCAGCCCATCGGGTCGGCGACCGATTCGGGCGGGGAATCCGCGTCGAACGGCGGCATTCGAGCCCCCCACTGCTCGCAGTCCCAACGTCCGCCGGCGGCCGGCGTCAGGATCACCGCCTCGGTGTTGGCAAGGTGGTGTTCGAGTGCGAAGCTGCTGTCGATGTCGGCCAGTACGGCGCCGGTCAACCGGATCGCGGCCCCGTGGCTGACGACGACGATGTCGCTGGTCCAGTTCTCGTCGTCGAGGTAGCGCACTCGCAAATCGCTCAGCACCGGCAGATAGCGATCGAGGACCTGGTTGGCGCTTTCCCCGCCGGGCATCGAGACATCCCGGTCCCCCTCCAGCCAGCGCCGGTAGGTCGCGTCGAACTGGTCGACCGCCTCTTGATCGTTGCGGTTTTCCAGATCGCCGACCTGCACCTCGTGGATGCCGGTCACTTCCCTGGCCAGCATGGAGAACTCGGCGCTGACCTCTGCCGCCGTCTGCGCCGCGCGGGTGGCCACCGAATGCAGCAACAAGCCCGGCACCGACGTCGCGTCGCGGGCAAGGGCGCGCGCCTGATTGCGGCCCAACTCCGTCAGTTCCGCCCCCGGCGGTCGGGTGTCGAGCCGTTTGTCGACGTTGGCGTGAGACTGTCCGTGCCGCACCAACACCAGCCGACCGCTCACTACGCTGACCCTTCACGTAAATCGGACAGCCAGCGTGTCGCGTCGTCCAACTGCGGCGGCGGCGAGCCGGCGATCTCTCCCGTCGGCCAGGAACCCAGATAGCGCACATCGGTGCAACGTCGGTGCAACGCCTTGAGTGCCTCGGCGACCGCGTCGTCGTCGATATGACCGACGCAGTCCAGGAAGAACACGTAGGTGCCCAATTCGATTCTGGTAGGCCGAGATTCGATCCTGGTCAGGTCGATGCCGCGCATCCCGAACTCGGCCAGCGCCGTCACCAGTGCGCTCGGCGCGTTGTCGATGCGCAATACCACCGACGTCCGGTCGGCACCCGTGCGGGCCGGCGGCGGCCCGGGCCGGCCGACCAACACGAAGCGGGTACGCGCGTTGGCCTCGTCGACCACGCCTTCGGCCAGAGCGGCCAGACCTCGCTGCGTGCCGGCCAGCGGCGAACTCACCGCGGCGTCGACATGTCCGTCGGCGACCTGCTGCGCGGCCTCGGCGTTGGAGATGGCCGGTCGCAGCTCGGCCCTGGGCAGATGCGCGGCCAGCCACCGGCGAACCTGCGCCGCGGCCACCGGGAACGCAGCCACGGTCCGCACATCGGCGGCGGTGCGGCCGGGCGCGACGACGATATTGAACGCGACGTCGAGGGTCAGCTCCGCGAACACCTGGACGGGTGGCCCGCTCGCCAGGCCGTCCAGCGTCGGCGTCACCGATCCGTCGATCGAGTTCTCGATGGGCACGCACGCGAAGTCGGACACGCGATCACGGACCGCGTCCAGCGCGGCCGGCGTGCTGTCCACCGGCAACGGCTGGCATTCGCCTGCGTGCCGCGGCACCAGGCCGGCGGCGATCATCTGCAGCAGCGCCGCTTCGGTGAAGGTCCCCGCGGGACCGAGATACGCGATGCTGCCCACGACCAAAACCCTATCGGGTCGGACGAACGTCTTGCGCCGTCCGATCGCCCGTAGTTAAGTAAGGCTTACCTCACTTACTGACGAGCCAGGACGGTCAACGATGACTCTTGCCCACTGCCCGGCGCCGACGACGGCCGAGCGGATCCGCAGCACCTGTGTACGGGCCGGCGGCGCGCTGCTCGCGGTCGAACAGGCCGAGCCGCTCACCACGCCGCTGCACCACCTGGTCGCCGACGGCTCGTTCGCCGTCGGCGTTCCGGTCGGCGGGGCTGTCGCCGCGGAACTGACCGATGGTGGCGCGCAGGCGGTGCTGGAGCTGGCCGACTACGCGCCACTGCCGCTGCGCGAGCCGGTCCGTTCGCTGGTGTGGATTCGCGGACGGCTGCACCAGGTGCCGTCGCCGTCGGTGCACGAGATGCTGGACCTGATCGCCGCCGAGCATCCGCACCCCGCGCTGCTGCAGGTGCAGACACCCGAATCCGGACCGGTGCAACCCGGCGACGCCCGCTACCTGCTGGCCCGGCTGGAGATCGAGTCGGTGCTGGTGACCGACGCGACGGGCGCCGAGGCCGTCGACGCCACCGCCCTGTTGGCCGCGCGGCCCGACCCGTTCTGCGGGTTCGAATCGTGCTGGATCCGGCATTTGGACAGCGACCACCGCGACGTGGTGGCGCGGCTGGCCGCCCGGCTACCGGCTCGGCTGCGTCGCGGAGAGGTACGCCCGCTCGGGGTCGACCGCTACGGCATGCGCCTGCGGGTGGAGAGCGCGGACGGCGACCGCGACGTCCGGCTGCCGTTCCACAGGCCGGTCGACGACGTCATCGGCCTGGGCCAAGCCATCCGGGTGCTGATGGGCTGCCCGTTCGTTAACGGGTTGCGGGCGCGCCAGGACTGAGCCGGTTACCGTGTCGGGGTGGTTGCGCCCCGAAGTGACGTCGGCGGCCAGCTAGCCGAACGGCGTCCGCTTCGCATCGAGGTCGCGATCGTGCTGAGCGTGACGTTCGGCCTCAGCGCGGTCGAAGCGCTGTTTCAGCTCGCCGACTCCGTCCTTCGCAATCTCAGCAGCCAGAAGATCCCGCTCAACCCGCGGCGGTCGCACTTCGACCTGATCGACCTCGGCCTCAACGCGACCGTCGTCGTGCAGTTGATCGCCTGGGGCGGACTCGGCCTGTACCTGTTGTGGCGCACCGGCGCAACGCCCGCGCGAATTGGGCTGGGCCGGTTCCGGTGGCGCCCCGACCTGCTCGGCGGCCTCGGCCTGGCCGCGCTGATCGGCGTGCCCGGGCTCGGGCTCTACCTCGCGGCGCGGGCACTGGGGATGAACGCCTCGGTGATCCCGTCCGGTTTGGACGACACCTGGTGGCGGGTCCCCATGCTGACGCTCACCGCCTTCGCCGACGGCTGGGCGGAGGAGATCATCGTCGTCGGGTATCTGCTGACCCGGTTGGATCAGTTAGGTGTCGGCTCCCGCGCGGCGCTGGCATGGTCGAGCCTGCTGCGCGGCGCCTACCACCTCTACCAAGGCTTCGGCGCCGGGCTGGGCAACGTCGCGATGGGCCTGGTGTTCGGCTACGCCTGGCGGCGCTCCGGCCGGCTCTGGCCGCTGGTGATTGCGCACGGCGTGATCGACACCGTGGCGTTTGTCGGCTACGCGCTGCTGGCCGGTCACCTGGGATGGCTGCGATGACGGTGTACGACGAGGGGGCAACCACCCGACGACGCCGGCCACCGCCGCCGCACACGACCCCGCCGCCCAGACCGGTGTCACCGGGGCGAGCGCGTCGGGCGCCGCGCCCCAGACGGGCGTGGGCGAAGGTGCTGGCGCTGAGCCTGATCATCGCGGTGCTGCTGGTGTGCTCCGGCATTCTCGGTGGCACGCTATGGCTGGAGTCCGCCATGCATCGCCAGACGGCGCTGACCGACTATCCGGGTCGTCCGGAGTCCGGACACGGCAGCACCTGGTTGCTGGTCGGCTCCGACAGCCGGCAGGGCCTCACCGTCGAGCAGCAGCAGGCACTGGCAACCGGCGGCGACACCGGCAACGGCCGGACCGACACCATCCTGCTGGTACACACACCGGCCCTCGGGTCGGGAACTCCGACGACGATGGTGTCGATCCCGCGCGACTCCTACGTGCCGATCCCCGGGTACGGCCGCGACAAGATCAACGCGGCCTTCGCGATGGGTGGCGCACCGCTCCTGGCAGAGACGGTCGAGCAGGCCACCGGTCTGCGGCTCGACCACTACGCCGAAATCGGGTTCCGCGGGTTCGCCACCCTCGTCGATGCCATGGGTGGGGTCACCGTCTGTCCGACCGCACCCATCGACGATCCGCTCGCCGGCATCGACCTGCGCGCAGGGTGCCAGAAACTGGGTGGCGGCGACGCCCTCGGCTACGTCCGCAGCAGGGCCACCCCGCGGGCCGACCTCGATCGGATGGTCGACCAGCGGCAGTTCATGTCGGCGCTGCTGCATCGGGCGACCAGCCCGGTGACATGGCTGAACCCGTGGCGGTGGTACTCGGTACCACGCGCCGCGGCGGACGCGCTGACCGTCGACCACGACGACCACGCCTGGGACCTGGCCCGGCTGGCCTGGGCGCTGCGATCCTCGACCGTCACCCTGACCGTGCCGATCGGTGAGTTCACCAACAGCGACGCCGGCTCCGTGGTGGTGTGGGACCACGAGAAGGCCGCCGCCCTGTTCGATGCTATGGCCGCCGACCGGCCGGTGCCGTCGACGATTTCCGGCGGATCGTAACAACCATTCATGGCAGGCCTAAAAATGGCTTGTCATATTCGTTCAACATAGCCTTGCTTTAGTTAGGCAACGCTGGCCTGAGTAAGCGTGACCTTGGCTGACAAGGCCGCTGACCAGGGGTAGCGTGGTCGACATGAATGACCACGATGCCCATAAAACAAAGTTTCACGCGTTATTGCAGGAGCAGGTCTATCACGAATTCACCAACGCTCAGCAATACATTGCGATGGCGGTTTATTTCGACGGCGCGGACCTTCGTCAGCTCGCAAAACACTTCTATTCGCAGGCCGTCGAAGAGCGCAATCACGCGATGATGGTGGTGCAGTACTTACTCGACCGCGACGTGCGGGTCGAGATTCCCGGCGCCGACGGCGTGCGCAACACCTTCGACACCCCGCGCGAAGCGCTGGCGCTGGCGCTGGATCAGGAGCGCGCAGTCACCGAACAGGTCGGCAGGCTGGCCGCCGTGGCCCGCGATGAGGGCGACTACCTCGGCGAGCAGTTCATGCAGTGGTTCCTCAAGGAGCAGGTCGAGGAGATGGCGCTGATGGCCACGCTGGTGCGGGTCGCTGATCGGGCCGGCGCGAATCTGTTCGACCTGGAGAACTATGTGGCGCGCGAGATCGATTCGACGCGCGGAGAGTCCGGTGCGCCGGTCGCCGCCGGCGGCCGGCTCTAGCGGGAGTCGGCGCCGGTCAGCCCGTCTTCCAGCCACGCTTTGACGCGGCCGGGGTAGTTGGTGGCCAGCCAGGCCACCCCGACATCGCGGCAGAATCTGACGTCGTCGTAGTCGTCGCAGGTCCAGCAGTACAGCGCCCGGCCCTGGGCCGCCGCCCGGTCGACGAGCTCGGGATGTTCGCGCAGCACCCCGATCGACGGGCCGACCGCGGTGGCGCCGACGGTGCTGGCCGCGCTGCTGCTCAGGTACCGATGGCTTCTGCCGAGCAGCACCGTCGGAAGCAGCGGTGCCGCCCGGCGGACCCGCCACAGCGCGGCCGCGGAGAACGACATCACCACCGCCCGGGATCGGTCGGCCGACGCGGGTGAGGCGATGCCGAAGCGATGCAGCATCGCCAGCACTTTGCTTTCCACCAGTGCGCCGTAGCGGACCGGATGCTTGGTCTCGATGAAGATCTTCACCGGCCGCTTCCAGTCCAGCACCAGCCCGACGAGGGCGTCCAGCGTCAGCAGACCGGTGTCGCCGTGGGCGCCGTCGGCGCGCCAACTGCCATGCCATGCACCGAATTCCAATTCGCGAAGCTCAGCCAGTGTCATCGCGCTGACCAGACCGGCGCCGCTGGACGTCCGGTCCAGCTTGCGGTCGTGGACGCAGACCAGATGCCCGTCGCGGGTGAGCCGAACATCGCACTCGACCCCGTCCGCGCCTTCCCGTAACGCGAGGTCGTAGGCGGCCAGGGTGTGTTCCGGCCGCGAGGCCGACGCCCCCCGATGGGCCACGACGAACGGGTGCCGCGAGTCCACCTCGCCGGCACCTGTCATGTCCCTATGCTGCCGGTTCTGCACCCGTCAACTCAACCGCTGCAGTAGATCCCGCTGCGTCGGCCGATGCCGCCGGATCTTTGCCGTCGTCTTCGACGACGACCCAGCGGTGGGCGGGCCGCTCGACCGGCTTGCGCTCGAACCCTTCGAACAGCCGCGCCGTCGCGACCACCGACCCCAAGGCCAGCAGGTACGCAACGATCATGGCCACGGTGTTGTTGGCGATGCCCTGCGAGTCCTGCGCACCGCTGGTTACCGTCGCGAAGACCGACGTCGCACTGCTGAGCAGCCACAGCAGCCACCAGCCCCAGATCACCGGGCGCAGCCGGGTGTAGTGGTCCTCGGTCCTGGCCAGCTCGATGACGTAGACCAACGCCCATACCGTCGCGAGCAGCGGCACACAACAGGCCGCCACGCATGCGAACATCAGCGCCCAACTGGTCGAACGACTCGAGGTCGCCAGCACCACGGCGAACGTGATGGCCAGCACCATCGCGGCCGACGGCGGCAGCAACGTCCCGACCCACAGCGCGCGGCGTGAGCGGGAGTCCGGCCTGCCCCGGTGCTCGAACGCCGCGGCGCGCCGGGCGATCATCCACCGGGTCAGTACCGCGGCGCAGGTCATCACCGCGGCGACCGCGGCCAGGCTGGCCAACACGCTCAGCAATGCGGCCGCATCGGCCACCAGCCAGTTCAGCAAGGTGTTGCGGTTGATGACCAGCAGGAGATAGCGCACCACGTGCACCAGCGCCGCCGTACCCAGCGCGATCGCGGCGACGAAGAACGTCGTGCGAACGCGGTCGGCCGACGGCGCGTGTCGCGTGGCCCGGCCCTGCCAAGTGCCGCCGGGTTCGATGGAGTCGCGCAGGCCCCAGCGCGGTATCGCGCTGTAGCGCGGCGTAGGTCCGAGCGGGCGGCGGCGACGACGAGGCGGCGGGGGCGGGCCGGGACGCACCGCGATCCAGCGGTAACCCAATGGCAGCCGCGGTGCCGTCCGCGGGCCCGCGTTCCATCCGGCGTCGGACCGCGTCGGAGGTGCGGCCGGGGT
>JBAWAV010000020.1:0-2084 GCA_049589475.1 Mycobacterium sp.
GCGGGGCACGCGACTCCACCAAGTCGATTACGGGCCGCAGCAGGTCGGTCTCGTAGACGTTGTGCACGTTCTGCAGCACCAACGCGATCCGCTCCACGCCCATGCCGGTGTCGATGTTCTTGCGCGGCAACGGGCCGAGGATCTCGTAGTCGTCCTTGCCGGTCCCCTCGCCGCGCTCGTTCTGCATGAACACGAGGTTCCAGACCTCGAGGTAGCGGTCTTCGTTGGCGACGGGACCGCCGTCGACCCCGAATCCGGGTCCGCGGTCGTAGTAGATCTCCGACGACGGGCCGCACGGGCCGGGAATGCCCATCGACCAGTAGTTGTCGGCCATCCCGCGCCGCTGAATACGGTCGACCGGCAGGCCGGCGATCTCACGCCAGAGGGCTATGGCTTCGTCGTCGTCGAGATAGACGGTGGCCCAGAGCTTTTCCGGGTCCAGCCCGTAGCCGCCGTCCTCGACCTCGTTGGTCAGCAGGGTCCAGGCCAATTCAATGGCCTCGCGCTTGAAGTAGTCGCCGAACGAGAAATTGCCGGCCATCTGAAAGAAAGTGTTGTGCCGGGTGGTGATCCCGACTTCGTCGATGTCGGGCGTCCGGATGCATTTCTGGATGCTGGTTGCCGTTGCATACGGCGGCGTGCGCTGGCCGAGGAAGAACGGCACGAACTGCACCATGCCGGCGTTGACGAACAGCAGGTTCGGGTCGTCGAGAATCACCGAGGCACTCGGTACCTCGGTGTGGCCCGCGTTCACGAAATGATCCAGGAACCTCTTCCTGATCTCGTGTGTCTGCACTTTTCCGCTTCCCCTTGAGCAGCCAATTTAGACCGCATTACAGTACCGGTCCGGTTATCGCGTCTGAACACTCGACGAACGCCGATCGCGGGTCAACCCTGGATGAAAGTCAATCGCACCGAGCGCCGCGGATTGTCCCGGTTCAAGTCGACCAGCACGACGCTTTGCCACGTGCCCAGCAGCGGCTCACCCGCCTGGACCGGCACGGTGACCGACGGAGCGACGATCGCGGGCAGCACATGATCGGCACCGTGGCCGAAGGATCCGTGCGCGTGCCGGTAGCGGTCGTCGCGCGGCAGCAGTCGCTCCAAGGTGTCGATGAGGTCGTCGTCGGAACCGGCGCCGGTTTCGATGATCGCCACCCCGGCCGTCGCGTGCGGGACGAACACATTGCACAGGCCGTCGCCCAGCGGGAAGCAGAACGCGCGCACTGTCTCGGTCAGATCGACGGTACGGCGACGCGCGGTGTCGACATCCAGCACATCGGTTTTCACCGGTTCAGCCTACGTATTTGCCCATTGTCATGGCGAATCCAGCGGAGGAAGGTGGTGACGAGGACCGGTGGCGCCGCCGGGGCGCTGCCCCCGAGCAAGGAGGGCTTCATGATGTACGCGCGCTCAACCACTATCCAGGCGCAGCCGTCGTCCATCGAGGCCGGAATCGTGCACATTCGCGACGTGGTCATGCCCGCGCTCACGATGATCGACAGCTGCGTCGGCCTGTCGTTGTTGGTCGACCGCGAGTCCGGGCGCTGCATCGCGACCACCGCATGGGAAAACGAGGCCGCCATGCGCGCCAGCGCCCAACAGGTACGCCCAGTGCGCGATCAGGTGGCGCAGACGTTCGGGGGCAGTCCGACGATCGACGAGTGGGAGATCGCGGTGTTGCACCGCGACCACCGCTCCGGTCCCGGCGCCTGTGTGCGGGCCACCTGGCTGCGGGTGCGGCCCGACCAGTTCAACCGGGCCATCGAGTTCTACCGGGAATCGGTGCTGCCCGCGATCGAAGACCTCGACGGCTTCTGTAGCGCGAGCCTGATGATCGACCGTGCCTCGTGGCGGGCGGTGTCCTCGTCGACGTTCGACAGCCTCGAGGCGATGCAGCGCAATGAGGAGCAGGCCCGTTCACTGCGGACCGCGCGGCTCCGCGACCTCGGCGCTGACCAGCACGACGTCGGCGAGTTCGAACTGGTGCTGGCGCACCTGCGGGTGCCTGAGGTCGTTTAGCGGGCTTTACCGATCAGCGCGGCACGCTGCAGCGTGGCCTCGGCCATCTTGACGTGCGCGGC
>JBAWAV010000021.1:0-2419 GCA_049589475.1 Mycobacterium sp.
GTCTCAGGTCGACGAGCGGGCCCGTCGACTCGCTGCCTTCCTGATCGGCCGGGGGCTGGTACCGGGCGATCGGGTGATGGTGATCGCCCGCAATTGCCTTGAATGGCCGGAGATCTCGTTCGGTCTGGCAAAGGCCGGGCTGGTCACGGTGCCGGTGAACATCCGGTTGGCTCCCGACGAGGTCGCCCACGTGCGCGACGACTCCGGCGCACGAGCGGTGATCATCCACGCCGACCACGTTGAGAAGTTCCTGGGCGAATTGACCGAGCTGGGGCTGATATTAGGGGTGGGCGCCAGCGCGGCGCTCGGCACCAGCGAGTTGGTCACCGACTACGAGACGGCGCTGGCGCAAGCGCAACCCGGCGCCGGGCGTCGCGACGTCACGCCGGACGACGTCGCGTTCATCCTGTACACCAGCGGCACGACCGGTCGAGCCAAGGGCGTGATGCACACCCATCGCGGCCTGCTCTACCAGGCGTCCGACACGAACCTCGTGACCGAGGCCAACCGCTCGGACGTCATGCTTGCGACGACGCCGTTCTTTACCGCGGGTGGCATGGTCCGCACGGTGTCGTGGCTGTATCTGGGCCAGACCATGGTGATCCATCAGAAATTTGACCCGCAGGCGGTGATCGACGAGATCGAGCGGAGCGCGATCACTTTCACGACGTTCATCCCGACGATGCTGCACCGGACACTGGCGATTCTCGAAGATGGCCCGCCCCGCGACATGTCGAGCCTGCGGCGCATCTCCTACGGTTCGGCTCCCGTGCCGCCGGGCCTGGCACGCAAGGCGATGGACCTGCTCGGCTGCGACCTGCAGCAGCGCTACGGGCTCACTGAATGCGGTGGGCAGGCAACGATTCTCACGCCGGAAGATCACCGCGACATCGTCGCCGGCAAAACCTCGATCACTACCTCGTGCGGCCGTGAGACTCCGATGTGTGCGATCCGCGTCATCGACGTCGATGGCAACGACGCTCCAACCGGGGACGTCGGCGAAATCGTGATAACCAGCCCCGCCAACGCAGTCGGCTACTGGAACCGGCCCGAACAGACCGCCGAAACCTTCCGTCCCGACGGGTTGCGCAGCGGTGACTTGGGCTATCTCGACGAGGAGGGCTACCTGCATATCACCGGCCGCAAGACCGATCTGATCATCTCCGGCGGCTTCAACGTCTACCCAGCGGAGATCGAGCGGGTGATCGCGCAGCACTCCGATGTCGACATGGTGGCAGTGGTCGGAATACCCGACCCCGAGTGGGGTGAGACTCCGGTCGCAGCTGTCATTCCCAAGTCTCACGTCAGCGATCAGGACGCACTGACTGCCGAACTGGCTGCCCTGTGCCGCGCTGAACTCGCCGGTTATAAGCAGCCGCGCCGGTTCGTGTTCTGGCGCGAGTTCCCACTGGGCCCCGCGGGTAAGATCCTCAAACGCGAGATCGCTAACCATGTTAGCCATGTCAGCGAGTTGGGTGCGAAGATGCCGGTATCTACCGGATCGACCGAGGAGCGACGGTGATCGAGCAGACCGACCTTGCCACTATTGAATTCCAGGTGACCGACCACGTCGCCACCGTGGCGCTCAACCGGCCCGAGCGGCTGAACAGTTTCACCCAACAGATGGCCTCCGACCTGACCACGGCGTGGGTCCGCGTCCGCGACGACGACGACATCCGCGTCGCGGTGCTGTGCGCCAACGGCGAACGTGCTTTCTGCACCGGCATCGACGTGACCGAGGGCACCTGGTGGACGCACAAGCCCATCTTCAACCAGGAGGATCCGGGCGAATTACTGGGACCGAAGGCACACAAGGTGTGGAAGCCGGTGATCGCGGCATTGCACGGCATCGTGGCCGGCGGCGCCATGTACTTCGTCAATGAGTGCGACTTCTCGATCTGCAGTGAGACGGCCACGTTCTTCGACCCACATGCCAATGCGGGCATCGTCTCGGCGTTGGAGCCGATGGGCATGCTGGCCCTCGGAGTGCCCTACGGCGAGGTGATGCGGTGGGCGTTGCTCGGCAGCGAGGAGAGGATGTCTGCGCAGACCGCTCTGCGCATCGGGCTCGTGACTGAGGTCGTCCCGGATGATCAACTACGCGTCCGCGCTTTGGAACTGGCCGCTGAAATCGCCGCGCGCAGACCGAATGGTGTTCAAGGCACGGTTCGCGCGATGTGGGAGGCCCGCGATCTGACCCCCAGCGTCGCCGCCCGCCACGGCAAGTTCTTCACCGACCTTGGCAACGCCGGAGCCAGCCCGGACTCGTTGAACAACAAGAAGAAACCCCGAACGAGATGACCGACACAGCGATCGAGCAGCTGGTCCAGTTCGACCTGCTGATCGGGGGCGAATCATCCTCCGCCGCATCAGGTTCGACCTACGACAGCGTTGACCCCTTCACTGGCAGGCCCTGGGC
>JBAWAV010000022.1:0-5675 GCA_049589475.1 Mycobacterium sp.
CTTCCGGCCGACGGCAACGGCTCGTGGGCGCAGTCGGTGCTGGAGATGGCACTGATCCACAAGTACGGCATGACCGCGGGTAGCGTGTATCTTTCTCCTGCGCCGATGTATCACGCGGCCGGGGTGAACTACACGATGGCGGTCAATCGGGTGGGTGCCGCGGCGATCATCATGCGCAAGTTCGACGCCGAAGACGCGCTGCGCCTGATCGAATCCTTTTCCGTCACCCACGCCCAGTTCGTGCCAACGATGTTCGTCCGGATGCTCAAGTTGCCCGAGACCGTGCGTCGGCGATACGACGTGTCGAGCCTGCAGTGCGTGATCCACGCGGCCGCCCCGTGTCCGGTCGATGTCAAGCATCAGATGATGGAATGGTTCGGGCCGATCATCCACGAATACTACGGTGGGACAGAGGGGTTCGCGGGGACGACGATCGGGCCGCAGGAGTGGCTGGCTCACCCCGGTTCGGTCGGCATACCGATGTCTCCAGTCCATGTGGTGAGCGACGACGGGGACGAGCTGTCGGTCGGGCAGACCGGTGAGCTCTACTTCGAGGGCGGGCCGGCGTTCGAGTACTTCAAAGACCCCGTCAAGACCGCATCGGTCTACAACGACCGCGGCTGGCGATCCCTGGGCGACATGGGTTACGTCGACGAAGACGGCTACCTCTATCTCACCGACCGGTCGACGTTCATGATCGTCTCCGGCGGGGTGAACATCTACCCGCAGGAGGCGGAGAACCTGCTGGTAATGCATCCCAAACTCGTTGATGCCGCGGTCTTCGGCGTTCCCAACGACGAATTCGGTGAAGAAGTGAAGGCCGTCGTAGAGCCGGTCGAGGGCATGGCGGCGGGGCCTGACCTCGAAGCCGAGCTCATCGAATATTGCCGAACCTACCTCGCGGGCTACAAATGCCCGCGCACAATCGAATTCGACACCCTACCGCGCGACCCGAACGGAAAGCTGTACAAGAGGCGGATCCGCGAACGCTACTGGCAAGGCCGGGCGTCCCGGATCGTATGAGGTGACAAGGACAGCGAGATGGTGAACCAGATACCGTGGGCGGTCGACACCCCGGACCGGATACCGAAGCAGCGCTACTACGACCCCGACTTCTACGCAATGGAAGCCGAGCTGTTCTGGCCGCGGGTCTGGCAGATGGCCTGCCGGCTCGAAGAGATTCCCAAGCCTGGCGACTTCGTGGAGTACGAGATCCTCGATCAGTCGATCATCGTCGTGCGCGTCGACGCCGACACCGTCCGGGCCTATCACAACGCCTGCCGCCATCGCGGCGTGAAGCTGGTCGAGGGCAACGGGAATCGGCGCACCTTCGTCTGCCCGTTCCACGGCTGGTGCTGGGGCATCGACGGGCGGAACACCTTCGTGCTGCGGCCGGAAGCCTTCGCCGAACAGAACCTGTCGCCCGACGATCTGCAACTGGTCGCCGTCAAGTGCGAGCAATGGGGTGGCTGCGCATGGATCAACCTCGACGACAACGCTCCGCCGCTGCGGGACTGGATGGAACCGTTCGCGTCGACCTATGACGCCTGGAAGGTCGAATCACTGCGGGTGGAATGGTGGCAGTCCTGCCGGCTGCCGGTGAACTGGAAGCTGGCGACGGCGGCGTTCATGGAGGGTTACCACGTGCCGCAGACGCATCCGCAGCTGCTGCCGTCCGCGCAGACCGGTAGCACCTCGGAAGCCGTGCACCCCGTCGTCGCGAGCAGTCTCTATTTCATGCGCACGCTGGGTGACGGCATGGGCGGCATGACGCACGAGAACGACATCCGCATCGCCGAAGGCCTGCAGACCATCACACTGCCGTCGGATCCCGCTCAGGCACTGGCAGGTTGGCGCGGCGCTCTCAACGATGCGGTGGTTGGTTGGCACCGGGCTCGGGGCAGCGACATGCCCGACCTCAACGATCTGGTCCGCCGCGGGATCACCGACGCGATCGGGTTCTGCTTCCCGCACCACTTCATCCTGCCGACCTACAGCAGCGCGTCGTCGTACCGGATCCGTCCGCTCGGGCCGGAGGAGACGCTGTTCGAGATCTGGTCGTTGACCCGGATGCCCGCCGACCGATCCGCGGGAAAGCCCACCCCGCCGCAGCCGCTGCCACCCGACGATCCAAGCTGGCCGCCGATCCCGGCTCAGGACTTCTCCAACCTGCCGCGGCAGCAAAAAGGGTTGCATTCCAAGGGGTTTGAGTACATGCGGCTGTCGGACCAGATCGAAGGGCTGATCTCGAACTTCGAGCGCGTCGTGGACGGCTTTCTCGCCGGGTTGCCGTACGAAACTCTGGTGCCCGCTATCCAGAAGACCAATACCACCATCGACGTGCCGATCGTCGACCTCGGTTTCACTCCGGAGGCGCGATGACCACGCAATGGGACCGATCCGTCGACCTGTTGATCGCCGGCAGCGGGGGTGGCGGAATGGTGGCCGGGCTCGCGGCGCTCGACTGCGGTCTGGAGCCGCTGGTGATCGAAAAGCAAGCGCTGGTGGGCGGATCGACCGGGCTGTCCGGCGGGATCGTGTGGCTGCCGAACAATCCGCTGATGCGGGCCGATGGCATCGCCGACTCGCACGAGGACGGCCTGGCCTACCTCGGCGACGTCGTCGGTGACATCGGCGCGCCGTCGTCGCCCGAGCGTCGCGAGATGTTTCTCACCGCCGGCTACGAGATGGTCAACTTCCTGGCCCGCAAGGGAGTGCAACTCATCCGTTGTGACGGCTGGAGTGACTACTACCCGAATCACAAGGGCGGCAACGCATCCGGCCGTGCAATCGAAGGAATTCCGTTCGATGCGGCCGAGTTGGGCAGCTGGCATGACAAAGTCCAGCCGCCGCTGGCCAAGAACTACGGATACGTGGTGCTGACCAACGAGCTTCGCTCGGTGCAGTACTACAACCGTGCGCCCCGCGCCTTCGCGGTCGCGACAAAGGTGTTCGCGCGCACCGCGGCGGCGCGCGTCCGTCGGCGTCAGATTCTCACCAACGGGGCGTCGCTGATCGGTCAGATGCTGAAGGCGTTGATCAGCCTCGGCGGCGGCGAGCCACCGCTGTGGACCAACGCCGCGATGGAAGATCTCATCGTCGAAGACGGCCGCGTTGTCGGAGCGCGCATCGTGCGCGACGGGGTGACGATGAACATCGAAGCGCATAGGGGAGTTCTGCTGGCCGCGGGAGGTTTCGGTCACAACGCCGACATGCGGCGGCGTTACAGCGGCGACCAGCCCAACGAAGCGCAGTGGTCGATCGCCAACGCCGGCGACACCGGCGAAGTGCTGCAGACCGCGATGCGACTGGGCGCCAAGACCGATCTGCTGGACGAAGCCTGGTGGCTGCCTTCGGTTTTCATCGCCGGCGGTGGCGCCGTCGCTGCCTCCCTGGGTTCCGGACGACAGCGCCCGGGCGCCATCTATGTCGACTCGACGGGCCGCCGCTTCTGCAACGAGTCCAATTCCTATGTCGAGGTCGGCAAGGCGATGTACGCCAACAAGGCCGTCCCGTGCTGGATGATCTTCGACGACGGTTACGTCCGCAGATACGTGACCGGGACCAACCCGCTTAAGCGGAACCAGAACCTGCCGCCGGCGCTGATCGACAGTGGCGCGGTCAAACGCGGTCAGACCATCGCCGATCTCGCCGGCCAGATCGACCTGCCCGCCGACAAACTGGCGGACACCGTCGCACGGTTCAACCGATTCGCGACCAAGGGCCTCGATCCCGACTTCGGACGGGGCCAGTCCGCCTACAACGACTGCCTTGGTGATCCCGGCTACCGGCCCAACGCCGCGATCGGCCCGCTTGACCGCGCGCCGTATTACGCGACCCGGGTGCTACCCGCGGACGTCGGCACCTGCGGCGGTGTGATCACCAACGAGCACGCGCAGGTGCTCGACGAGCACGACCACGTGATAGAGGGTCTGTACGCCACCGGCAACACCACGGCGACCGTGATGGGCCGGACGTATCCCGGTGCCGGCGCCAGCATCGCGAGCTCGATGGTGTTCGGCTATGTGGCCGCGCGTCATGCCGCCGGCCGCAAGTTGGCCGGCGAAATGAGCCGCTGACCCCTGGTGTCACCGCGCCGAGTGTGCGGCCAGCTTCACGTTCGGCCTTGAGTGTGCGGCCAGCCTCACACTGGCGGCCCGGACGCCGTGTCGCCTGCGGCCTCGTCGCGGTCGACGAAATCTCTTGGCTTCAAACCGGATTGCATGAGCTCGGCTCTGCGGGCCTGAACGTCGGTGGCCGCGCCGACCATGTTGGTCAGGATGTGGCTGACTTGCAGATGCACCCGCATGCCCATCAGTTCGTACGCGCGCTTGACGTTGTTCTTCACCGCCATCAGCGTGGTCAACGGGATCTGGGCGATCTTGCGCGCCATCTCCTCGACGGTGTCCTCGAGGTCGTCTCGCGGCACGACCTTGTTGAGCAGGCCCCAGTCGAGTGCCTCCTGCGCGTTCAGTGTCGGCGCCAGCAGCAACCAGTCCATGGTGCGGTGCCAGTTCATCAGCAGCCACGGCTCGATCATGGTGTGTCCACCGGGTTCGCCGAGGCTTTGGGCAAGCGGCATCTGGAAATACGCGTCCTCGGACGCCACGCAGAAATCGGTCAGCAGGCCCAGGTAGATGCCACCACCCATGCAGTAGCCGTGGATCTGCGAGATCGTCGGCTTCGGAAACTCCCACAGATACAACGTCGGCCACAGAAACAGGTCGGCGGTGCCTTTGTAGAGGTCCTCGAAGGTGTCGCCGAAATCGGGATAGGGGTTTTCATCTGGACCCCAGCGGGCCACGTGCCCGCCGCAGAAACCTTTTCCGTTGGCCTTGATGATCACGACTTTGATGTCGTGGTCACGGTCGGCTTCGTGCAGGCAGGCGTCGACCTCCTGCACCAACGTCGCGTCTTTGGTATTGGCCTTGTCGGCCCGGTTCAGGATGATCCGCGCGATCGGCGGTTCGCGTTCGTAGATAACCGCTTCCAGGGTGCGCCGTTCCATCTGGCGACCCTATTACGGTGCGCGGCGAATCAGGCGGAGACCGGCTTGGCGACCTTCATCAGCTTCATCAGGTTGCCGCCCATGATCTTGGCGACGTCCTCTTCGCCGAAGTCTTTGAGCTCGTCGACGAAGCTGATCGGGTCCTTCAGGCCCTCGGGGTGCGGCCAGTCGGATCCGAACAGCACCCGGTCGGTGCCGACCATGTTGACGATCTCGGTGAAGCGGTCCTCCCAGAACGGGGTGATGTAGACACACCGCTTGAACGCCTCGATCGGGTCCTCCAGGAAGGCCTGCGGCATCTTCTTGTAGACGCTTTTGAGACCCTTGAACAGGTCGGGCACCCAGTCGGCACCGTTCTCGATCGACAGGATCCGCAGCTCCGGATTGCGGGACAGCGCCCCGTGGCACACCAGCGCACCCATCGCGTCCAGGATCGGCCGGTGGCCCATCGCGAAGCTGCGGAATGCGGTCGGCTTGAACGGCAGGAACTCGTCGCCGGGCTCCCATACGTTTGCGAACTCGGAGTAGCCGCTGTCCGACGCGTGCATCGAGACCGGCAGATCAGCTTTGATGCAGGCCTGCCAGAACGGGTCGAACTCTTCGAGACCGAAGGACCGGCTGCCCTTGAAACCGGGCACCGGCGCCGGGCGGACCAGCACGGTACGGG
>JBAWAV010000023.1:0-6621 GCA_049589475.1 Mycobacterium sp.
TCGGTCGACGAGCCAACTACCCGCCGCTGCTTCTCATCCACGACCCCGACGACCCGGACAGCCCCTATGCCGCCAGCGAGCGACTGGCCACGTCATGGCAAGGCGCACGATTACTGACCACGCGAGGGCTCGGCCGACTAGCTCATTACCGAATCCTGCGTCACCGCCCCGCTATTCGCGCCGGGCTAGAGTTCATCGGCCACCACGCGGCTGACACGAGCGCCACAGAGCAACCCAGCACGACGTAGCTCCGGTCGCGCACCCGAAGACTGTTCGACGGCATCGAATCCGTTGATCAGAGTTCGCTCAATCGGCGTGAAACCGCCCGCAATGCAGCGTCACAGTGACAAATGCTCACCGGGGCGGGCACACGTTTCTTCACGGGGTTGCGAGTGACACGCGGTCTAAAAAGTGGACACGGCTGCGACCGCCGCCAAACTCGCTGCCTCCTGGGACGACCGCCGGCGATGACGATGGAAGACGACGGCGGGAGCGATGATGGGGCGGAGGGGCCCCGGTTTCAGTCGGTCCGTCTACTGTTGTGTGAATTGTGGGTGTACAGCCGGTAACGCAACGGGGTCCGTCGCCGACAGTGTGAGAGGGCAGCGCCAGCTCGTCCGCAGCGGAGGGTCGGCCTCCGACAACAAGGCCGAGAGCTCAACACCGAAGGGGGAAGGGGAACCGATGACTACGCATCGCTCACTAACCACGCTCGGCATTCTGGCGACGGCCGGTGCCGCGTTGATAGGTAGCGCAGGCGTCGCGAATGCCAGCCCGCAAGACGACGCCTACCTGGCCGCGTTGCGGGGCGTCGGCCTTTCGTGGACGCCCGGCACACAGGCCGGGCTCATCCAAGAGGCACACGACGTCTGCTACAACCTCACCTGGGGCTGGCGCCCCACGCGGATTGCAAACGACCTCGAAGCGCGCCTCGGCGCGCAAGGCGTCACGGGGGTGGAAGCCGCCACCATGGTCAACGCGGCGCATAAGATCTACTGCCCCGGAAACGTTTGCGACGCCCCCACGCTGTGTACGTAAGCGTGCCGTAGCCCGATCTTCGATCAGAAGGTGTTGGTGAAATACAGTTCCAGAGACTGGAACAAGCTGTCGAACAGTCCGCTGCTGCCGATGCCGTGCTCTAGTGCTCCAATCCACGCGTCGACGTTGTTGAAGGTGTCGGGGATGTCGACGTTGGTGATCAGGCTGCCGGGGTCGGTCGACGTGGTGCCGGCGGCGATTTCGGCCGGCGTCAACCCGAGATATTCGGCGTGCGTGGTGAACAGGTGCACCATCGACTCCACGAGGCCGCCTTGGTTGAAGTCCGGTTGCCAGTTGGCGACCCCGTCGCCGGCGAGCGTGTAGATCGTCGTCGGGTACAGGTCGGTCGGTGTCACGTTTCCGAGGACGCCGTCAAAGCCGAGGTCGGAGAGAATGGTGTTCGTCAGAGTCGTCCCGAATATCCCGTCCAGGTCGGTGACCAGATTGGGCCATACGCCGGTGTCAGCGAGGGAGGGGTCGCCGATGAAGACGAAGTGCAGATCCTGGCTGGGGATGCCGTCTGCTTCGAGCTGGGTCATGGCGAGCGACTCGGCGGTGGCGCTCTGCGAGTATCCGAAGATCGTCAGCGGGTCTTCGGCGCTGAAAGCGCCTGGGTTCGCGTTGAATTCGTTCTCCACGGCAAGGGTGACGTCCTCGGCGGCGGTGAGACTGCTCGGGCCCTGTTGGATCAGTTCGGGCGTCGTCAGCACCTGGAGCGGCGCGGCGCACGGGTCGGTCCCGACCATGTCGCAGACCGTCGAGTAGGTCGCGCCATCGTCGAATCCCAGCGGATGCAGATACAGATCTTCGGCGGACTGCGCGAAAGTCGTCGACGGTGTCGACTCGAAGGTTCCGCCCAGGATGATCGCCGTGTCGCTACCAGCCAGCGGGCCGAGCACCGTGTCATCGGCGTGGGCCGTTTGGCTGAACAGCGTGCCGGCCCCGCCCCCGATCATGCCGATGACGACGACGCGCGCAAGCAACCTCTCTGAATGCATCACTGCCCCTCTGCTTCTTACCGACGCGTATTCGTCACTCGGCGCTGATCGTAACCAGGCAGGGAGCGCATCTGTCAGCTTTTTCTCTACAAAGTTAGAACATTTTCATCGCTCTGCAGTCAGTCTGTTTGACGGCGCCAAGCGGTAGCAGCCGTCCGAACTTGTCCGGCCCGCGAGCAACAGCACCGCCTTGCAGGCATAGGTGCTAGCAACGATGGAATTGCGCGAACGTGTCACCGATTGTCAGATATTGCTGCCCCTTTAAACTGACAGCTGTAACTAGGCCGCGGAAATACAATGCAGAGCAGCGTCGGCGAGAACTGTGCGATGCCGCTCTGGAGTTACTGGCCAACGACGGTGCGCGCGGACTCAGCCACCCCAAAGTTGATCGGCAGGCGGGCGTGCCGGCTGGCACCGCGTCTGCCTACTATCGCACCCGAAAAGCACTACTTATCGGCGCGGCGCAACGCTTGAGCGACCTCGACGCAGCCGACCTCACGCGCATGGCCGAACTCACCGATAACGATGACCGGCGATTTTCGGGAACACTCGGGCTCGCCACAATGGTCGTCATGTCCGGCCAATCGCCTTGGCTTACTCGCACCAAAGCTCGACACGAGTTGGTCGCGCTTGCCGGACGCGACTCAGACCTTGCCCGCACGGTCAGCGAAGTCGCAGTACGGTTTGAGACTTTGCAGCGCGCACTCATCACCCAGTGGCAACCAACAGACATCGATCCCGAACAGGCGCTAATTGACGATCAGGCCTTCGCCGTGAGCCGTTTCATCACTGGAGTCATGCATGACTTCGTTCGCAACGGTGAGACCAGCTACGACGTTGAGCACATCGACTCCACGATCCAAGCCATCCTTCAAGGAGTCCGTGACAGCTACCAGCAGAAGACGCTTCAGTGAAGACTGGTCGGAATGGGCAAGGGCTGCAAGGAGGACGCATGACGGATCCGCGACACCACTACGGCGCCCGCAGGGCCTTCGCCCCGGCCTGCGGTCTCTCAATTGGGTCACACGTTTGCGTGACTGCCGTGCGCACCGGCATCACCAGCCTCGTAAACGTTCTGATTAGCGCTTCGGTGATGCTGACCGCCGCAATTATCTGCGCTGGCGCGGCGGGCGCCGACCCAGGTCAGCAGGATCAGTTTCTGGCGCTGCTCGAGCAAGAACAGATTCCGCCCATCGATGACGGTGAGGTGGCTGGTGTCGTCGCCCGAGCCCATCAACTGTGTGGCCAGCTCAATGGCGGCACCCCGGTCGACGCCTTGGTAAACGAGGAGATGGACCGGGGGTATGCGGAGAACCCGCGCTTACGCCTGATTCCCGATCGCGTTCGAAGAACCGCAGTCAGATTCGTCACCGCGTCGGTGGACGTCTACTGCCCGAGCCATCGAGGCGAGCTTCCGCCGTACGAGTGAGTCACTGGGCCCGTTAGCGTTTAGCGTGCGGAACGTGCGAAGGGGCGGGCGAAGGTTGCCGTCACCGGGGGATCACTCCCGAAGCCGGCGACGTGAGGGGTTGCCGGCAGTGTATCGCGGCAATACGAATTCGCTTGTGAGACAAAGTATTGTGCGTAGTCATCGCGGCGAGTAACATTTGCGCCCCAAGCACAGGAAGTCACAACCCAACCTAAGGGGAATACCGTGCGACAACCTGAGCTAACCAGCCTCATCGGCCTGCGAGACAACGAGGGGGACCGGCTCCTCCTCCTCCGCTTGGACCGGCCCGACGGGACGCGCGGCTACATGCTGAGGGTCGGAACGGGGAAAGTATTCCTGACTGCCGACGATCTAAAAGGGTTGAGCAGCGTCATCCGGTACGAGCTGATTTCGGCGAGCCGGTTCCGACTCTTCGCCCGAGCGATCTGGCTCGTGATCGTGTGCGCACTCGTGTGGCTCCTCGCGTATGCAACCACTGGGCCATTATTTGCGTATCCCTGGTCGAACTGAAGGCAGCCCGGATGATGGATCCGGTGAGCATGTCTGATTCCTGCGCAGGTGCGAATCCCCGAACTGCGACCGGTAGTGGTTAGTGCGCGACGGGGCAGCCACCGGAGTAATCGACCTGCCAGTGCTTGATTCCGTTCAGCCAGCCGGACCGTAACCGCTCCGGCGAGCCTAGGGCTTTCAGGTCGGGCATCGTGTCGGCCAATGCTTCGAACATGAGATGCACGGTCAATCTGGCAAGGTTGGCGCCCATGCAGTAGTGCGCGCCGGTTCCGCCAAAACTGAGGTGTGGGTTGGGGTTTCGAAGGATGTCGAAGCGGAAGGGATCCTCGAAAACGTCGTCGTCGAAGTTCGCCGATCGGTACGACAGCACGACGCGCTGGCCCTCCTTGATCGTCGCCCCGCCGAGGGTGACGTCGGTCAGCGCTGTCCGCTGAAAGGACGTGATCGGAGTTGCCCAGCGGATGATCTCGTCCGCGGCGGTCTGCGGTCGCTCCCTTTTGAACAGCTCCCACTGGTCCGGGAATTCGAGGAACGCCATCATGCCCTGCGTGATCGAGTTACGCGTGGTCTCGTTTCCGGCCACGGTCAGGGTCACCATGAACAGACCGAACTCGTCGTCGGAGAGCTTGTGACCGTCGACGTCGGCCTCAACCAGCTTGGTGACGATGTCGTCGCCTGGGTTGTCGGCTCGCTGGGCGGCCAGTTGTGTGCCGTAGAGCATCACCTGGCCGGCCGACGCTAAGGCTTCCGACTCCGCAAACTCCGGATCCTCATCGCCGACCATCTCATTGGTCCAGTGGAAGAGTTTCATTCGGTCCTCGGCGGGCACGCCGAGCAGGTTAGCGATCGCATACAGCGGCAGTTCGGCGGCCACCTGCTGGACGAAGTCACCGGAACCGGTGGCGGCGGCGTTTTCGGCGATGCCGCGTGCGGCCTCGCGAAGTCCGTCCCCGAGGCGATCGACTGCGCGCGGAGTGAATCCGCGCGAGATGATCTTGCGCAACCGGCTGTGCTGCGGGGCGTCCATGTTGATCATCGAGAACCGGCCCGCCGCGATTTGGCCGCGTCCGGATTCCTCGTCGGGATAGCGCGGCACAATGCAGTTGGCGGCGCTGGAGAAGACGTCGTCGCGCAGCGAAACCTCCCGCACGTCAGCGTGTCTGGTGACCAGCCAGTAGCCGTCGTCACCGAACGCCTCGGCGCCGTGCGGCTGTCGATTCCACCAGACCGGAGCCGCGCGGCGCAGCTCGGCGAGCTCCTCGGCAGGCAGCCGCTCGGCGTAGACGTCGGGATCGGTGAAGTCGAATCCACTAGGAAGATTGGGCGACGGCATCGATGCTCCTTCTGGTCGGAATACCTATCACGTTCAACCATCAGCGTCAGGCGCCGTCGGCGGGTTGACGAACCAGATGTTCTCTTCGGTCAAGGACTGGCTGCTCCATCCGTCGACGGTTCGGACCAGCTGGTGGTGGTAGTAGCCGCCGCAATAGCTGAGGTCGGTGAACCCGGGAATTTGCATGGGGTTGTAGAACTGCGCGCGTACATCTGCGGCGTCACCGGTGACGTCGGCCTCGACGTTGGTGATGTAGTGCATTGTCATCTGCATGAAGGCCAGGTTCTGGCTGAGCCAGGCAATGACTTCCTCACGTGTGCCGGCAATGCCGAACGGGGCTGATGAGTAGTCGATCCGTGCGTCGTCGGTGAACAGCGAACGGTACAGGTCCCAATCCTTGGTGTCGACGGCGCGGGCGTATCTGGTGAGAAGGCGTTCGATCTCGAGTTGGTCGCCAACTTCGCGCTCATTCACGACATCACCCCCTTCCCGAGGCGCAGCGAGCTAGCTTTGCCAGTCATTGGAGCCGTCGTGCCTGGAGTAGGTGCCTCCGCTGGAGTTGGTCACCACGATGGGATCGCCGGCATTGAAGTTGTCGAAGAACCATTTCGCGTTGGTCGGGCTGATGTTGATGCAGCCATGACTGACGTCACGCTTGCCCTGGTCATCCACCGACCAGGGAGCGCTGTGTACGAAGTCGCCGCTGTCATCGAACCGGACAGCTAGCTCGACCGTCGTCTTGTAGCCGTACGTCGAGGTGACCGGAACGCCGTAGGTCGAGGAATCCATCACTACCGTCGGCATCTTCTCTTGAACGTAGTAGGTGCCGTTCGGGGTTTGGTGGCCGCCGGATGCCATCCCCATCGACATGGGAATGGTTTTCTCGACGGCCCCGTTGCGGGTGACGGTCAGTTGGTGCGTGGCGTCGTCGGCCGTCGCCACCAGGGTGTCACCCGTTTGGAAGCTGGACACTGTGCCACCCGCGTCGACGGTCACCGCGGTGTGCGCGGGCCAGAAGTTCAGCGGGCGCCAGCGCAGCTGCGTGGGCTTCATCCAGTAGAACTTGCCGGGAACCGGTGGGACCGACGAGATATGGACGGCGTTTTCGGCTGCACCGGCGTCATCGACGAGCCCCGGGAAGTTGATGATGATCGGCTGGGCCACACCCACCGTCGCGCCGTTGGCAGGAACGAGCCTCGGCGGCCCGAATGGCGCCGTGCCAGTGAACGGTGTCGGGTCCTGCCCTGGGCCGGGCCCCCCGCCAAACCCTGGATCGCCGGGAGGCGGATCCG
>JBAWAV010000024.1:0-2406 GCA_049589475.1 Mycobacterium sp.
GGCTGGGCCTGCACTCGCCGCAGGCGGTGCACCGGCTGCGCAGCCGGGGCAAGCTGCTGGGCTCGGCTGTCGGCAACCAAACCTGGTTTCCGGCTTGGCAATTCGACAGTGATCGGCTGCGAACCGACCTACCGAAGATTCTCGAACTGCTGACTCGATTCACTTCCGATCCTTTTGCCGCCGACCGGGTCATGCGGCTGACTCACGACGAACTCGGCGGCTCGTCGATCGCCGAGGCGCTGCGCCGCCGCAAGACCGCCGACATCGCCTGGCGGATGCTCGCCGCTGTCGGTGTCTGACCTTCCACCCGGCTACCGGGCGCCGCTGCCGGATGCGCGGCCGGTCGGGCTGCGCCGTCGACGCGTCGATGCCGGCACCGAACTGTGGCGGGTCGAAGCGGCATCGCCCGAGGAGTGGAGCTGGGCCGGATTCCCGACGGCCCGGTACCGCTTCGACCCGGTGTCCTGTGCATTCCGAACACGTTATGCCGCAAGCAGTCTGGTCGGCGCCTTCCGCGAGCGCTACCGACCGACTGGGCTGATGGTCCCGTCCGACCACGCCGACCACCGGCTGGTGCGGCTGGTCGCTGCCCGCCATCTGCGGGTCCTGGACCTGCGCACTGAAGCCAACCTCGACGTTCTGGGCGTCGACGACCAGATCAGCACCGGCCAGCACCCCGACGTGTGGGACACCTGCCACCGCCTGGCCGACGCCGTCACACGCTGGTGGCCAGAAATCGACGCAGTGGTCTACCGGCCGCGTACCACGCCGGAAACCTCGATCAACTTCGCCTTCTTCGCCCTCGACGCGTTCCGCTGCGAGTGGTGGCCACTCGCCGAGCGCACTGACGTCTTCACTAATCTGGTCCTGCACCATGGATTTACCGTCGGCTGGGACCTACGGTGAAGTGATGGCCGAAGAATCGAACCCGATCACGTTGTCGCACCCGCCCAAAGCGTTGCTGCGCGTCGTCAACCCGGCCCTGAAGCTGCTGCTGCACACGCCATTAGCCGGACCGGCGCGCCAGCAGTTGATGGTGCTGGACTTCACCGGACGCAAAAGCGGCCGGCACTTCTCGTTGCCGTTGACCGCCCACCTGATCGACGGCATCCTCTATGCGCTGACCGGCGCGACCTGGAAGTACAACTTCCGCGACGGCGCCACCGCGAAGGTCTTGCACGGCGGAAAGAGCCGAACCATGCGCGGCGAACTCATCGAGAACCAACTCCTGGTCACCGACCTCTACTACCGCTGCGTCGAGCACTACGGCGTCACACACGCCGAACGCGTCATGGGGATCGCGTTCCGCGACCATCGGATGCCGACGCGCAACCAATTCGCCGAGGCGGTCTACGAATTGGGCCTCATGGCGATCCGGTTCACCCCGGCTACGTAGCTAAATGCCGTATTCCGGCAGCGTGAAGTCGTCGCGCGCCTCGCCGGCGAACAGCGTGGCGAGTGGCCCGAAGTTCGCCATTCGCATCCCCACGTTGCGGAACCACAAGCCGAAGCGGGTCCGCGTAGTGAAGAACGGAAGGTAGCGCACCGCACCGGCTTGCTTGGTTTTGATCAAAGGGCGCATCAGCGACTGGTAGGCATCGAAGGCGCGGCGGTAGTCGGCGCCGGCGCGCGCGAGTTCGCCAGCCAGCACATACGCCTCGGCTAACGCCAGTCCGGTGCCCTCACCGCCAAGCAACGAAATACACCCGGCTGCGTCCCCGATCAACGCCACGCGGCCTCGGGCCCAGTCATTCATGCGGACCTGGCTGACGACGTCGAAATACAGATCGTCGACGTCGTCGAGTGCCGCCAGGAAATCCCGTGATTCCCAGCCCACGCCGCTGAATTCGTTGCGCAACTGCTCTTTTGGCGTCATGCCCGCGCTATCGGGCCCGGCGCGGAAGATGAACAAAAACATGGTGCGGTCGTCGCGAAGCGCGAAACGCCCTAGCTGGCGACCGGGACTGCCGTAGGTGACGTAGACCAGCTCGTCACGGGGCCGGTATCCGTCGACCACGCAAGCAGCGACCTTGCAGCCGAGGTAGTGCTCGAACTGCTCGTCTGGCCCGAAGACCAGACGGCGCACGTTCGAGTGCAATCCGTCCGCGCCGACGAGCATGTCGAAATCGCGTGGCGCGCCGTTCTCGAGGGTCAGCCGGACGCCGTCGCTGTGCGCATCCACGGTGACGATGCTGTCCCCGAAGATCGTTTCGACCTTGTCTTCGATGGTGGTGTAGATCGCGGCGGCCAAGTCACCGCGGGGAAGGCTGATCAACTCGTCGCCGAACATGCGGCGGAAGACGTCGACGCGCACGTCGGCTTTGGCCTGCCCGCGGGATCCGACCGAGCGCAGCAATTCAACCTGGTACCCGGCGGCACGGATCGGGTCTTCGATGCCCATGCGTT
>JBAWAV010000025.1:0-17497 GCA_049589475.1 Mycobacterium sp.
CCCGCGGGCGTCCGCAACACGACCTGGGCGGGCATTTTGTTCAGCATCAACCTGCTCATCACCCCGAGTTGACGGCGCAGCAACCCCGCGGCGGATGGGTCGAGCACGCGCGGCTGCCAACCGTCGATCGCGCGACGGACGTCCTCGTGGTGAATGAACATCTCACCGAGGTTGGCTACCGGATCCAACAGCTTGAACGGCGAATAGATCGGCGGCCCGGACGACACCAGGCGTAGCAGATCCTCCCAGCTCTTCGACCGGGCGACCTTGTCCTGAACTTTCTCGGTGTAGCCGGCCAGCAGCGACACCATGATGCCCGGAGTCGCATCCATCCGGCGCTCGCGTATGACCAGGTGAGCGGCCAAATCCTTGGTCGTCCAGCCTTCGCACAGCGTCGGCGCATCCGGGCCGACGGCGGTCAAGGTCTGCACGAGTGCGGCTCGTTCACGCTGGGCTGCGGTCATGGGCCCACCCTAGGCGAGGCGGCTCCTATGGCGAGCAAGCCAGAAGTTCATTAAGTTAAACGTTAATCTTGTGAAGTTAACCTGGCGAGGCCAGGCTGAGCGTGTTTGTCTTGGTGAACAGGGAGGTACACGCGCGTGAGCCTGAGCCGTACAGGGTGGTCGCCACCCGATCCGTCGAGAGGGAGCCCAGTGAGCGAGGTGCGTGCGTTGTCGCTGGCACCGTCCGTGCAGTCCGCTGAACTGGAACAGGAAGCCTGGTCGGATCCCGAGCACTTCGATGTGTGGCGGATCGGGTTGCGCCGCAAGGTGTTGACTCACGTCACCGAATTCGTGGCCGACCGATGCTCCGCAGAGCTCGATGCGTCGGGGATGGAGGTCGCCGGCGACATCCTGGTCAATTTCGTGACCGGAGGTAAGTGCCTGCGCTCGACCTTCATGTACCTGGGCTGGCTTGCCGGCGCGGCGAACAGCGACGAAGCCCTGTTCGCGTCCGCCAGCCTGGAGCTGCTGCACGCCTTCGCGCTGCTGCAGGACGACGTGATGGATGCATCGACGTCACGTCGCGGCCGTCCCGCCGCGCACGTCCAATTCAGCCGCTGGCACCGCCAGCGCAAGCTCTCCGGCCCGGCCGACCGCTTCGGTGAGTCGGCGGCGATCCTGTTGGGTGATCTCTGCCTGATCTGGGCCGAGCAGATGCTCCGGGAAAGCGGACTCGAGCATCGCCGTCTGCAGCGGGCGTGGCCGCGCTACGACGCGATGCGTGCCGAGCTGGCCATGGGCCAGTTCGCCGATCTCGCAAACGATGTCCGAGACCTGCCGTCGATTGCCGATGTGTTGGGGGTGGCGCGGCGCAAGTCGGGCAACTACACCGTGCGGCGGCCGTTGGAGATCGGTGCGGCGATGAGCGGGTGCAGCGATCGCACCGTCTCCGGGCTGGGCCGGTACGGCGAAGCGGTGGGTGAAGCGTTCCAGCTTCGTGACGACGTGCTGGGCGTGTTCGGCGCCGAGACGCTCACCGGCAAACCAGACGGACAGGATCTCATCGAGCGCAAAGCCACCAGTGTGGTCATCGCCGCGCACCACCTGGCCGACGCACCGATCCGCACACAGCTCACGGCGTTGATGAACAGCGGTGACCTGGACGGCGGCGCGATCGAGAGTTGGCGAACCCTGATCGTCGCAAGTGGTGCCGTGCAATGGATCGAGGACACCATCGATGATCGGGTCGCGTCGGCGCTCCAGGAACTCGACGGCCTGGCGATCGACGAATCGATGCGAACCGCACTGACGAACATGGCTGCCGTGTGCACGGAGCGAACCGAATGATGCTGTTGCGCAGAGAGGTTCGCTGATGCGGACAGTTCAGGGGCGGAGTAGCCGGGTCGTCATCGTCGGCGCCGGTCTGGCGGGTCTGTCCGCGGCTCTGCATCTTGCCGGACGCGGCCGCGAGGTCACCGTGGTCGAGCGGGAAAGCTGGCCCGGTGGACGCGCGGGCCGCATCGACATCGACGGCTACCGGATCGACACCGGGCCGACGGTGCTGACGATGCCCGACATCATCGACGACACCTTCGCTGCGGTCGGCGAGACCACTTCTGCCCGACTGGATTTGATGACCGTCGATCCGGCCTACCGCGCGCAGTTCGCCGACGACAGCAGCCTCGCGGTCTACAGCGAGGCGGATCAGATGGCGAATGCGATCGAAGAATTCGCCGGCGCCGAGCAGGCGGCGGGCTACCGGAAGCTGCGCGACTGGCTGACCCGCTTGTACCGCACCGAATTCGACGGTTTCGTCGCCAGGAACTTCGACTCCCCACTGTCGCTAGTGAATCCGCAGCTGGCGCGCCTGGCGGCGATCGGCGGATTCCGCAAGTGGGACACCATGGTCAAACGCCACATCACCGACCCGCGGCTGCAGCGCGTCTTCACCTTCCAGTCGCTGTATGCCGGCGTGGCCCCGCGGCAGGCCTTGGCGGTCTACGCGGTGATCGCCTACATGGACACCATTGCCGGAGTGTTCTTTCCCCGTGGCGGCATGCGGGCACTGCCCGATGCGCTGGCCGCCGCCGCGGCCGATGCCGGCGTGCGCTTCGTCTACGGCTCGACGGTCACCGGCCTGGAACGCACCGGCGACCGCGTCGTCGCTGTGCACACCGATCAGGATCAGCGCATTGCCTGTGACGCAGTCATTTTGACCACCGAGCTTCCCACCGCCTACGCCCTGCTGGGCCGCGAGCCGCGGCGTGTCGGGCGCCTCCGGCCGGCGCCGTCGGCCGTCGTCGCCCATATCGGCCGACGCCGCGCACCGTCGGCGAACCCTGCGCTGGCACACCACAACATCGTGTTCGGCGGCGAATGGAATCAGACCTTCACCGACATCATCCGCGACGGCCGGCTGATGCGTGACCCGTCGCTGCTCATCACCAACCCGACCGCCAGCGACCCGAGCCTGGCCCCGCCCGGCCACGATCTGTTCTACGTGCTCGCCCCGGCGCCCAACCTCGACCGCGGGGTTGTCGACTGGTCGCGCATCGGCGACAGCTACACCGAGCAGCTGATGGATGTGGTTGAGGAACGGCTGATTCCGGGTCTGCGTGACGGCGCCGAAGTGCTGCATGTGGTCAACCCCGAGGACTGGGCCCGCCAAGGGATGGTCGCAGGCACGCCGTTCGCGCTGGCTCACACGTTCGCGCAGACCGGACCGTTCCGTCCCGGCAACATGCTGCGCGGCATCGACAACGCGGTGTTGGCCGGATCGTCGACGGTACCCGGCGTCGGCGTGCCCACCGCGATGATCTCCGGACGGCTGGCCGCCGACCGCATCACCGGCGTGGTCGAACGGTCGGCAGCCACCGTTGTGACGAGAGCCGGCCGGTCATGATCCGCACCGAGCTCAGTGCCGCAGGCATCGACGACCCGGACCTGCGCGGCGCATACCGACGCTGCCGCACCCTGAACGCCGCGCACGGCCGAACCTTCTTCCTGGCCACCCGATTGCTCGCACCCGACCAGCGTCCGCCGGTCCACGCGCTGTACGGGTTTGCCCGCTACGCCGACGACATCCTGGACGATTTCGATCCGAACCTGGACGCCGCGGGCCGGGCGGCCCGGCTGCAGCAGCTGTCCGATCAGTTCTTCGCCCACAACGAGCATCCGGACAATCCGGTACTCGCCGCCGTCGAGCACACCGCACGGCGCTACGGCATTCGCGACGAGCTGTTCGACGACTTCCTGGCGTCCATGCGGATGGATCTGACGATCACCGACTATCCCGATCGCGACGCCCTCAACCTGTACATGAAAGGGTCCGCGGAAGCCATTGGGCTGCAGCTGCTTCCGATCCTGGGGACGATTGGCCCGCCCGATGATGCGGCCCCGTACGCGGCGGCGCTGGGCAGAGCCTTCCAGCTCACCAACTTCTTGCGCGACGTCGACGAAGACCTGGCCCGCCAACGGGTGTACCTGCCCGCCGACGAACTGGCTGTCCACGACGTCGATCGCGACCTGCTGATGTGGTGCCACACCAATCAGCGAACCGATCGCCGGGTGCGCGAGGCGCTCGCCGAGCAGCACGACCTGGCCCGCCAGGTCTACCGCTACGCCGCAAGCGGTGTCGACCATCTGGCACCGCGATCGCGCCCGTGTGTGGCCACCGCGCTGACGCTCTACTCCGACATCCTCGACTGCATCGAAGACAGCGATTTCGCCGTGTTCACGCAGCGCGCAACCGTGGGCAACGGGCGACGGCTGCGGGTGGCCGGCGCCGGCCTGCTGCGGTCCTGGCGGGCCCGACTCACCCACCCGGCCGGTGCGGCGTAATGGATCACTGGCAATACCTCATCGTGCTGGCCGCGTGCCTTGCGATCACCTTGCCGCTGGAGATCTTTCGCCCCGGCGTTTACCGCCAGGCGTGGCGAGCGGCGCGGGCGGTGCTGCCGGTCGCGGCGGCGTTCGTGATCTGGGACGAGGTGGCGATCTCGGCACACATCTGGACGTACAACCGCGACTACATCACCGGCGTCACCCTCCCCTTCCAGATGCCGATTGAGGAGGTCCTGTTCTTTCTGGTTATTCCGTTGTGCGCCTTACTGACCTACAACGCGGTCAGCGCCATCCTCGAACGGTTCAACCGATGACCGCCGGCGACAATAAACAGTGCAGTGCGATCCTGGCAGGGCGAGAGGAGCGGCGCTGATGGCCGGCGTGGGCTACAGCGCGCCGGCCGTCGCGTCGGTGCTGATCGTCTGCGCGCTCGAGCTGACGACCTTGCACACCGGTCTGTTTCGGCGGCCGGCCTACTGGCTGTCGATGCTGATCGTCGTCGGGTTTCAAATCCTGACCGACGGCTGGCTGACCAAGCTCAGCGCCCCGATCGTGGTGTACGACAACCGGCAGACCACCGGCATCCGGTTTCCGTTCGACATCCCGATCGAAGATTTTCTGTTCGGCTTCGCGTTGGTGACCGCCGTGCTGCTGCTCTGGGAACGACAACGTGAGCGTCGGTAACACCGGTCTGCCCCGCGCTGACGTTCCGGCCGCGTTCGACGTCGGAGCGCCGGCCTACGACCGGCTCGTCAGCGCCAGCCCGGGATACCATGCGCACCTTCGGCTTTCGGCGCGCCGACTGCGGCTGCCCGACCGAGGTCGAGGGCTGCGACTGTTGGATGCGGGCTGTGGCACCGGCGCGTCGACGGCCGCCCTGCTGAGCGCGGCCCCATACGCCGAGATCGTCGCCGTCGACGCCTCGCAGGGAATGCTCGACGAAGCGCAGGCCAAAGCCTGGCCCCCGTCGGTGCGATTCGTGCACTCCAGAGTCGAGGCGCTCGCCGAGAACGGGGTCGTCGGCCCGTTCGACGGAATCCTGGCGGCGTATCTGATCCGCAATCTCTCCGATCCGGACGCTCAATTGCGGGCGCTGCGGGGCCTGCTGGCACCGGGCGCCACGCTGGCGGTACACGACTATTCGGTGCGCGACTCCCGTGCGGCCACGTTGGTGTGGCACGCGGTGTGCTGGGGCATCATCATTCCCTCCGGCCGGCGCCAGACCGGCGACGCGACGCTGTATCGGCATCTGTGGCGCAGCGTGCTGACATTCGACGGTGCACAGCAGTTCCGCCAACGATTGCGGGACACCGGTTTCACCGGGGTCCACAGCGAGACCATGCCGGGATGGGAAACCAACATCGCGCACACCTTCCTCGGGGACGCACCGCGATGACCGACCGCAAACGCCAGACGTTCCCGGCTCCGCCGGGCCTGCCGAACGCCGCGGCGCTGTCCTCGCAACCACGGGCCGTCGTCGTCGGAGGTGGCATCGCCGGGTTGGCCGCCGCGACCGGGTTGGCCGAACGCGGCGTCGGCGTCGACCTCGTCGAACGCGAGAACTACCTGGGCGGGCGGGTCGGCGGCTGGACCGAGGAATACCGCGGCGGCGAGGTCGGTATGAACCGCGGTTTCCACGCCTTCTTCCGGCAGTACTACAACCTGCGGGCCCTGCTGAGCCGCATCGACCCGACGCTGTCGATGCTGACGCCGCTGGACGACTACCCGCTCATCGACGGCGCAGGCCGGCGCGACACATTCCGCGGTTTACCGCAGACCCCGCCGTGGAACGCGCTGGTATTCGCGTTGCGAAGCCCCACCTTTCGGTTCACCGACCTGACCCGGATCGACGCGCGCGCCGCCGCGCCGCTGGCCGCGGTATCGCTGCCGGACATCTATCACCGGCTCGACCACATCGACGCCGAGACGTTCCTCAAGAGCATCAACTTTCCGGGGGCGGCACGGCATCTGGCCTTCGAGGTGTTCTCCCGCAGCTTTTTCGCCAGCCCTGCCGACCTGTCCGCGGCGGAGCTGGCCACCATGTTTCACATCTACTTCCTGGGTTCCAGCGAGGGCCTGATCTTCGACGTCCCAAACGACAACTTCAACACTGCGCTGTGGGAGCCGTTGCGGCAGTATCTGACCGAGCGCGGAGTGCGATTCCATCTGGGCAGCGCCGTCACCGGCATCGGGCGCGGGGATACACAGACATTCCGCATCCACACCGATACTGATCAAAGCCTGGACGCGGACGCCGTCGTGCTGGCCACCGATGTGACCGGTCTACAGCGGATTGTCGCATCGTCACCGGAGCTCGGCGACGACATCTGGCGGGCCCGAATCAAGAAACTGCGCACCGCGCCGCCGTTCATGGTGCACCGGTTGTGGCTCGACCGCCCGGTCGCCGCCGACCGACCGGCGTTCCTCGGAACCGCCGGCCACGAACCGGTCGACAACATCAGCGTTCTGGACCGCTACGAACGCCAAGCCGCTCACTGGGCCCGCGAAAACGGCGGCTCGGTTGTCGAATTACATTCGTACGCAGTGCAATCTGCTCAACCGCAGACCGCAATGCTGGGCCGGCTGCATGAGCTGTACCCGGAAACCGCGGAGGCGCGGGTGGTCTACGAGCAAATGCTCTATCACCGCGACTGCCCACTCTTCGCGCCGGGCACCCACGCGCAGCGCCCCGGCGTGACCACACCGCTGCCCGGCCTGCTGCTGGCCGGCGACGGGGTGCGCATCGACCTGCCGGTCGCGCTGATGGAGCGTGCGGCCACCACCGGCTGGACAGCGGCCAACCAGATACTGACGCAATGGGGACTGGCAGGCCATACGCTGCATACAGTTCCAACCCAAGGCCGTTCGGCGCTGCTACGTTTCCTCGCCGGGCGGGAAAGGCGTTCACGACGATGAGCATCGGCGACAACGTTCGGCGGCGCTGGCCGAAAGACTGGCCACTGCAGGCGATTCCGCCGGTGTCGTGGGCCGAGCAGCGCCCGACCTACCGCGAGGCATCACCGGCGATCATCGACGCCGCACTGGACCGATCGCAACGCAAACCGACCGGCAACTGGTACACGTTCGCCGCGAGCCGCGACGTCCGGGCAGGCCGAGCGTCGGGCATACGCGTCGCCGGTGTCGAGCTGGTCGCGTGGCGCGATCGGGAATCTCGGCTCCGTGTCGGCCCGCGCAGTTGTCCGCACCTCGGCGCCGACCTCGCCACCGCGGCCGTGCAGGACGGCGCCCTGATCTGTCGCTGGCACGGGCTCTGCCTAGATGGCGATACCGATGAATTCGGTTGGCGCACATTGCCCAGCCACGACGACGGTGTGCTCGCGTGGGTACGTCTCGACGGCGTCGGCGGGGAAACTCCGCTCGACCAGCCGGTGATCCCGGCCAGGCCGACCGGCGAAACGCTGGACGCCGTCACCCGAATGGTCGGTACCTGCGAACCGTCCGACATCATCGCCAACCGCCTCGACCCGTGGCATGGCGCGTGGTATCACCCCTACTCGTTCACCCGACTCGAGGTGCTGAGCACCCCGACCGAAGAGGAAGACCGGTTCCTGGTCGCCGTAACCTTCCGCATCGGCCGCGTCGGGGTACCCACCGTCGCGGAGTTCACCAGCCCCGAGGCACGCACACTCGTGATGCGCATCCTCGACGGCGAAGGGACAGGCAGCGTCGTCGAAACTCATGCGACGCCACTCGGTCTGGGACCGGACAATCGTCCACGCACAGCGGTGATCGAAGCCGTCGTCGCCCACTCCGACCGGACCGGCTTCAGGCGGGCACGCCGCGCCGCGCCGCTGATCACCGGGCTCATGCGGGTCGCCGCGGCGCGACTGTGGAAAGACGATCTCGCCTACGCCGAGCGCCGCTACCAGCTGCGCGCCGGTAACGGGTGATGCGTTCTGCGGCTGTCGGTCTCACCGTCGGTGCGCATATGGCCTACCTGGCGTATCTGCCCAGCGGCGGATTTCTGGCACTGCGCTGGCCGCGCAACATCGCCGTCCACATCCCCGTTGTGCTCTGGGGCATCGGCGTGGTCGTATTCGAATTGCCCTGCCCGCTGACCGAACTCGAGCAGCGGGCACGATCCCGCGCCGGCATGGAGCGGCTGCCGGCGTCGGGTTTCATCGACCGCTACGTCGCCGGGACGTTCTACCCGTCCGACCGGACCGGGGCAGCGCAGGCGTTGGCATTTGCCGCGGCGGCCATCTCCTGGGTCATGCTGGCGTGGCAGCGTCAGCGCCGCTGGCGCTCGCAATGATGTCGCGGGCGATGCCACCGAACACGGCGCTACGCAACGGCGCAGACGCTATCCAAAACGCTTCACCGGGAAGGCCATACGGCTGGAACAGCGCGCGCTGCCGGTAAACACGGCCGCCGTTGCCGCCGTCGTGCACCGACAGCTCCAGCCAAAGCCGACCGGGCAACGGAACATTCGCACGGAGCCGTACGAGCGGTCGCTCGATAAGCTCGACGCGCCACGAATCCAGCGACTCACCCGCATGCATGAGATGGTGCTGAGCCGATGTACGTCCGATTTTGGCCGCGCCTTTCAGGCGGCCGATCCAGCCGCGCCGCGCCGGCGGCGCCGCCGACGTGCCTGGCTCGGTTCCGATCGATTCGAGAACCCGCCACAGCGCGTCGACGCCGGCGCCGACTCGGCGTTCGATCAGCTGCTCGTGCAGCGATCCACCGGACCAGTCGGGGTCGGTGAGCAGCGGCCGCGACGCGCCGTCTTCCATTCCCGTTCGCGACCAGCGGGTGCGCAGATCGCCCTCGCCTACCCGGGCCAACGCGAACTTGACGGCTTCCTCGTAATGCATCAAGCCGCCATCGGGGTCCGGAATGTGCTCGGCGATGTCGTGCTCGGTGCACACCACATCGTTTTCCAGCGAGTCCATCAGCGACGACGCCAACGACCGTGGCAGCGGCGTGATCAGGTTCACCCAGTGCGACGAGAGCCGCGGGGTCAGCACCGGCACCGGGATGGCAACCCGTTTGCGTAGGCCCGCGATCACGGCGTATCGACGACTCATCTCGGTGTAGGTGAAGGTGTCGGGGCCGCCGATATCGAACGGCCGACTCACGTCGGCGGGCAACTCCGCTGCGTTGGTGAGGTAATACAGCACGTCCCGCACCGCAATGGGTTGAACCCGGGTGCGCAGCCATTTCGGTGTCACCATGAGCGGGAGCCGCTCGGTGAGATACCGCAGCATTTCGAAGCTGGCCGACCCCGCGCCGATGATGACCGCCGCCCGCAATTCCACAGTGGGCACGCCTGACTCGTGCAGCAACCGACCCACTTCTTCCCGCGATGCCAGGTGCTCCGAGAGCTGCTGATCGGGGATGATGCCGCCCACGTAGACGATCCGTGACAGCCCGGCCTGCGCGGCGGCGTCCGCCACTATCGATGCCGCACGCGCGTCGACGTCGACAAAATTGGAGCCAAGCATCGAGTGCACCAGGTAGTAGAGAACCTGCTGACCGTCGAGCGCACGACGCACCCGTTCTTTGTCGGTGACGTCACCCCGCACGACGTCGACGTCACCGCGCCACGGCACACCGTCGAGCTTGGCCGGTGTGCGGGCCATCACCCGCACGTCGTGACCGGCGGACAGTAGCTGTGGGACCAGCCGGGCACCTAGATAACCGGTGGCGCCGAAGACAACGCAGCGCATCGCATACTCCTCCGTTGACTCAGACTTCCGTGCCGCCCGTATACCCTCCACAGCCCCGGATCAGGCGTCATTGGGGCCTCCGGCACAAGATGAGTAGGTCACATCTTCTTCACAAGCTTAATAGTTAAGTTTATAGTACAAAATCGTACGTCTCGGCATCCGCAGTCGCCACGGATGCGTCGGGGTTCGGCCACCGATCAGCACCGTGAACGGCGATTCAGAGCCTGCGACATCGGGAGGTCATGCGATGGCAGAGAACAGCTTCAGCAAGGGCGCCAAAGTCCAGTGGAAGAGCCACGGCCAGAACGAGGATCCGCAGTATCGAGTGAAGAGCTCTAAGACCGGCGCTGACGCGGTGCACAAACCCGACACTTTGCGACACCGAAAAGATTGACATGGAAAGCCTTCTGGCGAATTCGCAGACCTCGATGTTTCTCCAAGCGGCGCAGCTGGTCGCGGACCTCCATCAGCGAACGTCGTTCGATCCACCTGCACTGCTGCGTGACCTGATCGAGGGCGCAGCCAAATCGGTGCCCGGCGCCCAGTACGCCGGCATCACCGTGACCCAGAAGCGGCGCCGCAGCCAGACCGCGGCCGCAACCCATCGCTACCCGGTCGTGCTCGACGAAATTCAAAGTCGCTATCAGCAGGGCCCGTGTCTGACCGCCGCCGCTCTGCAAGACAGCGTCCGCATCGACGACCTCGACGCCGACGACCGCTGGCCGTTGTACCGCGACGAGGCGCTCAAGCAGACGCCGATCCGATCGATCTTGTCGTTCGGGATGTTCAGGGATGGCGGAACGACGGCCGCGCTCAACTTCTACGCCGAACCGATCAACGCCTTCCACGACGGATCGGCCAATCTAGGGCTTATTTTCGCCACGCATACTGCGCTGGTGTGGAACATGATGCGCCGTGACCAGCAGTTCCGCAGTGCCATCGTTTCCCGGGATATCATCGGCCAGGCGAAGGGCACGCTGATGGAGCGCTTCGGCATCGATGCCGCTGAAGCCTTCGAAATGCTCAAACAGATGTCGCAGGGATCCAACACGCAGATCATCCATATAGCCCAGCGGATCGTGAGCAGTGATCGCCCCCTGCAGGTGAAAGATCCAAGCTGATCTCTGATATCGCTGTGCGGCACAGCAATACAGAAATCGGCTAGGCGAGCGCGAGCCAAAATAGTCAACACCGGCTTGACCGCGCAGGAATAGAGTCTTCCGCTGGTGCTGACGTACCGTCGCTGATCCAGTAGCTTTCGGATACGCTTAACTTAAGATTTCCTAAGAAGGATACGGACAGGTGACTCAGCGGGGCATGAACGGTTCACCTCCCAGCAGGCCAGAGCTCGAAAAGCTGATGTCGGCCGATATGCGGGCGGTCACAGCACAGTCCGATCGGATTGGACGGCATTTCGCGCGCCAGAACGACGTCAGTGGCAACGATTTTCACGCGCTGCTACATGTCATGGTTGCCGAAACCGCCGGGAAGCCTTTGACGATGGCTCAATTGCGGCAGCGGATGGACGTCTCACCGGCCGCGATCACCTACCTCGTCGATCGGATGATCGAGGCGGGCCACGTCCGACGCGAGGCAGATCCCGGTGACCGCCGCAAAGCCCTCCTCCGGTACGAGCCAAGTGGCATGGAATTGGCCCACGAATTCTTCACTCCACTCGGTGTCCACATGCGCGCCGCGCTTGCGGATCTGCCCGACAAAGACTTGCTTGCCGCTCATCGGGTGTTCGCCGCGATGGTCGCAGCAATGTCGACGTTCGAATCCGAACTCGTTCCGCATCCGCCGAAGTCCCGGAATGCGCCCGCCCCGGTAGCGGAAACACACTGAACCAGAACACTATTCGCGCGTACCGCGAAGCGACTACTGTACTGCGTTCCTGACAACCGGCGCACCCAGGTGCGCCTCGATCAAGTCCGCTCCCCGCCTCACACCGCCGGTCGCAGCGAAGCCGGCCGCTACCCGGCGAGCGCCGTCGGCCATCGTCATCGCCGAGCGCACGGCCGCACGCAGAGCCTGCGCATCGAGTTTGTCGGCCGGTAGCCGGACGCCGCAGCGCGCCACCTCCACCCGCCGCGCGACCTCCGCCTGATCGCGAGCGAACGGGACAACGCAGACGGGCACACCCCGGTCCAGCGCTTTGACCGTCGTGCCCATCCCGCCATGGGTGATGGCGCAACAGGCACGATCGAGCACCACGCTATGCGGGACGAATTGGCGGACAGTGGCGTTGGGCGGGACGGCCAGGCCCTGCGGAACCCCCGCCGGGAAGGTCGCCACAACATGCACCGGTTCGTCGGCCAATGCCCGCAACGCGGTGCAGGCCAACACGGTATCGGCCTGTTTGATCGATGACGTGTTGACCAGCACGATTGGCCGATCGATCGACGCGACCCAGTCGGGCACCGAGGTGGGACCGGGTTCGAACACGCAAGCGCCGACCAGATGCACCGCATCGCCCCACCCAGGATGCGGATATTCAAACGGCTCACCACCGACTGCCAACAACAACGGCGCCCGCCGCATCAGATCGTCGACCGAACGGGCCGTCGGGGCCCCGACCGTCACACGAACGGCGTTCACCCGAGGCAACATTCGCCGGTCGAAGAGATGCGTCACGAACGGCCGGAAAGCGGCATCCCGAAGACGGCCGACCACGCCGGGCCGCGGCCGCAGGCCCGGGCCGAACGGAGGTATGCCAGACGACCGCAGGTAGGGCGTGAACGGCGAGAACACCAGCCAGGGTGTATGACCGGCATCGGCCAACGACATTGCGCCCCAGCAGTTTGCGTCGACGATCACCACGTCCGGCTGCACCTGCTCTATCGCGTTGCGCAGATCGTCGACCTCCAGTGCCGCGCGTCTGCACAAGACGTCGATCGACATCGTCAACACGTCCAACGCATTTCGCGCCAGCCAATCCCGGGCGACGATGGCTTCGATCCGCGCGTCGACCGGTTCGGCGTTGATACCCGCGGCGCGTGCTTTCCCGACACCGGACGACATGGTCCGCAGGTGCACCTGATGCCGGCGCTCGGCCAGCTCGCTCAGCAGCGCCGCGAGCGGAAAGAGGTGCCCGAGCGACGGGGAGCCATAAGCCAGGATGACCGCCATATCCGACGACCAGTCGTCGTTACGGGACCGGCGTGACGCCGACATCACGCAGCGCCAGCAGGTCCGCGGCGCCCGCGCCGTGCAGACAGATTCGCAGCTCGTCGATGAACAGCTGCAGCCAATCCACCACGGCCTCAGTGGATTCGATCGCTGCGGCCAACAGCGGGCGGGCGATCGCGACCACGTCGGCGCCCAGCGCCAAGGATTTCGCGGCGTCCATGCCGGTGCGGATGCCTCCAGACGCCACCAGCGGGATTGCGGGTAGCGCCTCGCGCACCTCGATGATCGCGCGCGCGGTGGGAATGCCCCAGTCGGCGAGGTCGGGATAGCGCACTTCGCCGTAGCGGACGAGTTGCTCGACGCGTGACCACGACGTCCCGCCGGCACCGGCGACGTCGATCGCGGCGACCGGCACGTCGCCGGACGGGCCGATCAACTCGGTGACCGCTGACGTGCCGATTCCGTGGCCCACTTCCTTGAGCAGCACCGGATATTCAAGCGCAGATGCGACCTGGCGGAGCCGGTCTACCGAACCGGAGAAGTCGCCGTCGCCATTCCGCTGAACCGCTTCCTGCAGCGGATTGGTATGTACCGCAAGCGCATCGGCGTCGACTCGTTTCAACGCATTCGAAATGTCGCCGACCGCCGAGACAGTCAGCTGTGCGAGCCCGATATTGCCGATCAGCAACACATCTGGTGCGACGTCGCGGACGGTGAAGCTGGCGGCCGCCTCTTCACCAAGCGCGCTGTGCAGCATGATCCGCTGCGAGCCGAGCATCATTCCGAGTCCCAGCAACTGGGCGGCAGCGGCGAGATTCCTGTTGATCGTCCCGGACAGTTCGGCGCCGCCGGTCATCGCGCCGATCAGGATCGGGGCCCGCAGAGCGCCGCCGAGGAAGTTTGCAGAGAGGTCGACGTGGTCGAGGCTGGTCTGCGTCAGCGCGTTGTACGGCAACCGATATCGTTCCAGCCCGGTCGTGACACCGGAATACGCGACCCGCTCGTCCAGGCATACGTCGATGTGACGCCGTTTGCGGGTTGTCATCCCGTTTGAATCAGTTGGCACAGCACCTCACCCCCTCCCTGCTCGGCATGCCCGCACGTCAATTCGGTGGCCTCTCGAGCGATTTCGACGACACGAGATCGTGCTGGTATCGCCGCATCGCCTCGATCAGCGCGCTGAAGACCCGGCTTGCGGATGCCAGGTCCGCGTCCGGCAAGTCTGCCATCGCATCGTGGGTGTGCGCTCCCAGTGGCGCGAAAAACGACCTCGCGGTCGCCGAACCGGAATCCGAGTAACGCAGGATCACTTTTCGCCTGTCCGCGGGGTCCGATTCCCGGGTGATGTGACCCGACGCCATCATGCGGTCCACCAGATAGGTGATGGCCGCGCCGGACAACCCCATCCGCTGGCGCAGTTCGCCGGACGTGATCGGGGTGCCCGCCGTTTCGGCGACCATGACATGCATCAGGGCACGGAAGTCGGTCGGCCGCACGTCATGCACGGCAGCAAAAACCCGGCCGATCTGTTCAGACTCGGCCGTCAACACCCGCAGATCCGCCGAAATCTGCGACTCGAGCGCGGCTCGGCCGCCGGCGTTCTCATCAGAGCCCATGGCAATGTGCAGTTTATCCGCTTTTCGGCATTACTTCAGTTGATTAATACTTAAATGACTGAAAGAATTCTTCTGTAGTCGAAGGAGAACCACGTGAACAAGCAGACTCTGGCCGCAACAACCCTCGCCGTCGGGGCGACCGCAGGAACCGGAAGCGTGGCCAGCAAGCCGCGAATCACCCGCTGGTATTCGCGGTTGCGCAAACCCGCATACGTTCCGCCCAACGGGGTGTTCCCGATCGCCTGGACCTCGCTGTACACCGATATCGCGATCACATCCGCGACGGCAATCGACCGGTTGCGCTCCTCGGGACGCCAGGATGAGGCCCGTAGCTACATCGTCGCGCTGGCCGCCAACCTGATCCTCAACGCCGGTTGGAGCTGGCTGTTCTTCAAGTACAACAAGCTCGGCGCTTCCGCGGTGGGCGCAGCGGTGCTGGCGGCCAGCAGCGCCGATCTCACCCGGCGGACCGCGGCAGCCGACCCGCGTGCCGGTGCCGCGTTGTTGCCGTATCCGCTCTGGTGTGCTTTTGCCACCGCGATGTCGGTCCACATCTGGGTGCTCAACCGCCGGTGAATCCGGTCATTTGCTAATGCCCGCGCTGTTGTGGTTTCGTCGCGATCTCCGACTCCGCGACCTGCCGCCGCTACTGAGGGCAGCCGCCGACAGCGACGACGTGCTCGCATGTTTCGTGCTGGACCCGCGCCTGGAGGCGTCGTCCGGGGACCGGCGGATGCAGTTCCTGTGCGATTCGCTGCGACTGCTGCGAGACGACCTGGGCGGGCGGCTGCTGGTGACACGGGGACGGCCGGAGGAGCGCATTCCCGCCATCGCCAAGGAGATCGACGCGCCGTCGGTCCATATCTCGGAGGACTTCGCGCCGTACGGTCGGCGCCGCGACGACCGCGTGCAGTCGGCGTTGGGCGACGTGCCGCTGGTGGCCACCGGGTCGCCGTACCTGGTGTCGCCGGGGCGCGTCACCAAAGACAACGGCGAGCCGTACAAGGTGTTCACCCCGTTCTTCGGCCGTTGGCGGGAAATGGGGTGGCGATCGGCGGCGAAATCCGGCCCCAAAGCGGCACAGTGGATCGATCCGAAACAGTTGGGCAAGCGCGCCAAGCCGGTGGATATACCCGATCCGGGCGTCGAACTGGACCTGCCGGCCGGCGAGGCTGCCGCCAAGCGGCAGTGGAAAAAGTTCGTCGAGAAAGCGCTGGAGAACTACGGCGACGACCGCAACCGGCCCGACCACGACGGCACCAGCCGGATGTCGGCGCATCTGAAATTCGGCACCATTCACCCGCGGACGATGGTGGCCGACTTGGATCAGCGTCGCGCTGGCGCACGAGCGTACCTGCGGGAGTTGGCATTTCGAGACTTCTACGCAGCGGTTCTCCATCATTGGCCGGACAGCAGCTGGTGGAACTGGAACCGCGACTTCGACACCATCCAGACCGACAGCGGCAAAAAGGCCGAGCAGCGCTTCGAGGCATGGAAGGCGGGCAAGACCGGCTTCCCGATCGTCGACGCCGGGATGCGCCAGCTGCGCGACAGCGGCTTCATGCACAACCGGGTACGGATGATCGTCGCGTCGTTCTTGGTCAAAGACCTGCACCTGCCCTGGCAATGGGGCGCGCGGTGGTTTCTTGATCAATTGGTCGACGGCGACATGGCCAGCAATCAGCACGGCTGGCAGTGGGCGGCGGGCTGCGGTACCGACGCGGCGCCCTATTTCCGGGTGTTCAATCCGACCACCCAGGCCGAAAAGTTCGATCCCGCAGGCGACTACGTTCGGCGCTGGGTCAGCGAGCTGGCCGACGTCGACGATGTCCGGCTGACCAAAGTTGAGCGGCCGTCGGAATATGCCGACCCGATCGTCGACCATGGTGCTGAGCGCAGCGAAGCGCTGCGCCGCTACCAGGAGATGAACTGAGGCAGGGTCAGCGGGCGGCTTTTTTGCGTTCGATGTCGGCGAGCGCCGCGGCGAGTTCGGCCCGCTGAGCGGCCGACGTCTCCCAGGCAAGCTGGCGGTTCTTGACCACCTTGGCCGGTGCCCCGACCGCGATGGAAAAGTCCGGCACGTCGCCCCGGACGACGGCGTGCGATCCCAGCACGCAGCCCCGGCCGATGGTCGTCCCGCGCAACACGGTCGCCTTCACGCCCACCCAGGTGTCCGGGCCGATGCGGACCGGCGACTTGACGATGCCCTGGTCTTTGATCGGAAGAGTGATGTCGTCCATCCGGTGGTCGAAATCGCAGATGTAGCACCAGTCGGCCATCAGCATCGAGTCGCCGAGTTCGATGTCGAGATAGCAGTTGATGACGTTGTCGCGGCCCAACACCACCTTGTCGCCGAACCGCAGCGAGCCCTCGTGCGCGCGGATCGTGTTCTTGTCGCCGATGTGTACCCAGCGACCGATTTCGAGCTGCGCCAATTCGGGTGTCGCGTGGATCTCGACGCCCTTGCCGATGAAGACCATCCCGCGCGTGATGATGTGCGGATTGGCCAGCTTGAACTTCAGCAGTCGCCAGTAGCGCACCAGATACCAGGGGGTATAGGCGCGGTTGCGCAACACCCATCGCAGCGATGCCAGCGTGAGGAACTTGGCCTGGCGTGGATCCCGCAGTTTCGACCCCCGCCAGCGCCGATGGACCGGGGCACCCCACATGCTCGTCATGGCCGAAAAGCCTAACGCCGTGGCGTGAAGCGCGGCGAAGCGGGCAATCAGCGTCCGCTCGGCCACCGCGGGTTACCCTCGCACCGTGCCTTGGC
>JBAWAV010000026.1:0-21946 GCA_049589475.1 Mycobacterium sp.
CACCTCGAATATCCGACTCAGGTTGTGTTCGAATCGGTGACCGTCGGACTCAGCGACGGAGACCGAATCGGCATCGTCGGCCGCAACGGTGACGGCAAATCCAGTTTGCTGGGACTACTCACAGGTCAGTTGCGTCCGGACTCCGGCCGGGTCACCCAGCGCAGCGGACTTCGCGTCGGGGCAGTGAGCCAGACCGACACCCTCGATTCGAGCAGCACAGTCGGCTGGACGCTGGTCGGCGACCGGCCCGAACACGAGTGGGCCGGTGACCCGCGCATTCGCGACGTGGTCGGCGGCCTGGTCGCCGACATCGCCTGGGACGCCGTCATCGGCACGCTTAGTGGCGGCCAGCGTCGGCGGGTCCAGCTGGCCGCCCTGCTGATCGACGACTGGGATGTCATCGCGCTGGACGAGCCGACCAACCACCTCGACATCGAAGGCATCACCTGGCTGGCCGCCCACCTCGGTCAGCGCTGGGCCCGCAACACCGGCGGGCTGCTGCTGGTGACGCACGACCGCTGGTTCCTCGACGAGGTGGCGACCATGACGTGGGAAGTGCACGACGGAATCGTCGAGCCCTTCGACGGCGGCTACGCCGCCTACGTGCTGCAGCGAGTCGAACGGGACCGGCAAGCCGCTGTCGCCGAGTCGAAGCGGCAGAACCTGATGCGCAAGGAGTTGGCCTGGCTGCGCCGCGGCCCTCCGGCCCGCACCTCGAAACCGAAGTTCCGCATCGACGCGGCCAATCAGTTGATCGCCGACATTCCGCCGCTGCGCAACACCGTCGAATTGGCCAAACTCGCCACCGCGCGGCTGGGCAAGGACGTCATCGACTTACTTGACGTGTCGGTCTCGTTCGACGGCAGACCGGTACTGCGCGACGTCGAATGGCGCATTGGGCCCGGCGAACGCAGCGGCATCGTCGGCGCCAACGGAGCAGGAAAGTCCACGCTGCTCGGACTCATCACCGGAGCAATCCAGCCGGATAGCGGAACAGTCAAGCGCGGCAAGACAGTTCGGTTGGGAATGCTGGACCAGCGCGGTGACGAGCTGATACCGCTGGCGAGTGAACGGGTCGCCGACGTCATCGGGCGCCTGCGCGCCGGATACGAGGTCGACGGCCGCGACGTCACGCCCGCGCAGTTACTGGAGCGGCTGGGGTTCGCGGGCGACCAATTGTCGGCGCGCGTCGACGAGCTGTCGGGTGGGCAACGCCGGCGATTGCACCTCATGCTCACCCTGCTGGCAGAACCCAACGTGCTGCTGCTCGACGAGCCGACCAACGACGTGGACACCGACATGCTCGCTGCCACCGAAGACCTGCTGGACTCCTGGCCGGGCACCTTGATCGTGGTGTCTCACGATCGCTATCTGTTGGAACGTGTCACCGACCAGCAATACGCGATCCTCGGTGGCCGACTACGGCACCTGCCCGGTGGGGTGGACGAGTACCTGCAGCTGGCCCGGCAGGTCGGCACCGAGCGAGCCGCTGCGACCGCTGCCAGACCGTCTGAATCGCAGGAGATGACCGGGGCCCAGCTACGCGCCGCCCACAAAGAGATCGCTGCGATCGACCGCAGGCTGGCCCGACTGGCCGATCAGATTGCGGCAAAGCATCAAGAACTCGCCGAGCACGACCAATCCGACCATGTCGGGGTGAACCGTCTCACCGTTCAATTGCGTGACCTTGAAGGCGACGTCGCCGAGTTGGAGAACAGGTGGCTGGCGATCTCCGACGTTCTCGAGTGAGGTGGCAAACAAATTTGTTGCTGGGATACTTCGTGGAATTCGAACCGATCCGCCATCGGGAAACGTGTCCTAAACTGCCCGGAAGCAAATTAACAAGCATGCTTGCGAATGTGGCTTGCCCCCGGGTTCGGCGCCCTCTCTGACAGGTCGAGTGATGTTCACAATGACGACGCGGCGTTCGGCGCTGGTCGGATTGGCGACCGCGGGCTTGTTCATTCTCGGCGGCACGCTGTTAGGCGGCAGTGACGATACGGGCCCACTGCGGGTTGCCGTTCTCGGGCCCGCGGGTGCCGTGGCTATGGGTCTTTTCGCCACAGGTTGCGCGGCCGCCGCGGCCCGGGCCGCGCAGAGCGGACAACGCCTTGCGTGGACGGCCATGGCAATCGGGTTGGGCGGGTGGACCGCTGGCGATGCCATCTGGTTGTCCGTGGCCGCAGGAGGCGGCGCACCGATTTCAGGCGCCTCGGTTTCCGAGATCGGTTATGTGGTGTTGCCGCTATGCGCCTTGGCCGCAGCGCTTTTGGTTCCGACCCGCGAAGGCCCGAGGTTCGGGGTCGGGCTGCTGCTCGACGGGATTCTCGTTGCCGCGTCGCTGTCGTTGGTGGTGGGTGCGCTGGTACTGAGCGCTGCGGCCACTGTCAGCTTCCCGCGGATCTTGCTGGCCGTGATCACCGCCTGCTACCTAGGCCTCGTCGTCATGTCGTTGATCGTCGTGCGCAAAGCCGAGCCGACACGCGGGCTTTCGCCGGCGCTGCTGTCGGCCGGCTTCGCGGCCATCGGTGCGGCCGGTGTGATCCGGATCTGCCAAAGCAGTCCTCCGCGGGTTCCCCACACCGCGGTCACCCTCGGGTGGATCTGCGGAACTTATCTGGTGGCGCTGTCCGCACTGGCCTCTCGGCCCGGGCCTGACCTCGACACCGGCGCATCCGAGCCCTCGTCAAGAGTGTCGATCTTGCTCGCGTACCTGCCCGTGTCAATCGCGCTTGTCATATTCGCCGTGCGCTTCTGGCCCCCAGGGCGGGGCGATGCGTTCATCTTCGCGGCCGGTATGGTCCTCTCCGTCGTAGTGCTGACGCGGCAAGTGCTGGTTCTGGACCGGCAGCGACGGCTACTTGAGGCGATGACCAACGCCGCGCTGCGAGATGCGGTGACCGGCTTGGCGAACCGCAAACTGCTCAACGACCGACTCGACCACGCCGTGCAGCTGCACCTCCGGTTGGCCGTCCCGATCAGCCTGCTGCGGGCCAGGGTCGACGATTTCGCATTGGTCAAGGACACGCTGGGCTATGCAGCCAGCGACGAGTTGCTGCGCTCCGTAGGCGCGCGAATCCAGTCCGGTGTCCGCACGGATGACACCGTCGCGCGGATGGGCGGGGATGAATTCGCCATCTTGCTCGAAGACCGCCCCGAGATAGCAGTGCAGGTTGCCGAAAGGCTCGCCCGTTCGTTCGACAGCCCTCTACAGATCGGGGATCACGAGGTCTACGTGCACCTGAGTGTTGGGGTGGCCTCCACAGGATCAGACTGCCCCGTGCCGACCGCGGAGGATCTTCTCAGCCAGGCCGAAGCGGCCCGGGTGCGCGCCGAGCAAACGAGCGCGAGTGCCGTGCAGACGTTTTCACCCGAGATGGACGCTCATCTCACGGGTCGCCAGGCATTCCGTGACGGCGTCGCGCGACTGCAGCTGTTGTGGGATCTACGACGCGCCATCGACGACCGATCGCTGAATCTGGTGTATCAGCCCCAATTCGAGATGCGCAGCGGCTCAATCTGCGGAGCCGAGGCGCTGATTCGATGGAAGCACCCCACGTTGGGCACTTTGGAGCCCCGGGAATTCTTGCCGTTGGTCCGCGAGCACGGATTGATGGACGCCGTAACCGACATGGTTCTCTGGCAAGCGGTTGCAGACGCTTCGGAGTGGCACGAGCACGGCGTCGACATTCCGGTCGCCATCAACTTGTGGGCGTCCTCACTCGACGAGGGCACCCTGCCCGACCGCATCATGTCGGCGCTGGACGCGCACGGCATGTCGGCCCGTTTGCTCACGATTGAGATTACCGAGGAACTCGTCGTGGCCGACTTCGCGAAGGGCCGGGCGGTGCTCAATCGCCTTCGGGACGCCGGTATCCGGGTGGCCATCGACGACTTCGGCAGCGGCTACTCCACGCTGACGTATTTACGTGAGCTGCCGATCGACGAGGTCAAACTCGACCGCCAACTCGTCGCTCCGATCCTCTATGACCGCCGCGCGGCGACGATTGCCCGCTCGGTCATCGAACTGGCCGAGGAGTTTGGTATCGCCAGCGTCGCCGAAGGTGTGGAAAACGAGGAAACGGCGCGGTGGCTCAAGAAATTCGGTTGCAACGTCGTTCAGGGTAACTACTTCTGCGGACCCTTACCCGCCAGCGAAATTCCGCTCATACCAACGAATCCGGTGCCTGGAACCCACTGACCCAAGTCAGGAATGGGAGACGTCGACGTCAGCGGTTCAATTGTGCTCGAAGCTGCTCTGCCGTGGCACGGACCGATTCGATCTGGCCCGCAACTCGGGCCGGCGCGGTGCCGCCCCGGGCGTCGCGCGACGACACCGAGCCCTCGACGGTCAGTACGTCTCGAACCGCCGGGGTCAGCTCATCTCTGATGGCGGCGAGCTGATCGTCGGTCAACTCTTCGAGCCCGACCCCGAGCTTCTCGGCGATCTGTACGGCCGCCCCAGCCGCCTCATGAGCGTCCCGGAACGCAACACCCTGGCGCACAAGCCATTCGGCGATGTCGGTAGCTAGGGTGTAGCCCGCCGGAGCCAGTGACGCCATGCGTTCCACGTCGAACGTCAGGGTGCTCACCAACCCGGCCATCGCCGGTAGCAGCAGCTCCAGCTGCGCCACCGAATCGAAGACCGGTTCCTTGTCTTCCTGCAGGTCCCGGTTGTAGGCCAGCGGTTGAGCCTTCAGTGTCGCCAGCAGACCGGCCAGGTTCCCGATCAGTCGACCGGACTTGCCGCGTGCCAGTTCGGCGATGTCGGGATTCTTCTTCTGCGGCATGATCGAACTGCCCGTCGACCAGGAGTCGTGAAGGGTGACGTAGCCGAATTCGGTTGAGCTCCAGATGATGATGTCTTCGGCGAGTCGCGACATGTCGACACCGATCATCGCGAAGACGAATGCCGCCTCGGCCGCGAAATCCCGGGACGCGGTGGCATCGACCGAGTTGTCGGCGGCCGCGGCGAAGCCGAGTTGTTCAGCGATCGCATCGGGGTCCAAGCCCAACGACGAACCGGCTAAAGCGCCGGAGCCGTAGGGCGATATCGCAGTGCGCGCATCGAGGTCGACGATGCGGTCGACGTCGCGCAGCAACGGATGGGCGTGCGCCAGCAAGTGGTGGGCCAGCAGGATCGGCTGCGCCGACTGCATATGCGTCTTGCCCGGCATGACGGCGCGCGGGTGCGCGGCGGCCTGGGCGACGAGCGCGCTCACGAGACCCAGCGTGCCGTCCGCGACCCGCCGGATCGCGTCGCGCAGCCACATCCGAAACAGCGTGGCCACCTGGTCATTTCGCGACCGGCCTGCCCTTAGCCGGCCACCCAGGTCGGATCCCACCCGATCGATCAGTCCCCGCTCCAAGGCGGCATGCACGTCCTCATCGGTGACCAGCGGGGTGAAGCTCCCGTCAGCGACGTCGTCGGCGAGGCTGTCGAGTCCGGCAAGCAGGCCGTCGCGCTGCTCCTCGGTCAGCAGGCCGGCGTTGAACAGCACCACAGTGTGCGCCTTGGATGCGGTGACGTCATAGGGCGCCAGCACCCAGTCGAAGTGGGTGGACCGGCTCAGCGCGGCCAGGGCATCGGACGGGCCGTCGGCGAACCGCCCACCCCACAGCGAACCTTCGTTGGTGCTCACGGCTGGTCGGCGGCCAGGTCCCGGCGGGCGGCGAGCTTGGACGACAGCCCGTGCACGTAGACGAACCCCTTGGCGTTGGACTGGTCGAAGGTGTCGCCCTCGTCATAGGTGGCCAGGTTGAAGTCGTACAGCGACTCGGCGCTGCGCCGGCCGTTGACCGCAATGTGCCCACCGTGCAACACCATTCGTATTTCGCCCGACACATGTTCCTGGGTCTTGGCGACGAAGGTCTCCAACGCCGTCTTCAACGGCGAGTACCACAAGCCGTCGTACACCAGCTCCGCCCAACGCTGGTCGGTCTGACGTTTGAAACGGCCCAGCTCCCGCTCGAGGGTGACGTGTTCGAGTTCGGTGTGCGCGGTGATGAGCACCATCGCACCTGGCGCTTCATAGATCTCGCGGCTCTTGATGCCGACCAGTCGGTCCTCGACCACGTCGAGGCGCCCGACGCCCTGCGCGCCGGCCCGCCGGTTGAGTTCCTCGATGGCCTGCAGCACCGATACCGGCTTGCCGTCGATCGAGACCGGGATGCCGCGTTCGAAGCCGACGATCACCTCGTCGGGGGTGTTCCAGTTGACGGTCGGGTCTTCGGTGTAGTCGTAGACGTCTTTGGTGGGCGCGTTCCAGAGGTGTTCCAGGAAGCCGGTTTCCACCGCCCGGCCCCAGACGTTCTGATCGATCGAGAACGGGGAGCGCTTGGTGACGTTGATGGGGATGGCGTTCTCTTCGGCGAATGCGATGGCCTTCTCCCGCGTCCACGCGTAGTCGCGGACAGGCGCCAGCACCTCCAGATCCGGTGCCAGCGAGGCGAATCCGACCTCGAACCGGACCTGGTCGTTGCCTTTGCCGGTGCACCCGTGCGCGACGATGCCGCCGCCGTGCTCGCGGGCGGCCGCTACCAGGTGCTTGACGATCAACGGACGGCTGATCGCCGACACCAACGGGTAACGATCCATGTACAGGGCATTGGACAGGATGGTCGGCAGGCAGTAGTGCTCGGCGAATTCATCGCGGGCGTCGACGACGACCGCTTCCACCGCGCCGCAGTCCAGCGCCCGCTGGCGCACGACCTCCATGTCCTCACCGCCCTGACCGAGGTCGATCGCGACTGCGACCACCTCTCGGCCGGTCTCCTTGCCGATCCAGCTGATCGCCACCGAGGTGTCCAAACCGCCGGAATACGCCAAGATGACGCGCTCGGACATGAACTGATCTCCTTTAAGTAGTCGGTTACGTGAGGTCTTGAATCGTGGCCGCGAGTTCTGCGCCGGTCATCGGCTCGCGGGCCGCCACGAAGATGGTGTCATCCCCGGCGATGGTCCCGACGACGTACGGCAGCGCTGCCCGGTCGATCGCGCTGGCCAAGTAATCGGCCGCGCCCGGCGGGGTGCGTAGTACGGCGAGGTTTCCGGTGGCGTCGGTGGACACCAGTACCTCGCTCAACAGCCTCGACAGTCGTGCGGTACCTCCGGACACCCCGCGCAGCGGGCTGCCGTCCTCCGGAACGACGTAGATGCCGACACCGCCGTCGGCGCCGCGCAGTTTCACCGCGCCGAGCTCCTCCAGATCGCGCGACAGGGTGGCCTGGGTGACTTCGACGCCGTCGGCGGCCAGCAGCGCGGCCAGCTCGCTTTGGCTGCGGACCTCGGCCGAGGACAGGATCGCCACAATGCGGGCCTGGCGTCCCACGCGGGTGATTTCCGGTGTGGCCCTGGTGCTTCTCATGCCGATCGCTCCAGCAGCCACACCAGCAGCGCCTTCTGGGCGTGCAGCCGGTTCTCGGCCTCGTCCCACACCGCGCTGTGCGAGCCGTCGAGCACCTCGTCGGTGATCTCGTGGCCGCGGTGAGCCGGAAGGCAATGCAGTACAACGGCTTCCGGGTCGGCCTTGGCCAGCAGGTCGGCGTTGAGCTGGAACGGCCGGAACGGCCGGACTCGGTCGAGCCCGTCGTCCTCCTGACCCATCGAGGTCCAGGTGTCGGTCACCAGCACGTCGGCGCCGGACGCCGCGGCGACGGCATCCGACGTGATGGTCACCGAGGCTCCGGTCGACTCGGCGCGGCGCTGTGCATCGGCGAGCACCGACGGGTGCGGCGAGAAGCCCTCGGGCGCGCCGACTGTGACGTGTATGCCGGCGGTGACGCCGCCCAGCATCAGCGAGTGCGCCATGTTGTTGGCGCCGTCCCCGAAGTACGACATCCGCAGGCCGTGCAGCGATCCTTTGCGTTCGACGAGCGTCTGTAGGTCGGCGAGCACTTGGCAGGGGTGGAACTGATCGGAGAGCGCGTTGACGATCGGCACCGTCGCGGTCGACGCCATCGCGGTGAGCCGCACCTGCCCGAAGGTCCGCCACACGATGGCATCGACATAGCGAGACAACACTTTCGCGGTGTCCTGCAATGTCTCCTCGCGTCCGAGTTGAGTGCTGCGGCCATCGACGACGACGGCGTGCCCGCCGAGTTGAGCGATGCCGACTTCGAAGGAGAACCGGGTACGGGTGGAGTTCTTGTCGAAGATAACCGCGACCCCGCGGGGCCCCTCCAGAGGGCGCCTACTGAACGGGTCCTTCTTCAATTCGGCTGCCAGCTGGAGGACTTCGGCCTGCTCACTGGGCGTCAAGTCGTCGTCACGCAGAAAGTGTCGAGTCATCGAGCCCCCTCGGCGGTGTCCAGGATTGCCGGCAGCGCAGTGACGAACGCGTCGATCTGGTGCTCGGTGATGATCAACGGCGGCGCCAGCCGGATGACGTCGGGCGCCGGCGTGTTGACCAGGAACCCGGCGGCGCGGGCAGCCGCTTCGGCCTCTTTCGCGACGGGCGCGGTGAGTACCACGCCCAGTAGCAGGCCCCGCCCACGGACGTGGCCGATCAGCGGGTGATGCAGCGATTCGATGCTCTGGCGCAACGTCTTTCCGAGCACGCCGGACCGCTGCACCAGGCCGTCACCGGCGATGACCCGCAGCACGGCCAGCGCGGCGGCCGCGCAAATCGGGTTACCACCGAAGGTGCTGCCGTGTAGGCCGGGGGTGAGAAGTTGCGCGGCCGGGCCGACCGCCAGGCACGCCCCGATCGGCAATCCGCCGCCAAGTCCCTTGGCCATCGTCACCACGTCGGGCGTGATGCCGTCATGCTGGTGGGCGAAAAACGTTCCGGTGCGGCCCATTCCGGTCTGCACCTCATCTAGGACCAGCAGCGCGCCGTGTGCGGCGGTGATCTCGCGAGCAGCAGCCAGGTAGCCATCCGGCGGGACGATGACGCCGCTCTCCCCCATGATCGGCTCAAGGAATACCGCCGCGGTGTCGTCGCCTACCGCGCCGGCCAGTGCATCTGCGTCCCCGTACGGTACGTGCGTGACGTAGCCGGGCAGCGGCGCAAACGGCGCCTGCTTGGACGGCTGACCGGTCAGCGCCAGCGAACCCATCGTCCGGCCGTGGAATCCCTCTTGGGCCGCAACCAGTTTCGTCCGACCGGTAAGACGCGACATCTTGAAGGCCACCTCGTTGGCCTCGGTACCGGAGTTGCAGAAGAACACCCGCGCCTCGGCGTCGGCGCCGAGCAGGCCGACCAGTGCCTCGGCCAGCGCGACCCCAGGTTCGGCGGCGTAGAGGTTGGATGTGTGTCCCAGCGTCGACATCTGCCGGGTGACGGCCTCGATGATGGCGGGATGCCCGTGCCCGAGCACGTTGACCGCGATGCCGCCGAGCAGATCGAGGTAGGACTTGCCGTCCACGTCGGTGACCACGGCACCGTTGCCGCTGGCCAACGCGACCGGCGGGACGCCGTAGTTGTTCATCATCACCGCGGACCACCGGTCTTGCAGTTCTTGCGTCTTGGTCATGCGCGCACCACCTTCGTGCCGGACCCCTGATCGGTGAACAGTTCCACGAGCACACAGTGTTCGACGCGGCCATCGATGACGTGTGCGCTCGGGACACCGGCGTTCACCGCGTGCAGGCAGGCCTCGACTTTGGGAATCATCCCGGTCTCCAGTGTCGGCAGCAATTGCGTCAATGCATCGGCATCGATCTCGGCGGCCAGCGAATCCCGGTCCGGCCAGCGGGTGTAGAGGCCCTCGACATCGGTAAGCATCAGCAGCTTCTCCGCCCCCAGCGCCTCGGCCAGGGCACCCGCAGCAGTATCGGCGTTGATGTTGTGCACCACGCCATCGATATCGGGAGCCAGTGTGGACACCACCGGAATCCGGGTGGCGGCAATGAGATCCAGCACGATCGCGGGGTTCACCTGGGCAATGTTGCCGACCAGACCGATGTCGGTGTCGACACCTTCCACGCTGACACTGCGCCGCACCGCGGTGAACAGATTCGCGTCTTCACCGGTGACGCCGACCGCGTACGGGCCGTACGCGTTGATCATGTTGACCAGTTCGCGGCCAACCTGACCGAACAACACCATCCGCGCCACGTCGAGCACTTCCGGTGTGGTGACCCGGAATCCGCCCTTAAAGTCGCCGACGATGCCCAACCGTTTCAGCATGGCGCTGATCTGCGGGCCACCGCCGTGCACGACGACCGGGTGGATGCCGCAGTTACGCAGAAACACCATGTCCGCGGCGAATTCACGCCGCAACGTGTCGTCGGTCATGGCATTGCCGCCGTATTTGACGACGACGATCTTGCCGTGCAACTCGGTCAGCCACGGTAATGCTTCGGCCAGCACCTGCGCTTTGACCTGAGTGGTCAGCGTTTCGGCGCTCACGACGAGTAGGCCGAGTTCTCTTCGACATACGCGTGTGACAGGTCGGTGGTCCGGATGGCGGCCTGCGCCGAGCCGACCCCTAAGTCGACGAGCACGTCGATGTCGGTAGTCGACAGGTCGACGTCGCGGGCACCCGGTGCGCCGACACCGTTGATGCACACCGCTGAACCGTTGAACGACACAGTGATCCGGTCCGGGTCGAGTTGTACCGGCGCCATCCCGACCGCAGCGAGCACCCGGCCCCAGTTCGGGTCGGAGCCGAACAGTGCGGTCTTCACCAGGCTGTCCCGCGCGACGAGCCGCGCTGCGATGAGGGCGTCGTCTTCGGTGGCGGCACCGGTGACGGTGATGGTGATGCGTTTGGTGACCCCTTCGGCGTCGGCCTGCAGTTGGGCGCACAGGTCGGCGCAGACCTGCAGCACCGCGTCGCCGAGATCAGTTTGGCTGGGTGTGATTTCGCTGGCGCCCGACGCCAACAGCAGCACGGTGTCGTTGGTCGAGCAGCTGCCGTCGATGTCGAGCCGGTCGAAAGTCTGTGCGGCTGCGCGGCGCAACGCGTCTTCGAGCGCGGCCGCCTCGGCGACCGCGTCGGTGGTGAGCACGCACAGCATGGTGGCCAGCGACGGCGCGAGCATCCCGGCGCCCTTGGCCATTCCACCGACAGTCCACTTGCCAGGGTGGTGCAGCGCAACCTGTTTGGGCACGGTGTCGGTGGTCATGATCGCTCGGGCGGCCTCCTCGCCGCCGGTGATGCCACCGGCCATCTCGTGCACCACCGCCACCACGCCGGCCAGGACTTTGTCCATCGGCAGCCGGTCGCCGATCAAACCGGTGGAACACACCGCGACGTCGATGGCCCCGGTCTCGCTGCCCCACTCGGACAAGGCCGCGGCCACCTTTTCGGCGGTGGCATGGGTGTCCTGGAAGCCACCGGGGCCGGTGCAGGCGTTGGCGCCGCCGGAATTCAGGATCACCGCCCGCAGCCGGCCGTCGGCGAGTACCTGGCGGGTCCACAACACCGGCGCAGCTTTGACCTGGTTGCGGGTGAAGACCCCTGCGGCCGCGTGGTCCGGGCCTTCGTTGAACACCAGCGCGAGGTCGAGAGCGCCCGACCTCTTGATCCCGGCCGCGATGCCGGCGGCGCGGAAACCGGCCGGAGCGGTGACGCCCTGCGTGCGGACCAGCGGCGAGACGTCGGTGGTCATTGGCGCCACTCCTCAATGCCGGCTGCGCCGGCATCTTCGTCGTCGCCGCGGGTCAGATCGCTCATGGCGCCACCCCGACCACTGAAAGGCCTTCCGTCTCAGGCCAACCGAGCGCTAGGTTCATCGACTGCACGGCCGCACCGCCGGTGCCTTTGACAAGATTGTCGATCGCCGCGATGGCGACGAAGGTCGACGCGTCCTCGTCCACCGCCACCGCGATCTGCGCGGCGTTGCTGCCGATCACCGCACCGGTGCGCGGCAGTTGCCCTTCGGGCAGCAGGTGAACGAAAGGCTCAGCGTGGTAGGCCTTTTCGTACGCGGCACGCAGCTGCGACAGTGGCGAATGCGTGCGCGCGGTGCAGGTCGCCAGGATGCCCCGTGAGGTCGGGATGAGCACCGGCGTGAACGACACGGTGACGTCCTGGTCGGTGACCAGCTTGAGGCCCTGCACGATCTCGGGCGTGTGCCGGTGCGCGCCGGCGATGTTGTAGGCCCGCGCCGAGCCGATGACCTCCGAACCGAGCAGGTCGGTTTTGGCGGTGCGGCCGGCGCCGGATGTTCCGCTGACCGCGACGACAGTCACGGCGGGGTCGATGAGGTCTGCCGCCATCGCGGGGAACAGCGCCAACAACGCGGCGGTCGGGTAACAACCGGGCACGGCGATGCGCCGGGCGTCGCGTAGCGCCTCGCGGCCACCGGGCAGCTCCGGCAATCCGTAGGGCCAGTGGCCGGCGTGCGCAGAGCCGTAGAAGCGCTCCCACGCATCGGCGTCGGTCAGGCGGAAATCGGCGCCACAATCGACGACCAGAGTCTGCGGGGCGAGTTGTCGTGCCAACTCCGCCGAGTGTCCGTGCGGGAGGGCGAGGAAGACGACGTCATGGTCGCGCAGGATGTCGACCTCGGTGGGCTCGAGCACCCGCTGAGCCAACGGCAGCAGATGGGGATGCTGCTCGGCGAGCGTGCTGCCGGCGCTGGACGAGGCCGTCAGCGCCCCGATCGTCAGCCGTCCGTCGTGATAGCCGGGGTGCCCGAGCAGTAACCGGAGGATCTCGCCGCCCGCGTAACCGCTGGCACCGGCCACCGCCACCCGTGTCGCCCGCGTCATGACAGCCATCGTTGCATGACTATGCACACCGATGCAAACTCATTCCCGGCGCCTGAATCAGCCGCGCAGCACGGCACCGACACGCTCGGCGGCGCATCGCACCGCCGCGTCCCGAGCGGCGCTGGCCTCGTCTTCGGTCAGGGTGCGGTCCGACGCACGGAACCGCAGCGCAAACGTCAGCGATTTGCGGTCATCGCCGATCTGCGGACCGGTGAACACGTCGAACAGCCGGACCTCTTCCAGCAACTCCCCCGCGCCGGCACGCACGGCGTCCTCCACCGTCTGCGCCGCGACATCGGCATCCACCACGAGGCTGACGTCCTGGAACACCGCCGGAAAGGGGGACACCCGGGGCGCGGGCAGCGCATCGCCGATTGGCAGCGCGTTGAGGTCCAGCTCAACGGCGCAGGTTCCCTTCGGCAAGCCGGCACGCTCGATCACCGCGGGGTGCAGTTGCCCGGCGTGCCCGACGACCGTCTCGCCCACGTGGACCGCCGCACAGCGGCCCGGATGCCACGGCAGGTATTGCGCAGCTCGCAGCGTCACCTCAATCCCGCTGGCGGCGGCGATGATTCGCACCGCATCGAACGCGTCGGCGGCGTCCGCGCGACGGCCTTCGCCCCACGGGCCGCGCGGCTCCCGCAGCCCGGTCAAAACCACCGCGACATGCTCGGGCTGCCGGGGCAGCGACGCGTCGAGCACGGCGATCTCGTCGTCGGTGGGACGGCGGTGGACCGGGATCAGCTCGACGCCCTTGGTCAGCTCGGTCGGCTGCACCACCTGCGCGACGGCGAACAGCGCGACGTCCACGATGCCGCGAGAGGTGTTGCGCGCCAACGCCTCGAGCAGGCCCGGCAGCAAGGTAGTAGCCAAATGCGGCCGATCGGCCTCCAACGGGTTGAGCACCTGCGTGGTGCGGCGGCGCCCATCGTCGGCGGGCAGACCCCAGGCATCGAACACCCCCGCCGGCAGGAACGGCGTCGGCAGGACCTCGACATAGCCCGACAGCGCCAGCGACTTGCCGATCGCGCGGCGGCGGCGCTGGGTGGCGGACAGCCCCCGACCGGCCGGAGCCGACGGCAGCACCGACGGGATGACCTCCAGCCCCTCCAGCCGCAGCACTTCCTCGACCAAGTCGGCCGGTTGCAGCAGGTCGGGTCGCCAGCTCGGCGGCGTCACCGTCAGACTGTCGCCGGCGTCGCTGACCTGGGCGCCGATCTGGGTCAGCCGTCGGATCGTGGTGCCGTCGGGATAGCTCACCCCGGCCGTGCGGTCGGGCAGGTCGGCTGCGAGCAGGATCGGCGGAAGCGACCAGTCGTCGCGCGGCGGGTCGCCCCGCCAGTCGGTCAGCTTCGACGAGACCTCGCCGCCGGCGATGCCGGCCAGCAGTGTGGCGCAGCGGTCCAGCGCCGCCACCGAGATGGCCGGGTCGATGTCCCGCTCGTAGCGACGTGCGGCTTCGCTGGGCAGTCGCAGCCGACGGGCGGTGCGCGAGACCGCGGCCGGGTCCCACACCGCGGCTTCCAGCAATACATCAGTTGAGTCGTCGCGCATTTCGGTGCTGCCCGAACCCATCACGCCGCCGATCGCTGCGGTCGCCACATCGTCGACGATCAGGACGTCGGCCGGATCGAGGCGACGCTCGATGTCATCGAGCGTCACGACCGTCTCGCCCGGTCGGGCGAACCGCACAGCGAAGCCGCCGGTGATCCGCTTGAGGTCGTGGGCGTGCATCGGGTGACCCAGCTCCAGCATCACGTAGTTCGTCACGTCGACCGCCGGCGAAATGGTCCGGATGCCGCTGAGCAACAGCCGCCGCTGCAACCACCACGGTGACACCGCCGCCGGGTCGATGCCGGTCACCGGGCGCAGCGCAAATCGCCGCACGCCGGTCTGGGGTTCCACCGTCAGGGGCCACGCCTCCCCTTCGCTGGGAAGGTCAGGAATGGTGGCCGGGTCGACGAAGTCGAGGTCGTACGCGCAGGCGACCTCACGGGCCAACCCGCGCACCGACATGCAGTAGCCCCGGTCCGGGGTGACGGCCAGATCGAAGACCACATCGTCGAGACCGAGGACCTCGACGCCACCGGCGCCGGGCTCGGCGGTCCCCGGCGGCAGCACCAGGATGCCGGAATGGTCGGCGGCCAAACCGAGTTCGGCAGCCGAGCAGATCATCCCGTCGGAGGTGTGGCCGTAGGTCTTGCGTGTGGCGATGTGGAATCCGCCGGGCAGTGTGCTGCCGGGCAGCGCCACCGCCACCAGATCGCCAACCACGAAATTCGTTGCGCCGCAGACTATCTCGCGCGGATTCTCTTCACCGACGTCGACACGGCACGCGCGGATCGGCTTCTTGAACTCGGTGAGTTCGTCGATCTCGGCGACGCGTCCCACCGTCAACGGACCATCGACCGGGCCGAGCGTGATGACCTCTTCGACCTCGTGGCCGATGCGCACCAAGGCCTGCTCGAGATCGTCGGGCGTTGCGTCCCAGTCGGGAGCGCCGGCCCGGACGACCTCACGCAGCCAGCTGTAGGGAACCCGCATCAGGCACCCACCCCGAATGGCAGCGAGAACCGGACGTCGCCCTCGACCATGTCGCGCATGTCCGGGATGCCGTTGCGGAACTGCAGAGTGCGTTCCAGTCCCATCCCGAACGCAAATCCCGAATACTCTTGCGGGTCAATGCCGGCAGCGCGCAACACATTCGGGTTGACCATCCCGCACCCGCCCCACTCGACCCAGCCGGCGCCGCCCTTCTTGTTCTCGAACCACACGTCGACTTCGGCCGACGGCTCGGTGAACGGGAAGAAGTGCGGGCGGATCCTGGTGCGCGCCTGCGGTCCGAACTCGGCACGCGCGAATGCGTCGAGGGTTCCCCGCAGATGGGCCATCGACAGGCCGCGATCCACCGCCAGCCCCTCGACCTGGTGGAAGACCGGCGTGTGGGTGGCGTCGAGTTCGTCGGTCCGGAAGGTGCGGCCGATCGAGATGACATAGACCGGCAACTCGCGGGCCAGCAGGGTGCGCACCTGCACCGGCGACGTATGGGTGCGCAAGAGCTGCCGGGAACCGTCCGGCGCGATATAGAAGGTGTCCTGCTCGCTGCGCGCCGGGTGGTCGGCGGGAAAGTTCAGCGCGTCGAAGTTGAACTGTTCGGTTTCGACTTCCGGTCCCTCAGCGACTTCCCATCCCATCGCGATAAACGTGTCGGCGATGTGCTCACCGAGAATCGTGATCGGATGGCGCGCACCGGCCGGCCGCCGACTCGACGGCAACGTCACGTCGATGCGCTCGGCGATCAGCACCGCCGCGTCCCGCTCGGCACGCAGCGCCGCCAGCCTGTAGTCGTAGTTCTGCTGCACGTCAGTGCGGGAACTGTTCACCCGACGACCGGCATCGGCGCGGTCGCCCTTGGGTACCGTCGCCAACGACTGGCGCGCGAGCGCCAGCGGCGAGCGATCGCCAAGGTGCTCGGTCTTGGCACGAGCCAGCGCGTCCAGATCGGTCGCAGCCGCGAAGGCGTCCCGGGCTGCGTCGACCGCGTCGGTCAGCGCCTCCTGCGACAGGGCTTCCATTGACGGGGGCTGGTCACCCACGCGACGACTCTCCTTATCGGGGTGAGGGCATGTGGCGAACGCGGCACAGCGTGACACGCAAGAGCCGATCATATGTGGTCACATCGCCGACGATTCGAAGCCGTCAGCCTGTTTTCGCACCCGCGCGTCCGCGCGCCCGCCGTCACAACGGCCCGGCTTGAGTATTTTCGTACAGGTGGCGATGCCTCAGGCTCCTGATCGCGTGCCGGCGCAGTTCCTGCTGTCGCCGCGCGCGTCGGGCCCGCGCACCCTGATCGACATCCTGTATGAGACCGCCGCGCGCTATCCCGAGGCGGCGGCGATCGATGACGGCACCGTGCAGCTCACCTACAGCGAGCTGATCAGCGACATCGAAGCCAGCGTCGCGTGGCTGGCCGCGCGCGGCATCGGTCGTGGTGACCGAATTGGCATCCGCATGCCGTCAGGCAGCTTCGCCCTGTACGAGGCGATCCTCGCTACATTGGCCACGGGCGCGGCGTACGTCCCGGTCGACGCCGACGACCCCGACGAACGCGCCGAGTTGGTGTTCACCGAGGCCAATGTCGTCGCTGTTCTCACCGAAACCGGCATGACGCGCGGCCCGGGCTCGTCGCGTGGCTGGCGAGCCGGTGCGCCGTTGACCCGTGACGACGCGTGGATCATCTTCACCTCGGGATCGACGGGCACCCCCAAGGGGGTCGCCGTCACGCACCGCAACGCGGCCGCTTTTGTCGATGCTGAAGCACAGATGTTCCTGCAGGACAACCCAATTGGGCCGGGCGATCGGGTGCTGGCCGGGTTGTCGGTGGCGTTCGACGCGTCGTGCGAAGAGATGTGGCTGGCCTGGCGGCACGGAGCCTGCCTGGTCCCGGCGCCGCGATCGCTGGTACGCAGCGGCATGGACCTGGGTCCCTGGCTGGTCACCCGGGACGTCACCGTGGTGTCGACGGTGCCGACACTCGCTGCGCTCTGGCCGGCCGAGGCGCTGGAAGCGGTGCGGCTGTTGATCTTCGGCGGTGAAGCCTGTCCCCCGGAGCTGGCCGCGCGGCTGGCCGTCGAGGGTCGGGAGGTGTGGAACACCTACGGGCCCACCGAGGCGACGGTGGTCGCCTGCGCGGCCCGGCTCGACGGCGACGGCCCGGTGCGCATCGGTCTGCCCTTGCCCGGCTGGGATCTGGCCGTCGTCGACGCCGACGGCCTGCCGGTGAGTCACGGGTCGATGGGTGAGCTGGTGATCGGCGGCGTGGGGCTGGCCCGCTACCTCGACAAGGACAAGGACGACGAGAAGTACGCGCCGATGCCGACGCTGGGTTGGCGACGGGCCTACCGCAGCGGCGACCTGGTCCGGTTGGACAACGAGGGCCTCATCTTCTGCGGCCGCGCCGACGATCAGGTCAAGGTCGGGGGCCGTCGCATCGAGCTGGGCGAAGTGGACTCGGCATTGGTGCACTTAGCGGGAGTCAGCGGTGGCGCGGCGGCGGTTCGCCGGACCGCCGCGGGCACACCGGTGCTGGTGGGCTACGTCGTCAGCGCCGACCCGGAGTTCGACATGGAAGCCGCACGGACGCAGCTCGCCGAGCGCCTGCCCGCTGCGTTGGTGCCGCGCCTTGTTCTGGTCGACGAGCTGCCGACCCGCACATCGGGCAAGGTCGACCGCGCGGCGCTGCCCTGGCCGCCGCCCGGCGGCTCGGACACCGAGCAAGCCGCCGGCCTCAGCGGCACGACGGGTTGGCTGGCCGGATTGTGGCGCGACATGCTCGGCGCTGGGGTGACGGGCCCGGAAGCCGACTTCTTCGCCCTCGGCGGCGGCTCGCTCACCGCGGCGCAGCTGGTCGCCGCGTTGCGAGGACGGTATCCGCAGGTCACCGTCGCCGATCTGTACGACCACCCGCGCCTGGGCTCGCTCGCCGGCTTTCTCGACGAGCTCGAGGCCCCACCGGAGGTCACCGAGCGTGTCGTGCGGCCGACCCCGCGGCTGGCGCAGCTCACGCAGACCGTGTTGGCGCTGCCGTTGGCCACGCTGACCGCCTTGCAGTGGGTGACGTGGCTGGCGATCGGCAACAACGTCGCCCGCAGGCTGCATCTGGTGCCGTGGACCGTCGCGGTGAACTGGTGGGTGATCGGGGCGGCGTTCGTCGTGTTCGTCACGCCGCTGGGCCGGATGGGCATCGCGGTGCTGGCCGCACGATTGTTGCTGCCGAATGTGCGGCCGGGCACCTACCCACGCGGCGGGTCGGTGCATCTGCGGGTGTGGCTGGCCGAGCGGCTCGCCGAGGCCAGCGGCTCCGAGAACCTGGCCGGGGCGCCGTGGTTGGTGTACTACGCGCGAGCGCTGGGCGCCGATGTCGGAAAGGGGGTCGATCTGCACTCGATGCCGCCGGTCACCGGGTTGCTGACGCTTGGGCACCGCAGCGCCGTCGAACCCGAGGTGGACTTGTGCGGTCACTGGATAGACGGCGACGCGTTCCACGTCGGCGCCATCTCGATCGGCAACGACGCGACCATCGGCGCGCGGACGACGCTGTTGCCCGGCGCCACTGTCGGCAAGAACGCCGACGTCGCTCCCGGCTCGGGGGTCGTCGGGAAAGTCAAAAGCCGCCAGTACTGGAAGGGTTCGCCCGCGGTGAAGTCCGGTCGGGTGAACCACCCGTGGCCCGACGAAAGGCCGGCGCGCAAGACCCACTGGGTTGCGGCGTATGCACTGACCTCGGTACTGCTGGCCGCGCTACCGCTGATCGGACTGGCGACATGCCTCGCGGTGATCGGCTTCGCCGTACATCACACTCGCCGGCTGTCCGAGGCCGTTCTGCCAGCGCTGCTGTGGACTCCGGTGGCGACGGTCGCAGCCTTGGCGGTCTATGCGCTGCTGACCGTCGTCGCGGTGCGATTGCTGTCGATCGGGCTGCGGGAGGGTTACCACCCGGTGCGCAGTCGCGGCGGCTGGCAGCTGTGGTCGACCGAGCGGCTGATGGACGGCGCACGCAACTACCTGTTCCCGTTGTACGCAAGCCTGCTCACACCGGCCTGGCTACGGCTGCTGGGCGCCAAGGTCGGGCGCGGCACCGAGATCTCGACGGTGTTGCTCACCCCCAAGTTCACCGTCATCGAGGACGGCGCATTCCTGGCCGACGACACCATGGTCGCGTCGTATGAGCTGGGCGGCGGCTGGATCTACGCGGCCACCACGACGGTCGGCAGGCGCGCGTTCCTGGGCAACTCCGGCATCACCCAGCCGGGTCGCCGCGTGCCCGACGACGGACTCGTCGCAGTGCTGTCGGCCGCGCCCGCCAAGGCCAAACGCGGTTCGTCGTGGCTGGGCAGCCCGCCGATGCGGCTGCGCAGGCGCCCCGCCGAGGCTGATGCCGCCCGCACGTTTGCACCGCCGTGGTGGTTGAAAGCGATGCGGGGATGCGTGGAGTCGTGGCGGCTGGTGCCGATGATGGTGACCGTCGCGATCGGCTTGGCCGTGCTGGGTGTATTGCAGGCACTGACAAGGATTTTCGGTATCTGGTGTGCGGCCCTGTGCGGCGGGCTGGTGCTACTGGCCGCGGGCGGGATCGCCGCCGTGGTGACGGTCGCCGCGAAGTGGCTTCTGGTCGGCCGGATCCGGGCCGGTGAATTCCCGTTGTGGTCGTCGTTCGTGTGGCGCAATGAACTCGCCGACACCTTCGTGGAGACGGTCGCGGCTCCGTGGTTCGCCCGCGCGGCCACTGGGACACCGGCGCTGAACGTGTGGCTGCGTGCACTGGGGGCCAAAGTCGGCCGCGGCGCGTGGTGCGAAAGCTATTGGCTGCCTGAGGCTGATCTCGTCACGCTGGGCAGCGGCAGCACCGTCAACCGTGGCTGCGTCGTGCAGACACACCTGTTCCACGACAGAATCATGCGGATGGACGCCGTCGTGCTGGAAACCGGGTCGACCCTCGGCCCGCACGGCGTCGCGTTGCCGTCGGCCCGACTCGGCGCGGGCGTGACAGTCGGCCCGGCATCGCTGGTGGTGCGTGGCGACGAGGTCCCCCGATCGACACGTTGGCAGGGCAACCCGATCCGGCCGTGGAAGGACGTCGCACGGGACAAGACCGGCAAGAAGTCCGGCCGCGGCGCCGAGGACACCGCGGCGTGAAGTCAACTGCCAAAAAGGCAGCGCCCCGGAAAGTTTCGACGAGCGCGCCGCAGTCGGTGATCGACCCCTACCTGCCGAAGAACGGTAATTTCGGTTACCGGGTGTCGCGCTATGACCTGGACCTGGAATACAAGGTCGCCATCAACCGGCTGTCGGGATCCGCGACGATCACCGCGGCGGCGCTGACCGAATTGACGGCGTTCACCCTAGACCTGTCCGACGCGATGGCGGTGTCGAAGGTGCTGGTGAACGGCAAGCGGGCGGCCCACTTCGACTGTCGCGAGCGCAAATTGCGCGTTCGGCTGTCGTCGAAGCTGGCCTCCGGAGCAGCGATGTCGATCGTGGTGCACTACCGGGGTGCACCGCGGCCCATCCGATCGTTGTGGGGAGACGTCGGTTTCGAGGAGCTCACCAACGGCGCACTGGTCGCCGGGCAGCCCAACGGCGCGGCATCGTGGTTCCCCTGCGACGACCACCCCAGCGCCAAGGCGTCTTTTCACATCCGGATCGCAGTCGACAATCCGTACCGGGTGGTCGCCAACGGCAAGCTGGTGTCGCGGCGACGCCGCGCCGCGCAAACGATCTGGACCTACGAACAACCCGAACCGACATCGACCTATCTCGTCACCCTGCAGATCGGGATGTACGAGGTGGTCGAGCTGACTGCGGCACCCGTGCCGATGCGTGCCGCAGTACCCGAGCGGCTGCGGCATAACTTCGAACACGACTTCGCCCGTCAGCCAGAGATGATGGAGCTGTTCGTCGATCTGTTCGGTCCTTATCCGCTGGTGAACGGCTACGCCGTCGTCGTCACCGACGATGCGCTGGATATTCCCCTTGAGGCGCAGGGGGTTTCGATCTTCGGGGCCAACCACTGCGACGGCTCGCGGGCCAGTGAGCGCCTCGTCGCCCATGAGCTGGCCCACCAGTGGTTCGGCAACTCGGTGACGGTGCGGCAGTGGCGCGACATCTGGCTGCACGAGGGATTCGCCTGCTACGCGGAGTGGTTGTGGTCAGAGCACAGCGGCGGACCCGACGCCGACCACTGGGCTCACCACTACCACGCGAAACTCCGCAGAGCGCCGCAGAATCTGCTGCTGACCGATCCCGGGCCGCGCGACATGTTCGACGACCGCGTCTACAAACGCGGCGCGCTGACCCTGCACGTTCTGCGACGGCGTCTGGGTGATCAGAAATTCTTTGCGCTGCTCAAGGATTGGACGACGCGGTACAGCCACGCCAGCGTCGGCACCGACGATTTCACCACGCTGGCCGCCGGCTACTGCGGCGAGTCGCTGGCGCCGCTGTGGGATGCCTGGCTGTACTCAACGGCGGTGCCGTAGCGACTGCCTCAGGCGTTGAGCGCGGGCTCCGGCGACAGCGTGGCCAGTTCCGGCTGTCGGCGTGTCTCGCGCGAGCGAGAGAGCCATTCAGCGGCCACAGCGCCCAGTGCGCCGACCGCCGCGGCACCCAACATGGACCAGGTCCCGTGCGCCAGCATCAAGAACCCGAAGATCGAGGAGACGGCGAGCAACCCGCGACGCACCCGCGTCCAGCGGGCCGGGCCGGTCAACCGGGTCGAGACC
>JBAWAV010000027.1:0-4373 GCA_049589475.1 Mycobacterium sp.
CGGCCGCATCATCCCGCGGTGGCGGTCAACGTCGGTACGCCCAGCAGCCTGAGCTTTCCGTCGGCGCACGCGACGTCGACCACCGCGGCGGCAGTGCTGCTGGCCCGGGCCACCGGCCTGCCGCTGCCGGTCCTGCTGGTCCCGCCGATGGCGCTGTCCCGGGTCCTGCTCGGCGTGCACTATCCCAGCGACGTGGCCACCGGGGTGGCCGTCGGGGCCGCCGTCGCGGCGATCGTTTCCCGCGCTGACGACCGCTATCGGGTTAGGACGGGTGGAGCATGAGCGAGGTAGACGCCGCCAACGGCCGGGTGGCCGGACCGCCGACCAACCTGATCGTCGGCGTGGTCAAGGCCATGCGTCCGCGCCAGTGGGTGAAGAACGTCCTGGTGGCGGCGGCCCCGCTGGCCGCGTTAGGAACCGACGTCCACCACGACTACCGCAAGATGCTGGGTCAGGTGGCGGTCGCCTTTGTGGTGTTCTCTCTGGCAGCCTCGTCGATCTACCTGGTCAACGATGTCCGCGATGTTGAGGCCGACCGCGCGCACCCGACCAAGCGCAACCGCCCGATCGCGGCCGGCGTTGTGCCCGAGTGGCTGGCCTACGCGCTCGCGGCGGTGTTGGCGACGGCGTCGCTCGGGGTGGCGTGGTGGCTCAGCCCGAACCTGGCGCTGGTGATGGCCGTCTACCTCGCGATGCAGCTGGCCTACTGTTTCGGCCTCAAGCACCAAGCCGTGATCGACATCAGCATCGTCTCGTCGGCGTACCTGCTTCGCGCGATCGCCGGTGGCGCCGCCACCAATACCCACCTGTCGCAATGGTTTTTGCTGTCAGCCGCGTTCGCGTCGCTGTTCATGGTGGCCGGCAAGCGTTACGCCGAGCTGCAACTGGCCGAACGCACCGGGGCCAACATCCGCAAATCGCTGGAGAGCTACACCAGCACCTATCTGCGCTTCGTCTGGACGATGTCGGCGACCGCGGTGGTGGTCTGCTACGGGCTGTGGGCCTTCGAGCGTGACCACGGCCGTGCCGCCTGGTTCGCGGTGTCGATGGTGCCGTTCACCATCGCGATCCTTCGCTATGCGGTGGACGTCGACGGCGGCCTCGCCGGCGAGCCCGAGGACATTGCGCTGCGCGACCGCGTGCTGCAGGTGCTGTTCTTCGCCTGGATCGGAACCATAGGTGCCGCAGTTTTCCTCGGCTGACCCGGCCTCGAAGGCCCCGTCACGCTGGCCGGTGATCAAGCTCTTCGACCGGCCCGCATTCCCGTACGACATGACCGTTCGGGTGAGCCTGTGGGCCGGCGTGGCCGTCGTCGCGGTGCTGTTCGGGTGGGGCGCCTGGCAGCGGCGCTGGATCGCCGACGACGGGCTGATTGTGCTGCGCACAGTACGAAACCTGTTGGCCGGCAACGGCCCGGTGTTCAACATGGGCGAGCGGGTCGAGGCCAACACGTCGGTGGTGTGGACGTATCTGGTGTACGCCGGCAGCTGGCTGACCTGGCCAATGCGGCTGGAATACGTCGCCCTGGTCCTCGCTCTCGGCTTGAGTCTGTTGGGACTGGCGCTGCTGATGTTGGGCACCGGCCGGCTGTTCGCCCCGAGCCTGCTGGGCCGTCGGGCGATCATGTTGCCCGCCGGCGCACTGGTCTACCTCGCGGTGCCGCCTGCCCGCGACTTCGCGACGTCCGGGTTGGAGAGCGGCCTGGTGATGGCCTATCTCGGCCTGCTTTGGTGGATGATGGTCTGCTGGTCGCAGGCCGGGCGGGGCAATCTAGCCGGACGGGCCAATGCGGCCGGGCCGGTCTTCGTCACCGCGCTGGCGTTCGTGGCGGGGTGCAGCGTGCTGGTGCGTCCCGAGTTGGCGCTGATCGGCGGCCTCGCGCTGATCATGATGCTGATCGTGGCGCAGGGGTGGCGGCGCCAGTTGACGATCGTGCTGGCCGGCGGTTTGTTGCCGGTGGGCTATGAGATCTTCCGGATGGGCTACTACGGGCTGCTGTTCCCGGGCACCGCGCTGGCCAAGGACGCGGGCGGCGACAAGTGGTCGCAGGGCCTGATCTATCTGTCCAACTTCAACGAGCCCTACGCATTGTGGGTGCCGGCGCTGCTGCTGACCGGCCTGGGTCTGTTGCTGTGGGCGTCGGCTCGCCGCCGCAGCGGACCCGACCCGGCGTCGCCGGCGGGCAGACCGCTGGCCCGCACAGCGCAGAGTCCGACGGCCGTCGTGGTGTTCATCCTCGTCAGCGGCCTGCTGCAGGCGCTGTACTGGATACGGCAAGGCGGCGACTTCATGCACGGCCGGGTCCTGCTGGCCCCGCTGCTGTGTCTGCTCGCCCCGGTGGCGGTGGTGCCGGTGGCGTTCCCGGAAGGGACCCGGCTGTCCCGCGAGGCCGGCTACTGGTTGGCCGGCGGGGTGAGCGCGCTGTGGATGGCGGTCGCAGGCTGGGCGCTGTACGCGGCCAATTCGAGCGGCCTGGGTGACGACGCGACCCGGGTCACCTACTCGGGCATCGTCGACGAGCGCCGGTTTTACGCGCAGGCGACCGGTCACGCGCACCCCTTGACCGCCGCAGACTACCTGGACTACCCGCGGATGCGGGCGGTGCTGGTGGCGCTCAACAACACCCCGGAGGGGGCGCTGCTGCTGCCGTCGGGCAACTACGACCAGTGGGATCTCGTACCACCGGTACCAGCGAATCCGCCCGCCCCACCGCCCGCGCCGCAGAAAGGGCCGCACGCCGTCTTCTTCACCAACCTCGGCATGGTGGGCATGAACGTCGGGCTCGAGGTCCGGGTGATCGACCAGATCGGTCTGGCCAACCCGCTGGCGGCGCACACCGCCCGGCTGCAGCACGGCCGTATTGGCCATGACAAGAACCTCTTCCCGGACTGGGTGATCGCCGACGGGCCCTGGGTGAAGGGGTATCCGGGTATTCCGGGCTACCTCGACGCGAAGTTCGTCCAGCAGGCCACCGCGGCGCTGCAGTGCCCGGCGACCCAGCAGATGCTGAGCTCGGTGCGCGGCCCGATGAGCGTGCACCGGTTCGTGTCGAACTTCTTGCACTCCTATGAGTTCACCAAGTACCGGATCGACCGGGTTCCGCGTTACGAACTCATCAGGTGCGGCTTGGCTGTGCCGGAATCGGGCGGCGCTCCCTACACCGGCCTGCCCGCCACCGGCCCCTAGCTGCCGGTGCTGTGACGTAGATTTTTGTCAGCCGTTCGACCGGGATGCCGTGCGTGACGCACCGACCGACCCGGCCGGCGCCCAGCAACGTCGAATATGTATCCTTACCGGCGAACGACCACTCGTCGGCACATTCACAACGGGGTGATTCGCGGCCGGGCGCAGCGCTTCTGACCACGGTCGGAGGCCGAGTGAGGGACGCAGTCAGTGGCGAGTCCACTCCACAAGATGTGGTTCACTACAGGAGCACAGCTGCGCGCTCAGCGACGATGCGAGCCAAGCAGCGGCTCGAGCAGAAGCTGGCAATTAGGGCGATGCAGTCCGACCCACAATGTTGGGCCCGACAATGAATGAGGAAGCAAGAATGAGGCTTGTTGACAGGTTTCGCGGTGTGGCAAACAGGTTGCCGCGCCGGCTCGCGATAGGGGCCGCCGCTGCGGCTCTGCTGCCGGGCCTGATCGGCGTCGTGGGCCAGACCGCGGACGCTGGCGCGTTCTCCCGACCGGGGCTGCCCGTCGAGTACCTGCAGGTGCCGTCGGCGGCGATGGGTCGCAACATCAAGATCCAATTCCAGAGCGGCGGCGCCAACTCGCCGGCCGTGTATCTGCTCGACGGACTTCGGGCGCAGGACGACTTCAACGGCTGGGACATCAACACCCCCGCCTTCGAGTGGTACCTGCAGTCCGGTCTGTCGCTCGTCATGCCGGTGGGTGGCCAGTCCAGCTGGTACACCGACTGGTACAAGCCGGCCTGCGGTAAGGCCGGTTGCCAGACCTACAAGTGGGAGACCTTCCTCACCAGCGAGCTGCCGCAGTACCTGTCGGCCAACAAGCAGGTGAAGCCGACCGGCGGCGCGGCTGTCGGTCTGTCGATGGCGGGTGCTTCGTCGCTGAACCTGGCGAACTACCACCCCGACCAGTTCATCGAGGTCGGCTCGTTCTCCGGTCTGATGGATCCCTCGCAGGGCATGGGGCCGTCGCTGATCGGTCTGGCCATGGGTGACGCCGGCGGCTACAAGCCCGCCGACATGTGGGGCCCGAAGGAGGACCCGGCCTGGCAGCGCAACGACCCGCTGGTGAACGTCAGCTAGACCGTGGCCAACAACACCCGCGTGTGGATGTACTGCGGTAACGGCAAGCCGTCGGACCTCGGTGGCGACAACCTGCCGGCCAAGTTCCTCGAGGGCT
>JBAWAV010000028.1:0-1802 GCA_049589475.1 Mycobacterium sp.
CCTGATCGGACGCCTTTCAAGCCTATTCCATGGCCGCTTGCTTCCTGATTGCAAGGGCGAAAAGCTTGCAAAATCTTCACCGAGAAGGCATGCCTCCCGCCATATAGGGAGGGACTGCCATGATCAGAATTTTGTTCCTGGTCGTATTTTTTATCACGCTTTGGGTGCCGGTCTATAACAGGGTCAATCCAACTTTGTTCGGCTTCCCATTCTTCTACTGGTACCAGATTCTGGCTGTGCCGATTTCCTCCGTCCTCATCTGGATTATCTATAAAGTGGAAGAGAAGAAGGAAGCCGAAAAGTGAACTATCCCGTCGCAACCATCGTTTTTCTGCTTCTGATTGTTTTCGTCATCATTCTGGGCTTCATGGCCGGGCGTTGGAAAGCTGGCGACATGGCTCATATTGAAGAATGGGGCCTGGGTGGCCGGCGCTTTGGTACATGGGTCTCGTGGTTTCTGATCGGCGGCGACACTTATACGGCCTACACCTTTATCGCGATCCCGGCCCTGATATTCGGCGCCGGCGCCATCGGCTTCTTCGCCGTGCCTTATACGGTCGTCTGCTATCCGATTCTCTATCTGGTATTCCCGAAACTCTGGAAGGTGGCCCAAAAGCACGGCTACATCACGGGACCGGAATTCGTGCGCGGACGTTATGGCAACCGTTGGCTGGCGCTGGCCGTGGGCCTGACCGGCATTGCGGCAACGATGCCTTATATCGCACTACAGCTGATCGGCATGCAGGTGGTCATCGGTGCGCTGGGTATTCCTGGCCACCTTCCTCTTATTGCCGCCTTCGCCGTGTTGGCTGCCTTTACCTGGACCTCTGGTCTGCGCGCTCCGGCGATGATTTCCATCGTCAAGGATCTGCTGATTTATCTGACGGTTATTGTCGCGATCATCGCGATTCCCATTGCCTTGGGTGGCTTTGGCAACATCTTTGCAAAAATACCGCCGGCCAAACTCATCCTGGCAACGCCACCCGCTGGCGGCCTTGGCGCTTATTCGGGCTACGCGACGCTTGCCCTCGGCTCGGCAATGGCGCTGTTTCTGTATCCTCATACCACCACGGCCATTCTGTCATCGGCAGGCCCTAAGGTTTTGAAGCGCAATGCCGCATTGCTGCCCGCCTATACGGTGCTGCTGGGCTTGCTGGCTCTGCTGGGCTTCATGGCCTCCGTGTCGGGTGTGGACAAGCTGCCACAGTTCGCGGCGGGCTTCGCGCATTACAAGGCCAGCTTTGCCATACCGGCTCTCATTCTGAATGAGTTCCCGGGATGGTTCGTGGGTGTGGCTTTTGCGGCCATCGCCATCGGCGCGCTTGTGCCGGCGGCGATCATGGCCATTGCATCCGCTAACATCTTCACGCGTGACATCTATGAGCCGTTCATCAGCCGTTCAAAGGGCAGTGCGGAAACGCTGGTCGCCAAGCTGTTCGCCATGGTCATGGTTATCGGCGCGATGGTGTTCATCGTGGCCATCCCCACAAAGTTCGCGGTGCAGCTGCAGCTTCTGGGCGGCATGTGGGTCATCCAGACCTTCCCGGCCATCGCCTTCTCGGTCTTCACCCGGTTCTTCAATGGCTGGGCGCTGCTCATCGGCTGGTTGGTGGGCATCGTCTCCGCTACCTGGCTCGTGTCGATGAATGCGTTCGGCTCAACCTGGGTATTCCATATCTTTGGTTATACCGTGCCGAGCTATATTGCGCTGGCAACCGTGCTTTTGAACGCAATCGTGGCACTCGTCCTCAGCTTCCCGCTTAACGCGATCGCCAATGATCGCCACAAGGACGAGACTGAGG